>JAZORG010000026.1:0-22521 GCA_045656465.1 Christensenellaceae bacterium
TATGATCGTGAAATTATTACCGCTATAGCTGAAAAAAACGGATACGAAGAAAACTACGTTGAATATGCGCTAAACAATCATCAATGGCAAACAATTCCGCTTACTTTCCGCCATTCTTTTATCACCCCAATGATTGTTCAAGCACCGCAAACAAATCTCCTTTTAGAACAAAAAAGAGTTATAGAAGAAATTGCAAGAGCTGGAAAAAACTGTGTTATTGTTGGGAGAAATGCAGACGTACTTTTACAAGAGGAAAATCCCTTTAATATATTCGTGTGCGCTGATATGGATACAAAAATAGCAAGATGTAAAGAGCGTGCAGACGAAAACGAGCAATTAAACGATAAAGAAATAAAGCGCCAAATTATGAGAATTGACAAAAACCGCTCTAAAGTTCGTTATATGCTTGCAGACGGTAGTTGGGGCGACAGAAAGTCCTATCACCTAATAGTAAACACAACAGGTTGGAAAATTGAAGACCTGGCAAAACCTGTCGCAGACCTTGCAGACGCCTGGTACAACGCAAAAGAGAATTCAAAAGAGTAAAATTACACTAAAAAATCACAGCGTATCCGTTTTTTGGATACGCTGTTTATATTAGTAACAACTCTTATATATATCTTTAATTACCTCATAATCTAAAAGAACTATACTTTTTACCGTACGGGTTTTACCATAAGTACAAAGGTCGCAAAGCCTTTCAATAGAATTTTCTTCTATGCCGAACTCTCTTAATTTAAGTGGCATATTAAGACTTAAAAAGAACTCTTCCATACTCTCAATGCCTTTTATTGCCGCCTTAACGTCATCTTCTTCTACCACGTCAAACACTCTGCGTGCAAACTGGGCAAATCTTTGAGGATTATATTTATAAACATACCTCGACCAGGCAGGGAACAACACCGCTAAACCTGCGCCGTGAGCGACATAATCAAATTCTCCACTCAAAGCGTGTTCTAATTGATGAACAGGCAAAGCGTTTTCCCTACCGCATCCCGTAAGCCCGTTGTGCGATAAACTCGATGCCCACATAATCGTTGCTCTTGCATCATAGTCGTTTGGATTTTCAATCAGGACTTTACCTGCATTAACAACCGATTTTAATATACTTTCGGATATTCTATCCGTAAGGTCGGTCGGTGGACAGACGGTAAAGTATCTTTCCATTGTATGCGCCATAATATCAACTATTCCGCACGCAGTTTGGTATTTACCTAACGAATAGGTAAGTTCAGGGTTCATTATTACAAATTTACATCTATTAAACTCAGTTGAGCAACCTTTTTTCATATTGATTTCAAGGTTAGTTATAACCGCAGAATTGCTCATTTCGCTTCCTGCTGCCGCAATCGTCAAAATACTCCCCACGGGCAAAGCGTCAACGGGTTTTTGTTTCCCCATTGAAAATTCCCAAACATCGCAATCTGCCTTTACGCCTAATGCTGTATATTTTGAAGAGTCAATAACGCTACCCCCACCGACAGCAAGAACCATTTCAACGTTTTCTGCTTTTGCTTTCTTTATTGCCTCTCTAACAAATGTAATCTTTGGGTTTGGTTCTACCCCACCCATTTCAACGACTTCTATGCCGTTTTCCTTTAAGGAATTCATTACAGTATCGTAAAGTCCGCTCTTTTTGATGCTGTTCTTACCATACTGCATCATAATCTTTTTGTAGCCGTATTCTTTAATTATTTTGCCCACTTCTTTTTCTTTGTCTTTTCCAAAGAACACTTTAGTAGGCGTATTATATATAAAATCTAACATAATATTTACCTTTCTAATGAATATAAAAACGCCTTTTCAGGCGTTTTTTAGTTATCTAAACTTTCAATATATACAGATGCTTTTGTCGCTGCAATAGCACCGTCCGAAACGGCTGTTGCAACCTGCCTTACGGCTTTAGTTCTGCAATCACCTGCAACGAACAACCCTTCAGTTTTAGTCGTGCAATTTTCATCCGAGATAATATATCCCATATCGTCAAGGTCAACGAGATCTGCGAACGCTTTATTATCGGGAATTTGACCTATTGCAACAAATACTGCAGGAATCTCGTGCGTGCAGATATTTCCATCAGCGTCTTTATATTCAAAAGCCGTCAATTCATTTTCGCCAATGAAATCGGTTACGCTAGTATTGGGTCGCCACTCTATGTTTTCCTTTGCGTGAAGTGCTTTTACAAGCGCTTTATCACCAAAGAATTTGTCAAACAAGGTGTAAATATATACCTTTTTGCAGTAACTTGAAAGCAATATTGAATATTGTAGAGCAGTATTAGCATCGCCAATAACTGCAACCTCCTTCCCCTTATAAAAAGGCCCGTCGCAGAGAGCGCAATAATAAACACCCTTTCCTACTAAATCGTCCCTTTGAGATTTGGTTCTTAAGTGTTTATGTTTAACACCCGAAGCAATTATAACGCTTTTAGATGAATATTCGTTATATTCAGTTTTTACCTTAAACGTTTTATCCGAAAGTTTTTCTATACCGACAACCTTCTCTATCTCCACTTCCGCACCATGATGAGTAATTTGTTCAAAGAGATTATCTGCAAACTGCTCACCGCTAATTTCTTTTATTGAAGGATAGTTTTCCAATCTTGGCGACGTTGCAATTTGCCCGCCTAAACTTTCACTTTCTAAAACTAATACTGTTTTTCCGTTTCTCAATGCGTAGAGCGCAGAGGTCATCCCTGCTGCGCCTGCGCCTATTACTATTAAATCGTACATTATTTGTTCTCTATATATTTTCTTATTTCGCTTGCGTTATCGTACGCCGTATATCCGTTTCCTGTTGGTACAAGAAGTGTTGGGGCTTTCTTAACGCCGTATTTGATTGTGAGTTCCTTTTCTTCTTCTGCATTTATAACAGAATACTTAATTCCTGCTTTATCAAGCATCATTTTACTTGTTTTACAGTTAGGGCAACCGTTTCTTGTGAAAAGAACCGGTCCGTCAAGTTCTGGCATAACTGTTTCTTTCTTTTCGCAAGCGCATTCTTTGTTATCTTTCTTTGTAAGAACGGAATTTTCTATATTATAAACTTTTCTGTCGTCAAATTCCTTTCTCTTACCGTCGTTCCAGTTTTGGATAGGACGATAATATCCAGTTATACGGCTATAAACTTCCGTTTTCTTACCGCAGGTCGGACATTCGTAAACCTCGCCAGCAATATATCCGTGATCAGCACAAACCGAATATGTGGGAGACATTGTGTAGTAAGGCAATTTGTAGTTCTGAGCAATCTTACGAACGAGGTTTGCAGCAGATTTCCAATCGGGGAGTTTTTGACCGAGGAATGCGTGGAAAACCGTTCCTGATGTATAAAGAGTTTGCAATTCATCCTGAATGTCAAGCGCAGAGAAAATATCTTCTGTGTAACCTACAGGAAGGTGCGAACTGTTTGTATAATAAGGTGTAGAATCATTATCCGATGCGGTTATGATATCGGGATATCTCTTCTTGTCGTGTTTAGCAAGACGGAAAGACGTCGATTCTGCAGGAGTTGCTTCCAAGTTATAAAGGTCGCCGTACATTTCCTGATAATCGGAAAGTTTATTACGCATAAAATTAAGAACGTCTTTAGTGAACGCTTGCGCTTCTGCGTTAGTTAAATCTTTCTTAATCCATTTTGCGTTAAGGCAAGCTTCGTTCATACCTACAAGACCTATTGTCGAGAAGTGGTTATTGAACGTTCCAAGATAACGTTTTGTGTAAGGATAAAGACCTGCTTCTAACAACTTGGTAACCGTATCACGTTTAACTTTTAGTGAACGAGCGGAGATGTCAAGCATCTTTTTCAATCTGTCATAGAATTCCTGCTCATTGTTAGAAAGGTAAGCAATTCTCGGCATATTGATAGTAACAACACCTATTGAACCCGTACTTTCACCACTACCGAAGAAACCACCCGATTTTTTACGGAGTTCTCTAAGATCAAGTCTCATACGACAACACATAGAACGAACGTCGCTCGGTTCCATATCGCTGTTAATGTAGTTAGAAAAATATGGCGTACCGTATTTAGCGGTCATTTCGAAAAGCAATTTGTTGTTTTCGGTTTCCGACCAATCGAAATCAGAGGTGATTGAGTATGTAGGAATAGGATACTGGAATCCTCTACCGTTTGCATCGCCTTCAATCATAATTTCAATGAACGCCTTGTTTATCATTGACATTTCGTTGACGCAATCTTTATACTTAAAGTCCATCTCTTTCCCGCCAACGATAGCATTCATCTCTGCAAGGTCGTTAGGAACAACCCAGTCGAGAGTAATGTTGGTAAACGGAGATTGCGTACCCCATCTAGACGGAGTGTTTACGCCGTAAATAAATGACTGAATACATTGTTTAACTTCTTTATACGTAAGGTTATCAACCTTTACGAAAGGAGCAAGATATGTGTCAAAGGAAGAAAATGCCTGTGCACCAGCCCATTCATTCTGCATAATTCCAAGGAAGTTTACCATCTGATTGCAGAGTGTTGAGAGATGACCTGCAGGAGAAGACGTAATCTTGCCGGGAACACCGCCTAAACCTTCTTTAATAAGTTGACGGAGCGACCAACCTGCACAATAACCCGTAAGCATAGAAAGGTCGTGAATGTGAATATCAGCATTTCTGTGAGCCTCACCTATTTCGTCGTCATAAACTTCAGACAACCAATAGTTAGCCGTAACAGCACCGCTGTTTGAAAGAATAAGACCACCAACTGAATAAGTTACTGTAGAGTTTTCTTTAACACGCCAGTCCGCAACCTTTAAATAATCGTCAACAACTTTTTTATAGTCAACGAGTGTAGATTTAATATTACGAACTTTTTCCCTCTGTTTACGATAAAGAATGTAACTCTTTGCTACTTCTACGTAACCAGACTGGATAAGTACAACTTCCGCACTATCTTGTATATCTTCAACGTTGATTACACCATCTTTAATCTTCTTTGAAAAATCTGCAGACACCCTAAGTGCTAACGTATTTAAAATATCCGCCGTGTAATCAATCTGCTTTGCATTGAACGCTTTTGTCAACGCTGTTGTGATCTTTGATAAGTCAAAATCAACTAATTTTCCGTCTCTCTTTTTTACCTGAAACATTATATCTTCCTCCGTATTTGTTTTTCTTCCCTTAAATGTGAGCAGTATAAATATATCATACTATATGCTACCTTGTCAACGTTTTATCACAATATTTTGTAAATTTTAAAAAAGAAAACACAATATCTTGTGTTTTGCAAAATAATACCCTCTCCGCAGAATAACGGAGAGGGCAAAAGTTTTTCTTTAGAATTAGAGCAGACGCCAAATTTGTTTTTTGGTTATCATCATCACAAGGTCTCCAACCCAAATGATACCCCAACCTAAAACAATACGTAAGACACCTGCAAGAATCTTACCTTCTTGAAAACGGGTTACAGCCCCACAAATCCACGAAGTGAAAGGAATAATCGCAAGGATTAAACTAATCGTAGAATCAAGGCCAAAATAGTCTTTTTTAGCTGCCATAATATAGCTCCTCCTTATTAATATATAATGTTTATAGATTCGGGACAACCCGATGCTACCAACAAGAAATCACCTTGTAAATATATTATACTACACAAAAAGGAATTTGTATATAGTTTTTTAATTTTTTTTGTAATAATTTTTCGATAAAAAGGTCGGAAAATGTTGCAATTATTTTAAAAATATATTAGAATAGTTGATAGACTGACAGACGGAGAGGTGTCAGAGTGGTCGAATGTGCACGCTTGGAAAGCGTGTGTACGGCAACGTACCGGAGGTTCGAATCCTCTCTTCTCCGCCATAACAGGAAAAGAGTGCAAAACGCACTCTTTTTTTTGTTATCGTTGAAAAGTTGTTTGGAGAGGATTCGAAACAGCGTTAAAAAACGGTAGCCACCTACCGTTTTAGCGGCGACCGAAGATTATTGATAAATTATTTATATATAACATGCATTCAAATAACTATTTTTAATATTAAAAATATTAGTTACTTATAAAGATTTAAAAATAAATATGGAGCAGAGATAAATTTCTATCTCTGCTCCACTAAAAATCTTTTTAATTTTTGCAAATCTACTATTCTTTTACGCCACCCATAGATAGGTTTTGCATGATTGACTTTCTAAAGAAAGAAAACAAAATCAAAATGGGAGTGAAGAGTAAGAATGCACCCGCCATACGCATAGGTACGTTACATACTTCATTTTCCGCTTGCTTGAACACTATATAGTAAATACCGTATGCAAGCGTTGGCTTTGTTGTTAGGTACAATAACGGAGTATTATAATCGTTCCAATAAGCAATAAAGTAAATAAGGAAAACAGTTAAAATGACCGTTCTTGCTAGCGGAATAACTATCTTAAACATAACAGTAAATTCGCCTGCCCCCTCAATATAAGCCGCCTCTGAATAACTCATAGATATTCCTTTAAACACAGCCTTAAATACTAGGTAGTAAACGGATATACAATGCGTCTTTTGAAGGAAAAATCTCGCCAGTTAGGAAAAATTCTTACGTATTCAACACCCTTTTCGGATAGAATTTTTAAGTCCCTTTCCACCACGTTGATATCAAAGTTTTTCCACATATCTGCGCCCGCATTTGACGCCCAATAATTACATCCTAATATAAACTCCATTGTATTTCTCCTCGAAAAGCAAGTTTAATGAGTATTTTAATATTATACAATAACTACTTGTATATTTCTACACACAAAATTGATTTTATTTGTTCAATTATGATTTTAATTGTTGTTTAATGCCCTCTTTCGGTACTCTGTTGGGGATAGACCAAAGCTTTTTGTGAAAAGGCTACTAAAATAAAGTGCATTATTAAACCCTACGGCGTAAGCCGTTTCTGTAACGTTATAACCCTTAGTTTCTAATAACATTTTTGCATTTGAAAGTCTAACGGATAAAATATATTGCAAGGGCGTTTTTTTGGTTATTTGCTTAAATCGACGGTTAAACCAACACGGACTTATATGCAAAGACTTTGCGTATTCGTTAATATTGATGTTCTTAAAATAATTCTCATTAAAATAACGTATTGATTGCTCTATGTCGTTAAGCGATGCAATCCCTGTTTTTGCACCCTCTTGCATATATCGGTTTAGTAGTAATAAAATATGGCTTAATAACATTGTCAATAATTCTTGATAGTTTGTTCTGCAAAGCTGAAGTTCACGAATCATTTGTTCAAACAGCCATTGATAATCGGGTAATGCGCCAGAGTAAAAAACTTTTTTATCACTCTTAATATTATAATAATCTAAAACTTTTTCCACTTCACACCCTGTAAAATGCACCCACAACACCTGACATTTATCTTCTGGATAATAAATATAACATTGAGGTTCAAAAGGGCGATACAAGACCATCTCTCCTTTATTCACTACCCTTTCACCCTTATCAAAATAAAAATACGCTTTTCCCTCTAAAATATAAAGCAGTTGATAATCCCCCCTCCCTTTCGGTCGTTCGGTCTTTATCATAGGTCCGTCATCTACTCGGTAATATCCACAACTTGACACGGATAACGGCTTATTTGTTTCTATCTGTACAGAAACGGTGTTGTTAAGATATGCAACGTTTGCCTCCATTTTTCACCTCTCAAATTTACTCAATACAGTAATTATATATTAAAACGCCAAAAACAGCAAGCGTTTGTATTGTTTTGTGCATATTTTAGCATATATACTACATAGACTTTTTTTGTTGTTTTATTGATTTACACTACCAAAAAGTTGTAAAATGAAATAAAAAACACAAAGTAGGTGGTATAAAAAATGAAAGAATACGAAAGTTTTAGTAGGATAGGCGTTGAAAAGCACAGAAGTTATTATATTCCTTTTTCTGCAAAAGACGAAATTAAAAACAAATACGGTATAATCGACCGTAATAAGAGTTCACGTTTTATCTCATTAGACGGAGTGTGGGATATTAAACAACACAGAAACGTTGAAGACGTTGTTGTAAGCGAAGAGTTAACCGAAAAAATTCCAGTCCCCGCTTGTGTCCAAATGCATGGTTACGATCATCTTCAATATATAAACTACCGTTACCCTTTCCCCGTTACACTACCACACATTACCAACGATAACCCTTGTTGGCATTACCGTCGCAAGTTTTACCTTGACAAAAAAGACGGTGAAAAATATTACTTAAACTTTGAAGGTGTTGATAGTGCATTTTATCTTTACGTCAACGGCACGAAAAAAGGCTATTCTCAAATTTCACACGCAACAAGTGAGTTTGATATAACCGATTTGGTTATAAATGGTGAAAACACCATTGACGTTCTAGTATTAAAATGGTGTATATCCACCTACCTTGAATGTCAAGATAAACTACGTTTTTCAGGAATATATAGGAACGTATATATTTTAAGACGTCCCAAAGAGCATATAACCGATTACCGCATAATTACGGAGTTTGATAATGATGACGGCGTGCTTACTTTCATCAATGAAAGCGCAATTCCTATTACTATTAACTTGCTCGGTAAAACTGCTATAGTAAAGCCTAGTAAAAAGGCAAAATTATCGGTTAAAAACGTAAAGAAATGGACGGCAGAAACACCATATCTATACACCTTAAAAATACAAGCAAACGACGAACTTATCGTTGAAAAAGTTGGATTTAGAACGGTAACCATTGACGGAAAGGTATTTTTACTAAACAACGAGCCTATAAAGTTAAAAGGTGTAAACCGCCACGATTTTAACTGCAAAACAGGCGCAACGGTAACCATTCAAGACATTGTAAAAGACCTTAAGATTATGAAGTACTTGAACGTTAACGCCGTTAGGACTTCTCACTATCCAAATATGCCCGAATTTTATCAACTTTGCGATTACTTCGGAATTTACGTTATGGATGAGGCAGACGTTGAATCGCACGGTGCGTGCGCTGTTAACGGAAGTTATGAGGATAAACCTTGGCAAGAATATGCTGAAAACGAATTCTTTACAGACGGTATAACCGATAGGCATATTGCGTTAGTTGAAAGAGATAAAAACCGTTCTTCCGTTATAATTTGGTCACTCGGCAACGAAAGTTCTTATGGTAAAGCCTTTTTCGACGGCAATAAATACGTTAAAAACCGTGACAAAACCCGCCCTGTTCACTATGAAAACTTGCGCCACGCTGATAAAAAGTACAAGAATACAAAATATATTGATATGTTCAGCCTCATGTATCCGAGTTATAAGATGATAGACGAACTTGTTTTAAGCAACCCCAAACAAACAAAACCTTTCGTAATGTGTGAATATACTCACGCTATGGGTAATAGTTGCGGAGACGTTGCAGGATACTGGGATATAATATACAAAAACGAACAATGTATGGGCGCTTTCGTTTGGGAATGGGCAGACCACGCTATTAAAACTAAAAAAGGATTTTTATATGGTGGCGACTTTGGCGAAAAAGAGCACGACGGAAACTTCTGTTGCGACGGACTTTTAACGGCTGATAGAAAATTAAAATCTGCCGCTTTAGAAGTTAAGGCAGTTTATGCTGGAAAAACAAAATCTGAAATAAAAGACGTTGCAATCCCACAAGTTAAATCTAACGCTAAAAAAATTGAAATAGATGCAGATAAATACACAGGCTTATTAACTTCTATAAAAGTTGATGGAAAAGAAGTGTTAAAAGCACCTATGGATTGGAACATTTTAAGGTTTACCGATAACGATAAATTCCTAGTTCCCTCTTGGGAAAACAAATTCCGTTTAACCGAGGCTAAACCCGAAATATTCTCATTTGAAAAAACTGCTAACGGATACAAAGCAAACGGAACTATAGGTGCAAATTGCGTTATTCCTCTCTTAAAATTTAGCGTTAACTACACAGTTGAAAATAACGAATTATTAGTTGATGTAGAATACGAAATTGCTGACCACATAAACACTCTTCCACGTTTCGGCTTTGAATTTACAATCGATAAAAAATATAGTGATTTTGCTTTTGTTGGATTTGGCAAAACAGAAAGTTACGTTGATAAAAACGTTGCTTGCGAATACGGCTATTACGAGAGTAATGCAAAAGAAAATTACGATTATAATTACGTTCGTCCACAAGAGTCGGGAAGTCATTATCACAGCACTTTCTTAAACGTAAAAGAGTTGTTTAGTTTAACTGCAGAAAAACCTTTCTCATTCTCGGTTAATCCATATACGACTAGACAACTATACGACACGAAGCATAACTTTGAATTAAAAGAAAACGACTTTGTTAACGTTTGTGTGGATTTATCTATGCGTGGTGTTGGGTCTCACTCCTGCGGTCCAGAACTAGAAAAAATGTATGAAATTCCCAAAAAAGGACGTAATACTTTTAGATTTAAGTTTTAATACTAAATAATCTTTTGTTATTAAAACTCCGCAGTTCAAAAATTGAACTGCGGAGTTGTTTTTTAAGGTAAAAATCAAGAGCGATATATTATATACATCATACGGTTACCGAACAACCATCAAATGCGACCCTCAACCCAAGCGGTTTTGCAATTTTCTCAAGCATTGATTGATCGGGATTTCCATTATGCGAAAAATGATTTACAAACTCTATGGTCTTGTTGTTAATAGCACCGATTTTTTTGAGTTTTTCTCTAAGTCTTGCAATATTTTCAAAACCCATATGTGCATATGTGTCAGGAATAGAATTTTCTACGTTTGTACAATCGTAACTTATCAAATCTAAAGTAATAGAATTTTCCTCTAAATACTTAAAAACGTGGTCGTAAAAATATCCCGTGTCGTGCGCATAAAGAATTTTCTTGTTGTCTTTTTCAATTAAGAATATAAACGCCTCCCCCTCTTGCATGTGTCTTGCTGGTAAAGGTGTAATCTTATAACCAAAAGAAGAAAAAGTTTGATAAGGGAAGAAAATATTAAAATCAACCCCATCAAGTTTTGCGCTACCAACTTCGCTTACAAATAAATCAAAAACGACTTTACTGCAATAAACTTGCAGTTTTTTTGCTTTCATATCGTGGGCGTAAGGGCTGTGTCTATTTTTTAGTTCTTTTGCATAAAAATGATCGCTATGCCCGTGCGTTATAATGAGGGTATGAATAGCGTCAAAACGCACATTCCCATTCAAAAAATGCATATACGTATCCGGTGGCAAATCGATAAGCAATTGATTATCTATCAACGCTTGCGAACGGGTACGGATATTTTTCCCACCTTTTTTTCTTGCCTCTATGCAATATTTACAGTTGCAAAACAGCGCAGGAAAGCCCTCTGCTGCTGCCGTTCCTAAATACGTTAATTTCATTTTATAATTTCCTTATAACTATTCTTACTTAAAGGCATTATACCACTCCAAATGCAATTTGTCCACCAACAAATGCTACAAAACTTCCTTGTTCTAAAAGAATTAAACTAAATTGTGTTAACAGATACCGTTTCCGTCCAAATATTAAGACAAGCAAGTTCTTTTTTTATCTGCTCTCCACCGCCGAACAAATCTAAAAGTTCAATTTCAAGTTCAGATATATTTTCAACTCCCCCGTTTACATATTCTATCAACGTTTCTCTGCACGTTTTAAGTCTTCTCTCTAGTCCGCCCAAGCGTAAATCTTGAACGTCAAACCCGTGAGGTTTATTCTCTAAATACCATTGTTTTCTGAAAGCATAATAAAATTTGTCAAGTTTTTTAATAACCGTATCAATATTTTTAATACATACTTTTAGTTCTTCTATGTCATTTTTCTTGTATGCCGAACGAATTTTAATACCTAAATCGTATTTTTCCGAAAGCACCGAACACAACTGTGATAGGGTGTTAAATAAATAATAAAACTTACTTCCTTTAGCAAGTTTATTAAGTTTTTTAGCATATCTTTTATAATCTTCATTTCCACCTAGTGGAAGTGAACTATCAATATATCCGTTAAATAAATCGTTATATAAAACGTATTTACAAGGATTAACTACACTTGCTTTATTCCCGCAAATATCGTTGGGAAGATCAAGAGCCATTAAACTGTCAAACTTCTCTCCCGTAAGGTCAAAGAACTCTCTTTTAATTTTTGCAATACTTCTTTCACCATCGTAAATTTTCTTAATGTAAAAAAGTGATGGCAAAACACCGAACGGCGAACATTCTGCGCCGTTATCGCCCCAGCAAGTAATAAAGATATTATCTACGTTATATTGAGCGCAAGATTTCATTGCTGGAGTCATATTTTTTAATGTCAGTTTATTAAAAGGCGCAAAACCTGCCCAAGTCCAAGCCCCACCAGCAAACCAAACGTTATCGCTTAACTGTTTGTGTGCTTTAATCATATTATCATAGATTTTCTTGTCGCTATGATAATAATCCCAAAATACTAGTCCTAACCCAACTGGAATATATTTTATTGCCTCTTCAACGTTAAACTTACCATCTGGCGGCAAATAGTATTCTCCGTTATTTCCGAGTTTAAAGAACATATCAGACCAAATAATAGGACTAAATCCGTGCTTTTTAGCAATCTCCATAACTTTATTTAAATGCTCGTTAAGAACAGAAAAACGATTAACGTATCCGTTTTTTTGCAAATATTTACCAAGCGCCATCATTTCCGCCTCATCCATTCCGATATGAACGAGCCTTGACGTAAATGCCTTTTCAAGAGTTGAAAATATGTTTTCTATAAGTTGATAAGTGCGCTCTTCTCCACAAAGCAAAATGTCATTAGTGTCCTTTATCTGTTGATATTCGCTCCACCTAAATATTGCGTTTAAGTGCGCTAGCGTTTGGATACAAGGTATTAGTTCAATGCCGTTTTCCTTGCAAAACGCATCATATTCTTTAAGTTCATTTACCGTATAACTTCCACGCATATATCCAAAATATGGCTCGTTTTTTACTTCATAAGTATCCTCGGTGTATAACATAATTGTATTATAACCGAATTTTTTTATAATCGAGGTGTACTCTTTAAGTTTACCAATCTTCATCACGTGATTTCTCGACATATCGAGCATAATTCCGAAACGCTTTGCTGACATAGTAATTCTCCTTAACATTATATTAATATTTTAGCACAAAAAAACCATTATGTCATTAAAACACAACGGTTTTTAACTTTTACTTTTTACAAGATATTCACGGTTACGTTTTTGCCCCAGTCATTAAACACAACTGTTTCTTTTGAAAATTCCTTTTTTCCACTAACGATATCTATTTGCTCTTCCTCAAGTTCTTCTATCCTATCTATTTTATTTGTGGTAAAATCCAACAGTCTTTCTTTGCAACTTTCAATTCTTTTAATGAGTCCGCCAATGCGGATATCCTGAACGTCAAAACCGTGTGGTTTATTATCGGTAAACCATTGCGTTTTGAAAGCCTTATAAAAGGAATTTATGCGTAAAAGCACCTCTTCACAATCCTTTATAACTGCGCTCAAGTTTTGTTTCTCATTCGCCTTATAAGCCTCTCTTATGCGATGACTTAAATCGAATTTTATTTCCAACGCCGAACAAAGTTCAATAAGTGTATTAAAAATATATGCATACTTACTGCCCTTTGCGTTTTCTATAAGCATTTTTTTAATTTCCGAATACTTTTTAGCATCATTAGGATTAACCGTACTATCGTAAAGTCCTGTAAACAAGTCGTTAAAAAGCATATATTTTGCAGGTCCGTAATTTTGGTCGCTAACACCAACGTTATTAGGCATATCTAGTGAACATAAAGCGTTAAAATCTTCGCCAGTAATTTCCTTAAATTTTAGAGCAATGCTTTCTTTATCAAAATTTCCTTTTAGGCACTCTGCCGTAAAGAAAAGTGATGGAAGAACGGAAAAGAGCGAACACTCTGCTCCATTACCACCCCACATTGTAACGATAACGTTATCAATGCCGTTCTCTTTGCAACTTCTAATTGCAGGCTCAATGGCACGCATAGAATAAGCGTTGTTTGGCGAAAAACCCCTTGAAGTATAAGCCGAGCAAGCATACCAAATAGGATTAGCAAAACGCTTGTGCGCCTTAATAACTTTATCGTAAAAATCTTTATCGGTGTGATAATAATCCCAAAAAACGAGTTCCGCCTGTTCGGGAACACGTTTAAGCGTTTGTTCTGAAATTTCTAAACAATCGTAAGGAATGCCCGATTTTGCCTTTTCAAAAAATGTGTCCGACCACATAACGGGCGTAAAACCGTGTTTTTTGGCGACAGAGCATACAAACTCAAGGTGATCGCAAAATACCTCGAAACGCTCCTTAAAGCCGTTAATATCCGCATATTTCCCACGTCCGAGCAAATGAGCCTCGTCTAATCCGACGTTAACCGTTTTAGAAATAAAACATTCTTTAACGGTTTCAAAAATTCTTTCTATAAGTAGGTTTGTGCGTTCATCTCCCACAAGCAAAACGTCTGCAATATCGTTAATTAAAGCATAGTCTGAATGACGAAAAATTGCATTTAAGTGCGCTAACGTTTGAATGCAAGGTATAAGTTCAACCCCATTTTTATCTGCAAAAAGAGCGAGATCTTTTAATTCTGCCTTTTTGTAGCCTCCCCTCATATACCCGAAAAAAGGTTCGCCCTCTACCTCAAAAGTATCCTCTAAATAAAGCATAACTGAATTATAGCCGAACTTTTTAACGGTAAGAATAAATTCTTTTACCTTTTGGGGTTTCATAACAGCATTTCTAGAACAATCTAGCATAACGCAAAGTTTATTATTAACGCTCATTTTCGCCACCTACAAGTTTATTTAGCCAATACAGACAAATTGCGCTCCAACCATGGCAAAGACTGCCTGCACCATCAAAATCTTGTGCTCCTTTAATAGTTTCCCAAAACGTAGTTGCACCGCAAGATAACATATACCCATATTTTTCTTCGATATCTTTAATAACGTAATCTTTATAAGAACTATCCGAATTTAAGAGTGCAGTATAAAAGAAGTCTATCATAGAAAGTGAAACGTCAACAAGTTTTTCCCTTTGCGAGACGATTTTTTGCGCTAAACCCTTATCTCCTGCGCCACATAAAATAGCAAACGAGTTTGCTAAAACAGAATAATTTCCGCCTTCTGTACTACTTATAAAAAGTCCCTTGGCTTCGTTATAAAAGGTGTTGCGAATGGCATCAACCGTTTTTGTTAAATCGGTTTTAACGCCCTTAATTTTATCGTAAAAAGAATAAGCGAAAACGTACATAGCGTTTAGAATTAAGTCGTAACGGAGAGAATATTCTTTATTTGATTTTCTGCCAATCTCCCAAGAATTATCGTTTCCGTCTGTCCACTCGTAAAAATTCCAACAAGGAAAGTTAAAGGTGGGAATAAGTCCGTTTTTATCAATTCTTTCGGTAAAGCCTTGCATAATGCCATCTAAAACCGAGCCGACCTCATCAAGCAAAGAAAAATCATTGCTATTTGATATATACTCGTAAACCTGAATAGGATATACCAATGAAAAGAACGGTATAGGTAATTCACTCGCTTTAGGATAGGTAAGGTTAATTAGTTTTAAATCTGTTAAGTATCCTCTCGCCAAAAGCAATAAACTGTGCCTTGCAAAAGGATATTCCTTAAAAGCAACGTACCCTGAAAGCATTTGGTTTCTGCTGTCTAAAGCGTAAAGCGCTTGCTCTCTCCAAGGACAATCTTCATAATGAGCGTGCATACAACACTTAAGCGTGTAAGATGCAATGTCGTAAATATCTTGATGCAAGGGATTAGTAAATTTTTTTGCAACCTCCTTGACAGGATAAGTTACAGGTCGAATGCCTATGTAATTTATTTTAATTTGGGAAGAGATTTCAAACTGAATATATCTTCCGCCCAATCTTCTTAAAGGCAATATAACCTTGTTTTCGCCTTTTTTAGCGGTAAATTCCACGCTAAAATCTCTTGTAGCAAGATTGCGTGGCACTTTATTATCTTTATCTAAACGTTCCCCGTAAATAATGGTAAGTTCTTGACTTTGTTCGCTGATAAAATCAAGTTCTAAAAAACCTACCGTTTCTTTTATCATATCTACGGTAACAATATTGTTTTCAAATTTAATTTTTGTTTCCACTCTCCCCTCTAAAACGAGCGGAGCAATTTTTCTTAAAGTAAATTCTTTGCTTTTTTCTATAAACACGCTCTTTGTAAAGGGCTGATTGTTTTCAATTGTGTTATTATATTTATAACTTAATCCTAACTGCCCTGTTATATACTTGCAATATCCGTTTTTGTATTTAGTATTAAGTCTTGAAAGAGTGCTTTCATCAGTTGCGTATAAAACGTTGTTGTTTTGATGAACGCAAAAAATCAACCCCGCTTTAGCAGGCTTATAAGTGGCAGACCCCTTGCCGTGGTGCCATACTGTCAACTCTAAAATGTTTTTACCAATGTTTAAAAAACTGTCAAGTAAAAACCTATCAAACATTTTGTTGTTTTCGTCATCAGAACACTCGTTAAAATATGCAAGTTCGCCGTTAACTTTTAACGCAAACATTCCGTCATAAGATATATCTATATAAACGTTTTTTGCGCTTGTTAAATTAACATCTGCAATAAAATCAACGTATTCGTCATCAATATAATTTTTTGAATTCCAAATCCACTTTGCGTGTTGTAACATAGATGTCATTCTTTTTCCTTTTAAAATTTAAGTATCGGTGGGGTAAGATTTACCCCACCAACCTTAAATAAATTTTGTTTTTTAATAACTAATTAGCAGGTTTTGCCAATACTAAATCACCACCAAAATAAAGTCCTGTATCATCTAATTTCCAGAAACCAGAATTAAATGAACTCATAGTAGTTTCTGTCTTAAACGCATTAAAGTCGGCTCTAACAGTTGCTTGTGCTGATGTATAAATCGCATCTTCTGTACTTGTTGGAGTTTTAATTGAAGTAGTTGAGGCAGTTATACAATAAGTATTATTAAGGGTTAGCGTTTTTCCACTTGCATAAGAATCAAGATAACCATAACTTGAGCTATTACATACAACTACTGTATTTGTCATTGTAACATTTCCATTCATTGTTCCAATTAACCCTGCGAAACCTTTGGCATTATCGCTAAACGTTACGGCAACATTCTGTATTATAGCACCATTTGAGGATGTATAGTTACTGAAGAAACCTTTGCTTGGATCACTGTTCTGAACATTCAAGAAAGCAATGTTTTTAATAGTATTACCATTTAAACCAGATACTAAATATGCAACTGTTTTCATACCTATAATCGCATAACCTTTTCCGTCAAGGTCTGCATACATCTGCTTACCCCAACCAGAACCAAATTTCTTGTTAGCGTCCCAAGTTATATCTCCATCTAATATTATATATCCACCTGTGCTAGAAGTGCCTAACGTAGCACTATTATTTAATACGCTTATAACGTCATTGGTATCATATAATACGTTATCAGCCACTGTTACATTTGCTGTATAAACAATATTGTTTGCGTAAATTGTTATTTTAGCATCACCATTTATTGCAGAAGCAAATAATGCGGTTGGTAGTTTTAACATACCTGCGCTAAACGAGAAGTCATAAACTACAATATTGCCAACTTTAATTAAATCAATTGTCGTTTCTGTGAAACTTTCAGGCATTGTTATTTTATAATAGCCATTTTCAACGTATGTGCTTGCATAACCTGTTGGAGTAGCAACGTCTTTACTGAAATAGAAGAGTTCGCCGTTGTTCTTTTCTCCTTCTACAGTTTTTGTTTCCGAAACAGAAGCAACAACAAGTTTTCCACCAAACCAAACGCCTTTTTCATTGATTGACCAACTAGAATTAAATCCTTCTGGTATTTCTTGATTTAACGAACTAATCAACGCACTTTCTGTATCAAAAGCATAACTATCCTCAGCGGTAGTTGCTATGCCCCCCGTATAGTTTGAAACTACGTAACAATTTTTTGCCTGACCACTTGCTTTAATAAGCGCATTATTAGATAGTTTACTTTCGTTTGTACCGTTAACTACAAACATAGAATTTGATACAATATTATTTTCCTGTGCCGCATTAAATACGATTGAAAGGCTGTTCGTTGTTCCTGAAATAAATACGTTATCTACCTTTCCAGTTGTAAATGCTTCATTTGCTATCATTGCACAACCATGACCAGTATTATACGTCATGTTTACAAACGCAATATTTTTAAGTGTACCTGTCATTTTGGAGAAAAGAGCGTGACTATTACCAAAAGTAAAGTTACTTATAACGTGACCTTTACCATCAAGCGTGCCTCTAAAAATATTGCTATCTGCATTTACATACCCAGTTATACCATCAATATCTTTTCCAATAAGAATATAATGATATGGTGTTGCACCAACTGCTTGACCTGCAGTTTGCAAGAACATAAACTCTTCAGCATTATTTATAATTCTATCTGCAACGGTAACTTTAGCCGTATAATAAACGTCCGCAGTGTCTAATATCATTTCAGTATCGCCACAGGTTATGTTCGCTACGTCTGCAACAGGGATTGTTAATTTTTTGTTTGCGTTATCATACGTTGCGTTTACAGCCGTACCCGCTACCTTAACAGTAGGTGTTACGTCACCAAGTTCAACAGGGAGAGTTATTTCATAATTTTCTGCAGTTGTATCTTTACTAAAGTGATAAAGTTCTTTGTTGTAAAGGTTACCCTCTATTTTTTGTGTTGCTTTAACGTAAACTTTTAAGGTCAAGTTGTTATCTGCATAAACCTTACCGGTTAGCACGTTTTTGCTTTGGTTTGCGCTGTCTAAAATATATCCGTCTGGCGCTTTAGCAGTTTCTGTAATTTCACTACCTATTTCATTGCCATCAACTTTACTGCTTGCAACAACTTCGTCATTAGCGTTTAAGTAATTGATTGTATATGAATAGGTTGGGTCTTGACCGTTCACACCATTATACCACGTTTTATACGAATTTATATATCCTTGATATACTTCTGTGGGAACGTCGCCAGTATTGTCTTCAATACCTCTAATAGCAACGTCAACCATTGAAGAAGAAGTGATCATCTCATCCGCAAAAGCGTAATAAGTGTTGCCACCTTTTGTAGCCTCTACGTACATTCTTGCCGTATATTTCATCGCCAAGTTCTGGTCATATATTCCAATAACAGAACCTTTCAACATATACACGGTTTCTCCCCCCTCTTCCATTTGACCACGAACAGGTACTGCATCGTTGCCGTGTAAGATAACGAATTTACCATCAACTTTACCGTCAACAATTTCAGATGAGCCAACGTCCCAAGTAAACTTTGCCTGTTGACCGAAAGTGCTTTCTTCGCTTATCGTTGCGATTTTTTCATAGTATTTGGGCATAATAAAGTATCCGTATTTTATATCGGTAAATTCGCTTTCAGGCTTAATTAAGTCCTCATACTGCGTTACCGAAATTGTCGCTACGAATCTCATTCCCTTGTCATCCGTTCTAAGTTGTTGCACTTCTTGCATCTCAAAACTGGATAGTGCCGTTTGGAGTTCGTTTTCAGCGTTTGCATTCCTTGCGCCTGTTACACAGATTGAACAGGTTAGGAACAAAACCATAAACAAACTAAGCACAAGCACAACTTTATTTCTTAAACTTGCATTTTTCATATGCCTGCACCTCCTCCCAACGAGTTCACAAAGTCTTCTGTTGCCCACGTATTCATATCGTTTTTAGATGAATCCGATTCTAACAGAACGTCCTTCGTGTAAGAAGTTTCAAGATTAATTAAAGGGGTCTCATATGCAATTTTTCTTTTTACTTCTTTACTTGCCATATTTTTTTCCTCCTTTTTCCGCTTTGCGGATTTTTTATTTTTTTACCGAGTTTACTCGGGTTTTACCTTTAATTTGCGCTGATTACTATATCGTTACCAAAACAGAGGCTTCCACTTTGGTCAATACTCCATAGTTCGCCGAAATTTTTCAAATTTTGGCTAGCAGTCTTTAATGCTGATAAGTTTGCGCACGTTGATGCCGTTGCTACGTCATATGCGTCGTTTTCTCCGCCATTATCCGTGGCAAACGGTGTTTTGTCGCTTACTAGGTAACAGTTGGTCATAGTGAGCGCACAACCTGCTTTATAAGAATTTGCAATAGTGTTTCTTCCTGGGTAATAAACTACTACGTTTTCCATAATATTTTCACCAGAACTACTTGCTAAACTGTTAAACATTCCAAAGCAACTTGCGCCTGTAGGAATACTGATTGCAACGTCTTTTATTGTTACTCCATTAGTTACGTCTTGAGCAAGGATTGCCGAGTTCCAATTATTGTTTGAAGTGTTTATCAAGCCTAAATTCTGTATTTTTGCTCCAGAAACAAGGTTTCTAAACAATCTGTTCGTGAGCGTCATTCCTGTTATAGAATTTCCCTTGCCGTTAAATGTTCCAGAGAAATTTAAGTCTTGTTGCGTACCGTTTATTTTTCTGTCATAAGCGTTTCCGCTCCAAGCAATATCGTTTGCGAGAACTACCATTTCAGTTGTTACTATCGGTAATACTGCTCTAACGTCGTCTGCGGTTACTAAAACGTAATCCGCTATGGTTATCTTATAACTATAAGATGCGTTAACAGTTCTTACAATTAATTCGTATTCGCCTGCAGTTGTTCCGTTAATGCTTGCAGTGGGAATTTTAAGCACCCCATTATTAAAGGTAAATCCGCTCACATTCTTTCCTGCAACAACAACTGAACTTATAACCGTTTCCTTAAACGAATGTGGCATTGTTATTTTATAGTTTTCATTCTCTACGCAAGCATTTTTATAGCCCGTAACCTTTTCTAAATCAAGGCTTAGGTAGAACAGTTCTCCACCAAATAATTCCCCTTTTGTAGAGGTGGTTACCTCTAAAACAATCTTGCCATAGAAAAGTATGCTTCCACCTACGTTCACGGTCCAGCAAGTTGGGAAATCTTTAAGATTTTGACTTGCATTCTTTATGGCTGAAATGTCAGCATACTTAACGTTTAATGCATCATAATCAACGTTAGTATTTTCAGTATTTTCTGCGCTGATAACGTTGCCTGTGGTTATTGTATAGGTGTTTTTAACATCAAGGACAACGTTTTTACCATAACTGTTTGCCAATGATCCGCCCGAACCACCTGTTGTTAACGCATATGAAAGTATAACGTCATAAATCTTATTCGTTCCGCCTGCAAAATTGTGAACTAACCCTGCTGCGCCTTTATAGTTTGCTGTGCTTACAAAAAGATTTTCAAAATGCACGCCTGAAACCTCAAACGCAAACACGCCACCTCTCCAATCTGTTCCAAAGTTTACGTTTATCATAGCGAGGTTTATTACCTTACTACCACTATTCATTGTTTTGAATAGCCCTGCGATTTTTGCGCCAAACTTCAAATCAAAAACAGCATATCCTTTTCCGTCAAGCGTTCCTCTAAAGTCATAATCGCCACGCTCGTAAATTTCTGTGCCAAACTGTATGTCCCCATCAAGAATAACATATCCACCGTAACTTGTTCCATCTGTCGGTATGTCTGCCCCTAGCGAGGGTATAACATTTACAAAGTCTGATGCCGTTTTTATAACGTAATCTGCGATTGTAACTCTTGTAGAATATTCCCTCTCATCTGTTACGATAAGCATATTGAGTATGCCTGTTGAAATTTGCGCTACACAATCGGTGGGAACTTTAAGCGTTCTTGTTACGCTGTCAAAGGTGTATCCCTCTACTGCGTTTGCGCCTATACTCAACGATTCAATGCTATTACCTTTTATTGAGGTTGGCAACTTTATTTTATAGTTTCCATCTTCAATGTAAGCGTCTTTATATCCTGTCGGTTTTACTATATTTTTACTGAAATAGAAAAGTTCTCCTTCATTCTTTTCGCCTTCTACCTTGTTTGATATTAACGCTTTATAACTCACGTCCGTCTTAAATGTTGGTAATGTAAATCCTGATACGTCCCAAACCTGTCTATCAAAACCATCTAGAACAATTTTACTGTCCGCTTTAACTAATTCTGTATCAAATTCGCTTTGCGATGTGTAAATATAATCCCAACTACCTTTCTCATTTTCGGTTATCCCGTATGCATTTTCATTGTCTTTAGAACTAGTTTTATATACTTTTGCGCAAGGCGTTCCGTCCGTTATAAAATAACTGTTGACTATATTGAATTGTCCTCCCCACCAAGCGCCCAATACTGCGCCAAAATTTTTATCTTTAACGCCCATTGCATAAACAGTTGAATTATATACATTAAGCGATCCACCTAACTGAAACACTAAACCACCGTTAGGCATTGTATCGGTGGGTTCTACACTTGAAATCCAAACGCTAACGTTATTTATGGTCAAACTATCAGCCTGCACGCCAAACACCGCTGACGTTCCGGAAAGTTTAACATTAGACATTGAAAGATTTTTAATCGTTGCATTGCCCTCTAATATTGAGAATAATCCGTAATTCTTAATGTTTATGTCGGATAGTGTATAACCTCTACCGTCAAGTGTTCCGCTAAAGCGTTTTTCACCCGAATAATCCCCGATATTCGCTATGTTATCGTTTAGGATATAGTATTTGTTTCCGCCCTGTCTTAATAGGC
>JAZORG010000027.1:0-5758 GCA_045656465.1 Christensenellaceae bacterium
GTAAATGTTGCGGTAGTTCCGCCAAAATAGTTAAAACCCTCTTCTGCCAATTCTGCAACAATTTCTGCGCTAACTTGAGCGTCAGTTTCAATATCAAAAAATGCTTGGTCTTTATATTCTATATATGTATTGTGCGCTAAATAAACAGGCAAGCCTTGGCAATTTGAAAAAGGAGATGATGCGTTATAAAACAATTCTTCTATCTCGTAAAAAGTTTGAGTTTGCGTTTTATACTCCACCATTAAAGCATATCCGTTAACGTTGCCTATAGTAAATATATACTCTCTGCCATGCTCGTTTAACTGTTCGTCATACAACGGACTATGCGTATAAGAAAGTCTGCCGTTAAACGTTGAATCCGACAAAACAAACTCTGTAAAATACTCATCCGCCGCGTCAAGCGTGTGTGCTTTCGCCACAACGCTTTCAATAAAAAAACCGCTTAATGACGAAACTGTTAGTGCTATTGCTACAATAAAACCTAATAATTTTTTCATTTTTTCCTCCTTTAGGTTGTTTTTTATAAGACCAACCTTAAAGGAGTTTTTTATTCATAATCTTCAACTTTTATAGAATTTTTAATTTTTTCTAACGCCCTATAATATGTGGAAGTAATTGTTGCTAATGGCTTTTTACAGTAATCAGCAATTTGTTGAAATGTGCATCCACTACTAAATCTCAATAAGAATATACTTCTCTCTTCTTCACTTAAAAAACTTATTAAATATTCAAAACTATCCCTACTCTCAATATTTTCAAAACTGTCTTGTGCTTTACAAATGTTTTCGTTTAATTCTAATTGCCACTCAACGTTAACTTCATCTTTTGCGCAATTTCTTGCCACGACATGTATCCAACCATCTGGATTTTTTATTTCATACAACACGTTCACTTTTTGCCAAATTTTTAATAAAACTTTATTTATAACCGAATCTGCTTGATGATGATCGCACCCAACGGATTTTGCCGTTAAATATATCATTCTTCCGTATTGTTTGTAAAATTCGTATAATCCTCGTTCTGAATCTTTTTTTATCAATTTTACTATTTTAATAAAGGCTTTTGTTCTTTTTTCGTCTATCTTTTGCATCATGTTTCCAAATAGATTTATTTTTCCAAAAAAGTTTCCATCAAAGTCTTGATTATACCTTTTTGCTTTTCATTAAGCAACGCCCAATTAGAAAGCAAACTCCTTTCTGCCTCTCCAACACAAACAAATTCGTCGTCATCTTCTTTTAACAATTCGGTTAAAGGAATTTCTAAAGCATTGCAAACTTTTATAATGGCAACTAAACTAGGAGTGTAATTTCTTTTTGTGTACCAATTGCGAATGCATGCATCCGTTATCTCTGCCTTTGCCGACAACTGGTATATTGTCATATTCCTCTGATCTAAAATTTCCTTTATCTTCCACTTAATCCTAGAGATATCCTCCATAGTTTTAACTCCCCATAACATAATTTTAATTATAATTATAGAGAGTTTTAATTATGTTTATAAATAGTTATGCTTACGAAAATTAGAGTAATAACTATAGTCTTGTCGTTAAATGAAAAAAAAGTAAATCAGTTGGTTAATGTTTTATCGCCACACCGATATTAGTTACAATATTTTTATGGTTTATTCTCTCGTACAACAAATTGTACCAATTTCCCCCTAAAATATTGCAAATATTCTAAGTGTATTATACCATAAATACCTTTAAAAATCAAAAATTTGCTAAGATTTTATTTCCATAATCTCTTTATTTTGTATTTTTTTACATTTTTTGTTAGTTTTGCCACATTCTAACTAAAAACTACATAAACAAATTTTTTGGAACAGACTTAAAATATTATCAACGCCGAGTTTAACTTTTTCCACTTTTAAATGGTTCAAATTATACGGCTATTGGTTGCACGGGTGGTGAACTAGCAGAGCCACAATATTAAAAGCGTTAGAAATTTTCTAACGCTTTTAATCCTTATTAATATAGTTGATAGACTCTCTCGTCTTTTGTCTCTTGCTCTTTTTTACAATCCTAAAATCTGTTTTTTCTTTTTCTCAAAGTCTTCTTGAGTGATTAAGCCGTCATCAAGCATTTCCTTTAATTCTTGTAATTTTTCTTTGTTTGTTTTTGTAGCAACAGTTTTTTCTTCCTGCTTAATAGCAGAAGATTGCTCTAATGTTTTTTCGTTTAACATATATTCAAGCATAGAACAAACCGATTGCAAGTTTGCCTTCATATTTATATATAACGAGTCTGATTTATCCAAAATAGCATTATCAATATAGTTAATCACAATTTGCGGGCAGTCAAAATCATTTAACCGTATAATCAACTTTAATTGACTACATTTTTCATTAATATTACGACTCATACTGCTACCAACGATAAGTCCTCCTAGCCCAAAAAATGCACCACCAATAAGTGCAGAGCCGGCTCGCCCTTGCACTTGGGTTTTTCCATTTTCGTAAACTTCATAATTAATTAAATTAGAATAATTATATATTTTGGAGAAGTTTTTTCCTTTTTGATAAATAAATTGTTTATTATCATTGTTTATTAATAGTTTTGCAACACCCCACCCACAAGTCAAAATCGGTAATGTTTTAGTTGGCACAAAATTGCTTGTTTCTACATTTATTTGTCCCGATTGTGTTGTTTGATTATTAATTTTTACGCCCTTTATTATACATTCTTTTGCTTTATCATAATAAAAATTTTGATTCACCTTGCTATCAAAGAATATCCAAGGTAACAAAAATTTAATTTTTCCTATTTTTATATTTAATTTGCAAGATAGTTCGTTAATGGAACACCCTTCATTTTTTATAATAAAATTTGTAATGGCTTTCCCATCTTTTCCCCAAAAAGCCATTATAGTCCAAACTATCAGGAATAACAACGCTAACGTAACTAATGAACCAATTATAATTATCAATATAATGTCAAGATCCATTTTTTAAACACCACCATGAAAATATTTATACTAATTTTATCATATTTTGCAAAGATTTGCAATAAAAAAAGATACTAGAAAAACCATAGGTGGTTCTTCTAGTATCTCACTTGGTTGCGGGGAGGGGATTTGAACCTCCTGACCTTCGGGTTATGAGCCCGACGAGCTACCAAGCTGCTCCACCCCGCGATATGCTTTCTTTCAAGTGCTTATTTATAATATACTAATTATTCCCTTTTGTCAACCGTATAAACAAAAAAAATTAAATATTATTTTATTTACACTTGTAATTTTTTTTACTCTCTGTTACAATATTGTTATGTTAACTTCTTTTTCATTTGGTGATTACAAAAATAAAACTGTTGCCGTTGCCCTCTCTGGGGGTAGCGACTCTATGGCTTTATTATATTATATGCAATCTAACCAAGAAAAATTCGGTTATAAGTTAATTGCCTTAAACATTGAACACGGTATTCGTGGGCAATCTTCTTTTAACGACACCGAATTTGTAAAAGATTATTGCAATAAACGAAACGTTCCTATTATATGTTATTCTGTTGATAGCGTAAAAACTGCAAAGGCGAGTAAACTTTCTATTGAGCAAGCGGCGAGAAAACTTCGCTACGAATGTTTTTTTGACGCTATCGACAAAAATTTGTGCGATGTAGTAGCCACCGCGCACCATCTTTCCGACCTTGCAGAAAGCGTTATCTTTAACCTTTTGCGTGGCACAGGAATTAAAGGTGCAATAGGAATAAAACAAAACTTTGAAAACAAGATAATCCGTCCTTTTTTAGACGTTAAAAAACAAGATATAGAAAACTACGTTAAAAAGAACAATATTCCTTTTGTTCTAGACGAAACAAACCTATCCGACGATTATACGAGAAACAATATTCGCCACAACGTTATTCCAAAAATCAAGGAAATTTTTCCAGAGGCGGAAAAGAGCATTGCACGGTTTGCAAAAATCGTATCTTTAGAGGACGATTTTATGGATCAGACTGCAAAAAACTCGCTTATAATCTTACCCGACTGCATTCAAATCAAACTTCCCCTCCACGAAGCGATTTTAGCAAGGGCGACCATTATCGCAATGCGCAGTTTAGGAATAGAAAAAGATTGGGAAAAAACGCACGTTGATGCGGTTATAAATTTATCCACCCTAAAAAACGGTGCGCAGGCTGACCTAAAAAACGGCATTATGGTGGCAAAAGAATATGACGTTTTAACATTTTGCAAAAAAGCACTCCCCTCAAAAAATCAAACTCCGTTTAAGGTTGGAAAAACGGAATTTGACGGAAAAACCATTACGGTAACAGACGTTTTACAAAACGTCGATTTGAAAAAAGGGTTTTATGCGGACTTAAATAAAATACCCCAAACAGCCGTTATCCGATATAAAAAAGACGGCGACGTCTTTACCAAGTTTGGAGGGGGAACAAAACCTTTAGGAGAATATTTAACCGACATAAAAATCCCCTTACGTGAGCGTAGTTCAATGCCCGTTTTGGCTGACGGCAACGTAATTTTAGCAATAATTGGGGTTGCTATTTCAGAAAAAATTAAGGTTGATGAAAACACCTTAAATATTATAAAAATTCAATAAAAAATCACAGAGGAAGAAATTATGGACAACAATTTCAAAATTTTATTAACAGCGGAACAAATTCAAAATAGAGTAAAAGAACTTGCCGACCAAATCACATTGGACTATTCAAGCATTGACAACTCTATTCGTCGCCCAGTGTTTATTTGCACCCTCAAAGGCGCTGTTTACTTTTTTGCAGACCTAACCAAAAATATTAAACGCCCTATAATGCTTGATTTTGCAAAACTTTCAAGTTATAAAAGCGGCACGGTAAGTGGAAACCTTGAAATGCAAAGCGATATTACCACGGATATTGAGGGCAGGGACGTTATTATTGTTGAAGATATAATTGACAGCGGTAAAACACTTTCTTTCTTTGTTGACTTTCTAAAAAAACGCAACCCCAAATCCATAAAAATCTGTGCATTTTTAGACAAAAAAGAACGTCGTGAAGTAGATATTTCTGCCGATTACGTGGGGTTCGACATTCCTTGCGGATTTGTTGTTGGTTACGGGCTTGACTATGCGGAAAAATACAGAGAACTTCCCTACCTTGCAGAAGTTTTAGACCCATCTAAAGCGTAAAATAAAATTATAAATAACCGATTAAATAACTCGCCCCCTTGAACGCACGTTCAAGGGGGCGGACTTTTTAGATAATACAATCAGATTATTTATTAACGGTTTTTTCTAAAATTGCCTTTATATCTTTAAGCAAATCTTCGGTGGTGGGATTTGCAAGCCTATCTGCTTTTGCCTGTTCTTCGGCTTTGGCTTTTTCCTCTTCTGCAAGAGCCTGTGCTTTTGCCTCCTTTTCTGCAAAGTATGCTTTTACAGCCTCTTTATCTTTTATGCTAATACCTGCCTCTTTAAGTTCTTTTCTCTCGTTATGGTCAAGAGTATTCTTCTTTATACCGTCAACAAATTTATTGTTACCCTCTCTAAATGCATTCATTGCTTTAACAATACAGAAAAGCACGATTGCTATAAGCAAGAAATTGATTATCGCATTTATAAATGCACCCCAATCGATATAAAACGAATTTGCAAGGTCAATTACATTTGTAGGAATGCCATTTGCATCAAGTTTATATGCTGGTTTGCCCAAAAACGTTACGATATTTTCTAACGAACCCTTGCCTACGATAACTGACAGCAACCAGTTAATTATAGGCTTTAAGATATAATTTGAAAGTCCGTTAACAATTCCTGTAAACGCACCGCC
>JAZORG010000028.1:0-6023 GCA_045656465.1 Christensenellaceae bacterium
TTAAGAGGAAAAATATGATAAAGAAAATTATTAATGGAAAAGTTGTTTTTGAAAATAAAATTGAAAATGCAGATATTTATATTGACGATGGAAAGATTATAGGAGTCAATCTGGAGAACTGCTTGGTAGAAGAAACTATAGACGCTAAAGGCGGATATGTTTTGCCTGGCTTTATTGATATTCACGTTCACGGTGGTGGCGGTGCTGATTTTATGGATGGTGATGAAGAGAAATTTTTGACAGCCGTTCACACGCACTTGGCTCACGGAACAACAACGATATATCCAACAACTATGTCGTGTGAGTTTAGTGAACTTGTAGATGCCTTTAATTTATATCGAAAAGTTAAAAACAGCAATAAATCAAAGGCTAATCTTGGGGGGTTACATTTAGAGGGGCCGTTTTTAAGTCCTAAAATGGTTGGAGCGCAAAGACCAGACCTTATAATTCACCCCCAACAAAAACACATAGACGTTTTGAAAGAAAATGCAGATATAATAGCAAGGATAACCTGTGCTCCCGAAGAGGGTGGCGTGTATGAAATGGTAGAGCAATTGTTACCATTAGGAATTCAGTTTTCAATGGGGCATACAAACGCAACTTATGAACAGGCGGAAGAGGCAACACAAAAGGGTTTTACTTCGATAACTCATATGTACAGCGCAACATCTGGTTTTCACAAGGTAAACCAAAAGGTGCATATAGGCGTAACGCAAGCAGGGTATGGTATAGATGAACTTTACGTGGAATTAATTGGCGACGGTTGTCATGTTCCCAAAGAATTGTTGCGTTTAGTTACAAGATTTAAAGGCTTTGACAAGGTTTGTCTTGTAACAGATGCTATGCGTGCGGCAGGAACTGATCTTACTGAAAGTTATTTGGGTAAGATTTGTCCTCAAAACCGTGTTATCATAGATGACGGGGTAGCAAAACTTCCCGATAAATCTTTTTTTGCAGGCAGTATAGGAACAACGGATAGGGCATTTAAATTCGCCGTAAACGTGGCAGGGGTAAATCCCTGCGACGCTTGTAAGATTTTGAGTTTAACTCCTGCAAAACTTATGGGAATAGCGGAGAGGAAAGGTAGTATCGAGGTAGGTAAAGACGCTGACGTGCTGATAACCGATGAGAATTTTGAAATAAAAACGGTATTAGTTAGTGGTAAAATAGTTTAATAATAAAAAATATATTTTTGCCTATTGACATATTAATATTTATATATTATAATAACATTTATTTTGTTGGAGGCAAAAAATGAGCGTAACCATATTATGTATATTGCAAATGTTAACATCAGTTGGGTTAGGGTTTGCAATAGGCTTTGAGCGTAAAATGAGATTTAAGGAGGCAGGTGTTAGAACACACACGATAGTTTGTGTTGGTGCGTGCCTTTATATGATTATTTCAAAGTATGGATTTACAGGGGCAGATACTGCACGTGTAGCAGCGCAGATAGTTTCGGGTATCGGGTTTATCGGTGCGGGAATGATTTTTTATCACAAGCAGATTGTTCACGGTTTAACTACTGCGGCAGGAATTTGGGCAACCGCAGCTATTGGAATGGCGGTTGGTGCAGGGCTTTGGTGGATATCACTTGTTTCTACGGCTTTAATCATACTTATTCAATATATAATGCATTTAAGAATAAGCGTTTTTAAATCCCGTCACTATATAAGACTTAACGTTATTTTTATATGTAGCGGAAAAGATGAACGCCAAATAATAAAAGACCTTTTCAAAGTGAAAAGGTTTTCGAAAATCAATGCGAAAAAAGATAATGGTCAAATTATATATAGCGTAACCGTAACAATCGATAAAGAATTTACCGACGAGGATATATTCAACGCATTAAACGATAATGATTTCATTAAATCAATAACAAGAGAGGACGACGAATTTTAATAAGAGGTAAATATGCCAAAAGACGTATTGGGGAAAGATTATTCAGAGTTAAAAGAAAAAAAACTATATCTTTTTGATATGGATGGTACGATTTATCTAGAAAACAGACTGTTTGACGGTGTTAAAGACCTGCTTTCGGATATTGAATTTAGAGGTGGGAAATATGTTTTTATAACAAACAATTCCTCTAAATCAGTTAACGACTATGTACTAAAACTTAGGAATATGGGGCTTAACGTTGCTGAAGAAAATTTTTTTACGTCAACACAGGCGGCGGTAATGCTTTTTAAGGAACGTTTTGGCGATAAACTTATATACTGTCAGGGTACTAGTTCATTTATTGAAGAATTGAAAAAAAACAATCTTAACGTTACGGAACATTATGATGAAAATGCCCAAGCGGTTTTAGTGGGGTTTGATACTGAACTCACTATGGATAAGTTAAGAAATACATGTAAAATGCTAACTAAAGATATACCATATTACGCTACTAATCCAGACTGGGTTTGTCCTGTGGATTTCGGATATATTCCAGATTGTGGTTCAATGTGTTTTTCAATAGAGAAAGCAACGGGGAAATCTCCCATATTTATTGGTAAGCCTCAGCCGACAATGATAGAAGTTGTTATGAAAAAATTTAGGTTTTCAAAGGAACAAACTGTCGTATTTGGTGATAGGTTTTACACGGATATTGCGTCTGGTGTAAACGCTGGTGTCGATACTGTTTTGGTTTTGAGCGGTGAGGCGACGCTAAAAGATTACGAAAATAGCCCCGTTAAACCGAGTTATATATTAAATGATATAAAAGAAGTTTTAGAATAAAGGCAAGTAATTTATGGAAACAATTAACAACAAAAAAAAAGTAGAAAACAAAAAACAGAAAAAAGTATGGAACGAAGCCAAAAGATATATTTTTATGGTTTTTGGGTGTATATGTTATTCGCTTAGTTTAAGATCGTTTTTAATACCAAACGAAATTGTAGGCGGAGGGGTAAGCGGTGCGGCATCTCTATTAGAAATGCTTTTTTCGCTTCCTGCAGGTGTGTTTATAGTAATTATAAACGTTCCCATTCTCATTTTGGGCTTTAGACTGATGGGATGGAAGTTTATATTTAACTGTTTTATAACAACTGCAACCCTAGGTGGCACAACTGAACTTTTAACATTGTTTGGGGACAAGTTAGTATTTTGCGATGATAAAATACTAGCAGGACTTTATGGTGGTGTTCTTCAGGGAGTGGGTATAGGTTTATTTCTCAAGTATGAAATGTCCAGCGGTGGAACAGAACTTTTAGGTAGATTAACGCACCACGTTATTCCGTTTGGAAGCATTGCTACGCACGTTGCGTTGTTTGACGGACTTGTGGTTGTTCTTGGCGCAATTGCGTTAAATAACCTTGCTAACGTTCTTTATGCTCTTATTTTGATTTTTGTGAGCGCAAAACTATCGGATATGGTAGTTTATGGTTTTACAAAGGCGAAAATGTGTTATATTATTACAGAAAAAGCAGAGGGAATATCAGAATTTTTAATATCACACAGTCCACGAGGAGTAACTTATGTTCAGGGGCAGGGAATGTATTCTAAAGCGCCCAAAGGCGTGCTTATGACTTGTGTTAAAAACAATCAAGTTGTTGCGCTAAAAAACGCAATAAAGAAACTAGATGAAAACGCCTTTGTTATTGTTTGTGACGCTAACGAAGTTTATGGTAAAGGGTTTCATCATATTTAATAAATTATAAATTTTTGGTTTTATAGAATATGTCTAAAATATTGATAGTCAGACACGGTAACAGTCTTTCTAATATAGATAAAACGTTTACAGGGCATATAGATTCGCCCCTTTCGGAATTGGGAGAAAGACAGGCTCAAAAAGTCTGCGAGTTTATAGAAAAGAACTATAAAATAGATGCAATATATTCAAGTGATTTAAGCAGAGCAATAAATACGGTCAAGCCATTTGCGGATAGAAAGGGGATAAAAATACAATTAGATAAAAACCTCAGAGAAATATATGGTGGCAAATGGGAGGGCGTAAAGTTTTCAGATATTGCTAATGAGTTTTCAAGTGATTTCTCTATATGGAAAGAAACACCTGGACTTGCAAGATGTACGGGCGGAGAAAGTTATTTAGAGGCTACAAACAGGATTGTTGATGCCGTTTATAAGATTGCAACAGAAAATGATGGGAAAACGGTTGTGGTTGCAACTCACGGCGGTGTAATAAGGGGACTGCAATGCCGTTTGAGTGGTTTGCCTCTCGAGCGTATGAGTGAAATAAATTACGTGGTTAATGCCTCTGTAAGTGAGATTGATTTTAGCGACGGAATATTGAAGTGGCTAGGGTGTTGTAACTGTGATTATTTAAATGGATTAATAACCGAAATGCCAAAAGGCATTTAAAGATATAATTTTTATCTATATTTTGTAAAAATTATAATATTAAATAGTAAAGTATTGGATAATCCCCATAATAAAATGAGAGTGGTGGTCAACCACTCTCATTTTATTATGGGGATTTTTTGTATCCATAGCCGAAAGCTTTTCCACCACTAGCATAGCAAGTGGTTTACCATAAAAAAAGGCTCCTTTTTCAAGGAGCCTTAAATAAGCAAAAATAAATTATGCTTGAACCTCTGCGTCTGCTTTTTTAGCACGTGGCTTTCTAGTGGCTGTTTTTTTAGCAGGTTCTTCAGCAGAATCTTTAACTTCTTCATCTGCTTTTTTAGCACGAGGTTTTCTTGCTACAGGCTTTTTTTCTTCAACAACAGGGGTATCCTCTTCTGCAGGAGCAACTTCTTCAACGGGAGCAACTTCTTCAACTGCTACGTTTGCAGTTGCTTTAAAAACCTTTTTAGAAAGTTTTGCCTTTTTATTAGCAGCATTGTTAGCGTGAATAATATTTTTTGCGCAAGCGCTGTCAATAACAGAGAAAGCGTTTGAAAGAGCAACTTTTGCTTCTTCAAACTTATTGTCTTTCAAAAGAATATCAATTTTTTTAATTTCAGTTCTTACAGCTGAACGGATAGTTTTATTTTGTTCAGCCTTTTTTGCATTTACTAAAACTCTTTTTTTTGCGGATTTAATGTTTGGCATATCTTATGCACTCCTTAGTTACTTTTAATGTCGCTAATAATTTTAACACAAAATAAAAGTAAAAGCAACTACATTTTGACTATAATTTTCGATTTTAATTTAATTTTCACTATTTTTAGGAAAAAAATCATACAATCTAGTATGAATGATGGTTATATTGCAGTTTTAGATAGTGGAATAGGCGGGCTAAACGTACTAAAGGAACTTGTTAGTTCATTACCTTGCGAGCGTTTTTTGTATTTTGGGGATAATAAAAATGCGCCGTACGGAAATAAAAGTTTATATCAATTAGAAAGAATTACGGCTAAAAATATTGATTATATTAAACAATATAATATAAAGGCGCTGGTTTTAGGGTGCAATACGTTAAGCGTAAATTTAATGCATTTTATAAAAGATTATTCACGACTTCCAGTTTTCGGAACTTATCCACCGGTAGAGGAATACTGCATGAAGAATGATAAGGTTTTGTTGTTAGCTACAGAGATGACTGCTAGAAATTATTCTCCTCAAAAAAACTTACACGTGGTCGGATTAAAAAAATTGGTAAAAGACATTGAAAATAACGTATTTGATAAGTCAAAAATCAATATTAAAGATAATTTAGCCTATTCAAGTGGATATTTTGTAGATAAAAAAAGCTATTATGATACGGTGATTTTAGGCTGTACACACTATGAATTCTTAAAAAATGAATTTTTCAACCACTTTTGCCCCCGAAAATGCGTGAGCGGTACGAATAATACTGTAAAAATGATTTGTAATTATTTTAATATTCAAAAAAAGTCAGTAAATCACAGGGGAAAAAAGGTATTATTTATTGGAGAAGATGCTGTTTTAAATAAGAAGGTTTGGGTTTATGGTGGTCAATCTTGTATAAAATTAGTAAAAAAAATTCAAAATAATTCAAAAAAATTTTAAAAAAGGGTTGACGGTGGTCAAAATGTATGTTATAATTGCAGTACATAAAAAGGGAGGAGTGTTTGTTTTTCTATGTCCGGTAAAAATTATTTGCACCAATTAGA
>JAZORG010000029.1:0-29715 GCA_045656465.1 Christensenellaceae bacterium
CCCCATGTTCCATTTTAAGTTAAACCCTAAACCACCTTTATCCACAGGCCCTGTAATCATAGAATATGAAGTACTTTCTTCTGCAATCATCAATGCTGTAGGATTATTGCTAAATACAATCGTATTGAGTTTCTTGAAAAACTCAATAGCCTGATAGTTAAGATTACCGCCGTCTTCGTTAGGTATCCATTCTCCGTCTTTTTTGTCGTAATCTAAATAAAGCATTGAGGATACAGCATCAACACGCAAACCGTCTATATGGAATTTTTCTAACAAAAAGTTAGCATTAGAGATTAAAAAACATTGTATTTCGTTTCTACCCCAGTCAAAAATTCTCGTTCCCCAAGTTTTATGTTCCTGCCTGTCCCATCCCTGATTTTCATAACAAGGTGTACCGTCAAACTCATAAAGTCCGTGCTGATCTTTGGGAAAATGCGCTGGAACCCAGTCTAAAATCACACCTATTCCATTTTGGTGAAAAGCATCAACTAACGCCATAAAATCTTTAGGCGTGCCCATTCTTGAAGTTATAGAATAATACCCTGTAACTTGATATCCCCACGAGCCGTCAAAAGGATGCTCTGCAAGAGGCATAAACTCAACGTGAGTATATCCCATTTTTTTAACGTAAGGAACTAACGTTTTTATAAGTTGTCTATACGAAGAATAACCGCCGTCTGAATTCCTTTTCCAAGATAAAAGGTTAACTTCATAAACGTTTATAGGTTTATTATACGGTAAAGTGCGATTTTTTATATACTCGTCATCTTTCCACAAATAACCTTTTAAGTCGTAAATTTTCGAAGCATTAGCAGGCGGTGTTTCAGAATGAAAAGCGTAAGGATCTGCCTTAAAGACAGTATTACCTTTTCTCATTACTGCATACTTATAACAATCATACTTTTTTAAACCTTCTACAAAACACTCGTAAACTCCGCCGTCACTAATTTTATCCATTGGATTAGATGAACTGTCCCACCTGTTAAAATCACCGACCACAGAAACAGATTCTGCCCTTGGCGCCCAAACACGAAACACCACACCTCTTTTGCCCTTTCGTTTAGCAAAATGTGCTCCCATATAATCATACGCCGTATAATTAGTTCCTTGGTGAAATAAGTATAAAGGAAGATTATTTTCTTCTGTTGTTTTGTTTTTTTTAACAGACATATTCAGTTTTTTTCTCGGGAGCGCTATCCATTTCTTTTTTAGTATTTTCGTAGCCTTTTTTACCAAAAAGCGCATAAGTAGCGTTTTTACCACCCTCAACACCTGGTTGATTGAAGGTGTCGATATTGAGCATTGCGCCAGCAAAAGCCGTTTCCATTTCAAACATATATAAAAGTTGACCGATTGTAAATGCATTCACTTCAGGTAAAGTAATCGTATAGTTCAATCTATTTGCCGTTGTCAAGGCATATTCCGTAGCCTTTCTTTCTGCAGTAATAAGTTCATTCATTGTATGCCCGCAAAGAAAGTTAACGTCGGGAATATTATCACATCCCTCGCTTATCTTAACTGTACTACGATAATTTTCAACTGCAATTATTGTAATAACTTTATCGAACGGACCTTCTCTGTAAAGCTGAACTTGAGAGTGTTGATCGGTTACTCCCAATGCTTTTACAGGTGTTTGTCCAACATAAACTTTGTTGCCGTCGTTATCAACAGCTTTACCAAGGCTTTCGCCCCACAACTGACAATACCAATCTGCAATATATTTCAAACTATCAGCATACGGCATCATAACAGAAATATTTTTACCTCTTTGCATAGATAAGTATTCTAGTAAAGCACAAATCAATGCAGGATTTTTACTCAAATCCTTACGCATACAAAGTTTATCCATATACGCAGCACCATCAAGCAAAGCTTTAATATCAATTCCAACAACTGCCGCCGGTAAAAGACCTACGGGACAGAGTTCAGAAAAACGTCCACCAACACCGTCGGGAATATAGAAAGTTTTTAAGTTTTCCTCTTGTGCAATTTTTATTAAGTTTCCTTTATGTGCAGAAGTTGTCGCTATCATATGCTCTTTTGCCTTATCACCATATCTTTTTTTCAAGATGTCCATTATGATAAGATATTGAGCCATCGTTTCACTAGTTGCTCCACTTTTTGTTACAACGTTAAAAATTGTTTTATCTAAATCTAAAACGTCTAAAAGAGCCTCCATTCTTTCGGGATCAACGTTATCCTCAACGTAAAGTTTAGGCGCTTTTCTCTTTGACTTGGGCAACTCGTTGTGCCTTAAATGGCAAAGCGCTTGAAATACGGCAATAGGACCTAATGCAGAACCGCCTATTCCAAGAACGATAAAGTTATCAAATTTTTTCTTGATATTTTTTGCCGTTTCAATTATATCCTCAACGATTTCCTTTTGATTATAGGGTAATTCCGTCCACCCCATCATACCTTGTCCACGATTTTGATTAACAATATCAAAAGCTCGCTTAACCAAGGCTTTACTATCGGTAAAATCCTTACTTGTAAATCCTTGCTCTGCCCCGACAAAGTCTGCCATCATATTATTATAATCTACTTTAATTTGCATCTCTTTGCGCCACTGCGCATTAACTCTAGCCATTTCTAACTCCTTATTATAATATACTTATTATATAGTATTATAATATAATATTTGATAAAAGTCAATACGAAATAAATTTTAATCTTATATAAACCGCTTAAATTGTAAAAAAATGGCATAAACAATTATCGAGTTGACAAAAATCATTCTTTATTATAAAATAGAAAAAATTGAGGAACAGGTATGATTAAAAATATTATTTTCGATATAGGAAACGTTATATTAAAATTTGACAAAGATTTTTTGCTTTCAACCTTTTATAAAGGCAAAGGCGAAGATTATGATTTATTAAAAGAAAAACTTTTTTCCGATTGGGAAATGCTTGACCAAGATCTTATTTCACTAAAAGAATACAAAGAGAGAGTGCTCTTTGCACTTCCCTCTCACCTAAAACCTTACGCTAACGCAGTTCTCGATTATTGGGAATATTGTATGTGGTACACCCCTAAAATTATTGATTTGATTAGAGAGCTTAAATTAAAAGGATATAAACTCTATGTTCTCTCAAATATGACAAGACATTTTATTGAAAGAGAATATAAATTTCCTATTTTTAATGAATTTGACGGAATAGTTTATTCTGCTCCTATAAAAATGGTAAAGCCAGACGGAAAAATTTTTACATACATTCTCGATAAGTTTAATCTCAACCCCGAGGAATGTATTTTTGTTGACGATACAAAAAAGAACCTTGTAGGTGCTACAAGGTTCAATTTCCATACGTTTCACTTTCAAGATAACGTTGAAGACTTAGCAAGATTTATTTACTCATTTTAAGTCTTTCAATTGCTGAGTAATTTTATCTCTCATATCAATATATTTATTCAATTTAGATCTTTCGGCATCAACAAGTGTCTTTGGTGCTTTTTCCAAAAATCCGCTATTAGATAACTTACCGCTAGCACGCGCAATCTCTGCGTTAACAGCGTTTAATTCTTTTTCAAGTCTTTCAATCTCTTTAGAAAAATCAACCAATTCTCCAAGTGGAACAAAAAGTTCAAATCCCTCAATAACTTGAGTAACTACCTTTTCAGTAAGAGAATTTTTATCATCTACAAACTGAACTTCGGAAACACCTGCAAGTTTGCAAATATATACCGACCCGTTCTTAACGGGTTTTTTGTTTTCCGTTTTAACAAAAAGATTAACCTTTTTAGAAGGAACTGCGCCAACTTGTGTTTTTATATTTCTAACACACTTGATTATTTCTTTAATAGGCTCAATTTCTTTTACGCTGGTCGGATAGTTAAGTTTAACGTTATATCTCGGGAATTCAGCAAGCATAAGCGGACCTTCTGCCCCTGGTAAACTCTTGTAAATTTTCTCGGTAATAAAAGGAACGAAAGGATGCAATAATTTTAATATTTCGCCAAGAACAAACGTTAAAACACCAAGCGTATCACAACGTTTCTTTTCATCTTCGCCATAAAGAATAGGTTTAGTAAGTTCAATATACCAATCGCAAAAATCCGTCCATACAAAATCGTAAAGGTTTGCAAGCGCAACACCCATTTCGTATTTTTCCATATTGACAGTAACGTCTCTTACGATTTTATTTAATTTAGTGATTATCCACTTATCTGCAGAAGAAAGCTTGCATGACTTTATGTCGGGAATTTCTTTCCCCTCAACGTTCATTATAACGAAACGTGAAGCATTCCAAATCTTATTCATAAAGTTTCTAGCACCCTCTATCTTCTCATCAGAAAACCTCATATCACTTCCTGCGGATACTCCGTTAATGAGTGAAAATCTTAACGTGTCTGCGCCATATTTTGCGATAACTTCTGTAGGATCAATTCCATTACCTAAAGATTTACTCATTTTACGACCTTGTGCATCACGAACAAGTCCGTGGATAAGAACGTCTTTGAACGGAATACGATTCATATGTTCTAACCCAGAAAAAATCATTCTTGCAACCCAGAAGAAAATTATATCGTAACCGGTTACAAGCACGTCTGTCGGATAGAAATACTCTAAATCTTCGGTTTTATCGGGATATCCAAGTGTAGAGAAAGGCCACAATGCAGAAGAGAACCACGTATCCAAAACGTCTACGTCTTGCTTTATTGCATGACTGTTACATTTAGGACATACTTTTACATCCTCTTTTGTAATAATCATTTCTCCACAATCTTGACAATAGTATGCAGGAATCCTATGCCCCCACCAAAGTTGACGGGAAATACACCAATCCCTTACATTTTCCATCCAGTTAAAATATATTTTTGAAAATCTATCGGGCGTAAACTTAACGCTCTTTTTTCTAACAACTTCAATAGCAGGCTTTGCAAGAGGCTCCATTTTAACAAACCATTGTTTGCTTACAATAGGCTCTACTGTATGATTACATCTATAACAATGCCCTACGCTGTGATGTAATGGCTCGATTTTTTCTAATACACCGAGCGATTTTAATTCTTCGACAATCTTTTCACGACATTCTAATGCAGGCATACCTTGATATTTTCCTGCCAACTCATTCATTGTACCGTCGTCAGCAATTACTTTTACAACGGGAAGATTATGTCTTAATCCAACTTCAAAGTCATTCGGATCGTGCGCAGGAGTAATTTTAACTGCGCCTGTACCGAACTCAAGTTCAACGTAATCGTCGTAAACAATAGGTATTTCCTTGTTTATAATAGGAAGAATTAAAGTCTTTCCTACCATTTTTGCATATTTTTTGTCTTTAGGATTTACAGCAACCGCAGTATCGCCAAGCATGGTTTCAGGTCTAGAAGTTGCTACTGTAATATACTCATCGCTATCTTTTACGGGATATTTAATATACCATAAATTGCTATCTTCTTCCACGTATTCAACTTCCGCATCTGAAAGAGCCGTTTTACATTCAGGACACCAGTTTATAATTCTGTCCCCACGATAAATCAAACCTTTGTTGTATAAATTAACAAAGACTTCTCTAACTGCTTTTGAACATTTTTCATCCATAGTAAAAGCAAGGCGAGACCAATCGCACGAAGAACCAAGTGTTTTAAGTTGCTCGATTATTCGCCCGCCATACTGTTCTTTCCAAGCCCACGCTCTTTTAAGAAATCCTTCTCTTCCGATGTCATTTTTGGTAATTCCTTCTTTGGCCATCTGTTCAACAATCTTAACTTCTGTTGCAATAGATGCGTGGTCAGTACCTGGAAGCCATAAAGCACTATAGCCTTGCATACGCTTAAATCTTATAAGAGTATCTTGTAAGGTTTCATCAAGTGCATGCCCCATATGCAATTGCCCTGTAATGTTGGGCGGTGGTATAACGATAGTAAACGGAAGTTTATTTGCATCTACCTTTGCCTTAAAATATCCGTTATTTTCCCATTCTTCATAAATTTCTTTTTCAAACTCCGATGGGTTGTAAGTTTTTGCCATATCCATAATAGGCTTTCTCCTTTTTGCAATACTTCAATATTATACTTCAATTTTTCTGTAAAGTCAAATATAAAAGGAAACATTGTCAAATATATTAATTCTTTCATAAAATGAAATATAAAAAAAATTTACGGAGATGTCTATGAAAAAAATTTTTACAATTTTACTTTCCTGTCTTTTAATTATTCTTCCCTCTTCAGGTTGCAAAAAAGACAATGGAACAAAAGTAATTAAACTCAACGAAGTAACCCACTCTGTTTTCTATGCTCCCTTATACGTTGCAATAGAAAACGGATATTTTACGGAGGAAAACTTAAAAATTGAACTAATAAATGGTGGCGGTGCAGACAGTTCGATGACTGCGGTGTTGTCAGGCGCTGCTCATATTGGTCTTATGGGACCCGAAACCGTTATATACGTGCATAATCAAGGAAAACAAGATGCGCCAAAGGTTTTTGGGCAACTAACTCAAAAAGACGGATCTTTTCTTGTTTCAAGGGTCGCCGAGCCTAACTTTGAATGGAGCAATTTAAAAGGCAAAGAAATTCTTGCAGGAAGAAAAGGTGGAGTGCCTGCAATGACATTTGAATACGTGTTAAATCAACTTGATATGAAAAACGGCGTTGACTTTAATCTTAATTTTGACGTTGCGTTCAATATGATGACTAGCGCATTCTTAAGCGGAACTGCAGATTACTGCACGGTTTTTGAACCCACAGCGTCCGAATATCAAGCAGAAGGAAAATGGCACATAGTTGCAAGTGTTGGAGAACAGTCGGGTGAAATACCCTATACCTCTTTCATTGCTTTGGATAGTTATATTGAAAATAATTCTCAAATAATAAAATCATTTCTTAAAGCAATTAAAAAAGCCTTTGAATTTATAGACGCAAACACAGAATATAAAGTTGCAGAAGCAATTGTAAAACAGTTCCCCTCTACAACAATAACGTCAATCGAAACATCAATAAAAAGTTATAAAAAAATAAACGCTTGGAAAACAAATCTTCAGGCAACTGAAGAGAGTTTTAATAGACTTCAAGATGTTATGGAAAATGCTGGAGAACTTTCTAGTCGTGCGCCATTTAACGAACTTGTAAATAATACTTTAGCGAAAGAAATATTCGGATAAAATAATTTTTCACGGCGGAAAAAATATGGATAAATTACTTGAAATGAAAAACGTAAGTCTTACTTATCAGACTATATACGATGAAATTTGCGCATTGAAAGACTTGAATTTTAATTGTAAAGAAGGAGAATTCTTGTCAATAATTGGTCCATCGGGATGTGGCAAAACCACAATTCTTTCATTAGTTGCAGGTTTAATAAAACCCTCAAGCGGTACGGTTAGAATATATGGAAAAAACATCTGTGAAAATAATTGTAACATTGGATATATGCTACAAAAAGACCATTTATTCCCTTGGCGAACAATAGAAAAAAACGTTTTTCTTCCGCTAGAAATAAAAAAAATCAATACAGAAGAAAGACGTGAATATGGTTATGCTCTTTTAGAAAAATACGGCCTTATAGATTTTAAGAAAAACTATCCCGACCAACTATCGGGAGGAATGAGACAGAGGGTTGCTCTGATCAGAACATTAGTTTCAAATCCTCAATTGCTCCTCCTAGACGAACCATTTTCTGCGCTCGATTCACAAACACGGCTTGCTGTTTGCGATGACGTTTATAAAATCATAAAAGCCGAGAGAAAAACTGCCGTTTTGGTAACTCACGACATATCAGAAGCAATCTCTATGTCTGACAAAATCATTGTGCTTACCGCAAGACCTGCACAGGTTAAATGCATATTTAGACCAACCATAAATGGAAATACTCCTCTAAAGAAAAGAGAGAGTAAAGACTTTAGTGTGTGGTTCGAAAAAATATGGAAGGAGTTAAACTAATGAGTAAAGAAAAAATCTTTTCCCCACAACATTCTTTGTATATTAAAAAAATAAAAAAAGAAAAATGCTTTATTGTTATAATGAGGATTGGTATTTTACTATTCTCTTTAGGTCTTTGGGAAATGCTCGCTAGAATCGGAGTTATAGATTCTTTCATAACGAGTTACCCAACGAAAATTGCCGTTACTATAAAAAATCTTTTTATTGAAAACAATCTAATTTATCATATGGGCGTAACTCTTTACGAAACTATATTAGGATTTTTATTAGCGGTTGGGTTAGGATATATTATTGCACTTGCTTTATGGTGGTCAGAAAAGTTACGTAAAATTTTAGACCCTTATATCGTAGTTCTAAACAGTCTGCCCAAAATCGCCATAGGCCCTATTATAATTGTTTGGTGTGGGAGCGGAAGCAAGGCAATAATATTTATGGCTGTGCTTATAGGTATTATTGTTGCCGTAATAACTATGCTAAACGGTTTTCTAGCAACCGATAAAGATAAAATATTACTTTTAACTTCTATGGGCGCAAATAAATTTCAAATTCTGTTTAAGCTAGTAATACCTGGAAGTTTACCTACCTTAATTAGTATGCTTAAAATTAGTGTCGGGTTAGCGTGGGTTGGCTCGATTATGGGCGAATACCTTGTATCAAGAGCAGGTTTAGGATATCTTATTATCTACGGAGGTCAAGTATTTAAACTTGATTTGGTAATGGCATCTACAGTAGTTCTTTGCTTACTTGCCGCTCTAATGTATGCCGTCGTTGCCCTACTTGATAAAATATTGATAAAACACAATGATAAATAAAAATAGTCGGAGGTTAGTGCGTCTTATTACTGACGCACTATTTACTCTGCTTTTATAAATCTTTGCGTCCTATTAAGTAGTCTAAAGAAACATCATAAAGGTCTGCAATCTTTATAAAGTTATGTAACGTTGGAACAGCAACACCTCGTTCATATGCTTGATAAGATTGATAGGTAATATTCAATTTTAACGCAATGTCTGCCTGAGTAAAACCGTTTGCCTGCCTTAACTCCAATAACGTTTTTGATAATGTACTAAATTCTTTTATTTTATCTCTTTTCATACTTGACATTATACAGTTTACAATTGTATAATATAAATAATACAGTTTATAACTGTGTAGCATATTCTAAACGGAGACTAAAATGGAAAAAGAACAAATAATAACTGAATTAATTACACTTCGCAGAGGGCTTTCTATAATCTCAAAATACACTGATGATATTAAGAAAATTAAAGAACAAGAAAATAATGAAAAAAGTATTTTGGATCTTTTAGAAAGCGATTACCAAATTTGCTTAAAAACAATTGAATCATTAAATAATAAGTTGGAAGAAAATATTAAATTTTGCAACGACAAAGAAAAGGAAATTGCGCATTTAACAAGAATACAAAAAGACTCACAAGCTATAAAAAATGAATCGAATCGCTACCCTTCCTTTGTCCGCTTTTTCCCAGGAGACGAGTATAATGATACAATAACTATGATACACTTTTATGCTGCACTATTTACTAGTGGAGTATATCCTCTATTTTTATTACCCATATATTGGATAAGGAAAATACGAGAAAAAAAGAAAAATATTAATAAAACAAAAGAAAAGTTTATAAATGAAATTTGCAAAGCAAAAACAACGCTTAATGATTCTTTGAAAAAAAATGAAGATATTAAGAAAGAGATAGAAAACACGATAAAAAAAGCAGAAGAATTAAACGCTGAGCTCGAACGAAAAAAAGAAGAAGAGATAGAAAGAAAAAAGAACAACGACGACAATTTAGCAGTTTTTTCTGTAAATTCTCAAGCTATGTACAAAACTTTACGCAATACTTACGGTACTATAATAGATGAATCTGACTGGGAAAATATAGATTTAATTATTCATTATATAGTTACTGGGCGGGCGGATACTATTAAGGAAGCATTATATCAAGTAGATAGACAAAGACAGACTAACCAAATAGTACAAGCAATAGAAAAGGCTAATAAATCAATGTGCAATCATATCGAAAACGTTCTATATAAGTTTGGGACAGCTCTATCAGCTTGTTTTTCTCGTCTAAACTCAAACTTAAAAAATATGACGAAAGATATAATATCTACTAACAATATAAACAACTCTAAAATTGTTCAAAAATTAGATTTACAAATTTCCGAAACTAAAATGAATGCTATATTGTTGGAAAAATCAAATCAAACGTCTAAAGAATTATTGAATGATTTAAGATACAATCAAAAATTATGGGTTAAATAACTAAAAGCACCTTTCTATCTATTTATGAATAAAAACAATATATATTGTAATTTTTCCGACTATTTTTTATATCTTAGTTCCTAAAAGCGAGTTAACAACTGCTAATAACATTACACCAACGTCTCCCAACATCGCAACCCATACAGGCATCATAAATATTATTCCTAAAGCCATGATTATAAGCTTAACAGCAAGGGACATGATTATATTTGTTAGAACCGTTCTCTTTACCTTTTTTGCTTGCTTTATTATCATAGGTAGTTTTCCTATATCATCATCTAAAATGACAACGTCGGAATTTTCTACTGCAATTTCACTACCAAGTCCACCCATCGCTATTCCAACGTCTGATATTGCTAAACAGGGCGAATCGTTAATTCCATCACCAACGTAAACTGTTGTTTTTAGATTTTCTTTTATACTCTTTAAGCAACTTAATTTTTCTTCAGGAAGTTTTTCAGCATATAATGATTCTACTCCTATACTTTTACCCACACATTCAACAATTTCTCTTTTATCCCCTGATATGATGGCTGTGTGTTTTATACCCATTTTTTTAAATTCTGAAATTATACTAAAACTTTGTCCTTTAATCTTATCAACCAAATACACTTTTGCACATAAAACGCCGTCTTGCAAAACATAAATTATTGTTCCAACATACTCTTCTTTTTCAATGTTTAAATTATATTGACTAACTAAACTATGGTTTCCTGCAATAATTTGATATCCATCAACAATGCCTTTTATACCCAAACCAGTAAGTTCTTCTAAGTTTGTTGGTTGTATTTTTTTGTTCACCCCAAAGTTACTTACAATACACTTTGATATCGGATGATTTGAAAAGTTCTCTAAAATTGCAAGTCTTTCAATAATCTCTTGTCCATAGTTATTTTCAAACACAACTTTTTCCACTGAAAAATTGCCTTCAGTAATCGTTCCTGTTTTATCAAAGATAACACCATCAACATTAGAGAGTTTCTCAAGTATACTACTACCCTTTACCAATACTCCTTTTTTTGCAAGATTACCTATGCTGACAAAATATGCAAGTGGAACGGAGATAACAAGCGCACAAGGACAAGAAACAACTAAAAAGGAAAGCGCTTTATATATCCACTTTAAATACATCATACCATCGAACAATGGTGGAACTAAAGCAATCAGAATTGCTAAAACTGCTATTATGGGTGTATATACTCTTGCAAAAGAGGTTATAAATTTTTGACTTTTCGCCTTTTTAAAGTTTGCCCCCTCAACCAAACTAATAATTCTCTCTACCGTGCTGTCTTTATATAATTTTGTCGTTTTAACAACAATAGAATTACCGACGTTTATCGCTCCACTATATACTTCTTCGCCACTATTAATCGTATAATAATTACTTTCTCCGGTAATTGCTTTCATATCAAGTTCACACGTACCGCCAAGCAATATTCCGTCAATTGGAATTCTTTCTCCCTTCCTAACCTCAATCATCTCTCCTATCTTTACAGCACTAGGTTCAACGTCTTCTACCCCCATAGCACTAAAATGGTGTACGTTATACGCTTTAAGTTTTGTTAATCCTGAAATTTTTCTTCTTGAACTTGTTGTCGCAACACTTTCTAAAAACTCACCGAGATTATATAGAAATATTATAAATGCACCCTCAAACACCTCTCCAATAACAAACGCAGTTACTGACGCAATTAGCATTAACGTTGTTTCATCAAAAAACTTTCCCTTAGATATATTTTTTGTACATTTTATTATAAGTTCATATCCGCTGGTCAACACCGAAGCAATATATAATATATTACTAATAATTTTATATTCCTTAAATATAAGTGCAAGAATAAGCAAAACAAATGAGATTATCAATTTAATTATATCTGCTTTGAACAGGCTTAAAATCCTCTTTTCTTTTATTTCATTTAACTTATTAACTTTCACTTCACAACACCCACAACCACAACTTAATCCGTCCGCACAACAGTTATCAACTTTCTTTTCTTCTTTTGTATTCATAAACCCTCATATATTAACATTCACTAATATTGTCTTTAATTTTTTAGGCAACTTTAATAGTTGCCTTATTTTAGCAATCTCTGTGCATTATTACATTGTTTATAATGTTTTTAATGTGTTCGTCAGATATCGAATAAATAATCTGATTTGCTTCCTTTCTGCACTTTAGAATTTTAGCATCTTTAAGTTTTTTTAGATGTTGCGATGTTGCAGACTGTTTTGCACCCGTGATTTCACATATATGATAAACACACAACTCACCCTCCATTAAAGCAAGTAAAATTTTCATTCTGCTTAAATCACCAAGCAAGGAAAACACTCTACTAATTTCTTGCACTTTTTCCGTATAGTCGGCTGAATTTTGAAGTTTATCCCTAATTTTGTCGTGTTGACAATTTCTACATTCTTTCATATAACACCTATATTAGTATTTACTAATATAGATTAACATTATAAAACATATTTGTCAAGGAAAATTATAAAAGAATACAAATTATTCCACCACGACTTTCATTAACAATCTTAGTTAACGTTTTTCTCATTTTACCTTGCGCTTCTTTAGGCATTGCAGTAAGTTTTCCGGCTAACCCCTCGTTGACTAAATCGTGAAGAGATTTTCCAAACATATTTGTTTCCCAAATTCCTGCAGGATTATCTTCAAACCTATTCATTATAAAGTTAATTAGGTCCTCACCTTGTTTTTCTGTTCCAACAATTGGTGCTACTTCGGTGTTTACGTCAACTTTCATAATATGTAAACTAGGCGCACTTGCTTTTAATTTTACGCCATATTTTCCGCCTTGCTTTACCAAAACAGGTTCTTCCAAATTCATTTCTTCTATTGTTGGAAGCACTACACCATAACCGTTTTCTTCGGCATCTTGAAGTGCATTTTTGATTTTAAGATATTTCTTTTTTTCGTTTGAGAATGATTTTATATACGACATTAATTCGCAATCATCTTTAATATCTTCATCACATTCGTCTGACAAAACCTTATAAAACAGTCCTTCTTTTGCATTTACGTTATAATCAGTCATTCCGTTACCGAGTTTTAATTCGCTAACGCTAATTCCGTCAAAGTTTTCACTATCAGAAAAGATATTATCAAGCGCTGTAAAATCACGCATTTTAACAATATTTTCAGATCCGTCTTTAATTTTTTCTATTACTTCTTTAATAATCTTATTATCTGCTGGTAAAGCTTGCATCCAACTTGGAATATTTATGTTAAATCCACACATGGGGAATTCTAGAAGCACTTTTTCCATAATAACGCTTAAGTCATCAGCCGTCAGTTGTTCAGCATTAATTGAAACAACCGAAACGCCGTGTTTATCCTCTAATTCTCTTGCTAATTTTACAGCGAAAGCATCTTGTGGATTTTTACTATTTAGAACAATAACAAACGGTTTTTTAAGAGTTTTTAGTTCACTTATAACACGCTCTTCTGCTGGCACGTAACTAGCCCTACTAATCTCCCCAAAACTCCCGTCGGTAGTAACGACAACACCTATTGTTGAATACTCATCAATTACCTTTTTCGTGCCTATTTCCGCTGCTTTTTCAAATGGAATATCTTTTTCATCCCAAGGTGTCTTAACTAGTCTTGGTTTACTGTCCTCCTCGTGTCCGACAGCACCGTCAACCAAATACCCTACACAATCGACAAGTTTAACGTTTGCAGATGCTTTATTCTTAAACTGAACCTTAACTCCGTTTGCAGGAACAAATTTGGGTTGTGTTGTCATTATTGTTTTTCCATCTGCAGACTGTGGCATTTCGTCAGTTGCAATTTGCTTTTGCAGTTTATTACTTATATTAGGTATAACAAGTTTTTCCATAAATTTTGTTATAAATGTTGATTTACCTGTTCTAACAGGCCCAACAACTCCAATATAAATATCCCCACCCGTTCTTGCAGATATATCTTTATAAATATCGTATTTCTCCATAAAAAAACCTCCCACACATTACACAAGTAATATATGAGAGTTTTTTTGCAATTATGAAAAAATATTGTTTTCTTATTTTATCATTTATTTTTTTCTTAAGCTTCTTGCTTTTCTTTTGCCTTTTTCATTCTAGCTTTTATAACCATTTCTTTTATAGAAGTGGGATGTTCTTCTCCTGCTAACATACGTTTTATATTCTGCCTATGAGCAAACCACGTAAATAAGCATATTAATAATATGAACATATTAGAGAGAACGTGAAAAGTTACGCTTATTGAATTTTGTGTTTCAGAATAAGCCAAAAACAATCTTATACAACAACTTACAGCAGGAGGTGTAATAGCAATAAAAGAACCCATTGCTCCAAACTCTGTAAAATAAATAAATACAGATGCTGCAACTAACGCCATAATTGTTATAACAGACCATGCCCAACCAAACACAGACGTACTTACCAAAAACACACCAATTGTAGTTGCGATTCCCTTACCACCTTTAAACTTTAACACCACAGGATAAATATGCCCTAAAACAGCGCATAGACCGCAAAGAAAAACAGCAAAATCAGGAACGAAGAAGTCACAATCTGAAAAATATCTATTTTTTGTTATAAAAAATACTACAAGTGTTGGTATAACGCCTTTCATTATATCGAGAAAGAAAGTTAAAAGCCCAATTTTAAGTCCGAGGTTTCTACTCATATTAAGCGTTCCAGGATTACCGCTACCGAGTTTTCGTATATCAGTTTTTTTCATTTTGGAAATTATCAGCGCCCAATTAATGTTGCCGAATAAATAACTGCATATGCTCGATATAAATAAAATCCAAAAATTATTCATCCTCGCTCCTTTCCCTTACGTTTATTTTAATTGGAGTTCCCGAAAAATCATAAGCCTTTCTAATACAGTTTTCTAGGTATCTTTTATACGAAAAATGCATTAGATCAGATTCGTTAACAAACAAAATAAACGACGGTGGATTAGTTCCCAACTGGGTTGCATATTTTATTTTTAGACGTTTTCCATTTACAGATGGGGGTTCGTTTGCGCTAACGCAGTCTAAAATAAGGTCGTTTAATTGACCTGTGGAAATACGCCTACTTGCATTATCTAAAACATTTATGGCAATATCTAAAATTTTATCCGTACGCAAACCCGTTTTTGCCGAAACGTAAACTGATTTGTAGTAATCCATAAATTTAAGCGCCTCGTCAAGATCACCGTTAAATCTGTTTATAGTATTGGTATCTTTTTCTATTAGATCCCACTTGTTCATTACTATTACAGAGGGTTTACCCTGTTCGTGAATATAACCGCAAATTTTTACATCTTGTTCGGTTATACCTGCCTCTGCATCAATCATCATAATACATACGTCTGCACGGCGAATTGCCCCTAGCGCACGTAAAACACTATAATATTCTAAATCTTCCTCTACACTCTTTTTCTTGCGAATTCCCGCCGTATCTATTAACGTGTATTTTTGATCGTTATATATAAACGGAGTATCTATTGCATCTCTTGTCGTACCTGCAACATCTGAAACAATAGTTCTATCAAAGCCTAAAAGTTTGTTACATAAACTTGATTTTCCTGCGTTAGGTTTACCAACTACGGCAAGTTTAATAGAATCATCTTCTTCTTTTTCACCAAAATGTTTTAATTTTTCAAAAACCTCATCAAGAAGATCCGCAATTCCCGTGCCGTGTTCGGCTGATATCCCAAAAGGTTCTCCCAACCCTAAATTATAAAACTCGTATAATTTTTCCGGATTATAGTTGTCGAGTTTATTGACAGCAAGAACTACGGGTTTACCAGATTTACGCAGTTTCATTGCAACGTCCTCATCCGAAGCGTTAAGCCCCGTCTTTGCATCTGCAAAGAGGATAATAACGTCGGCTGTTTCAATAGCAATTTCAGCCTGTTTTTGTATGTGTTTCCACATCATATCGGTAGATTTGAGTTCTAGTCCACCCGTATCAACAAGCGTAAAATACCGACCGCACCATTCTGCGTCAGCGTAAAGCCTGTCTCTTGTAACTCCAGGAAAATCTTCCACAATTGATATTTTTTTTCCGACAACCTTATTAAAAAAAGTTGATTTTCCAACGTTGGGTCTGCCAACGATTGCCACTAAAGGTTTTGCCACAATATTACCGTCCTTATTAGATTGCCCAAAGAATTATCGTTCCTGCTACAAATATAACAAGAGCAATCCAGTAAATTATTTTTACCCATTTTGCGCTTCCCGATGCAAAATTAAAGCCCATTATTCCTAATACTATTAAAACTAAAACGTTTTTAGCCGTTTCTAAAATTTTAATCAATGTTTCACCAGCAAATCCTGGTAGTAAGTTGTTAATTACGATTAAAATTGCAATAACTATAAATGCAATATATGCCATTACGTTAAGAGCGCTTTTGTTTGATCCTTTCATTTTATTTCTCCTTTTTATTTACTACCGTCAAGTATAACGGCTTGGTTACCATTTTTACCAAAAGTTACTTTAACAATCTCGTCGTGAGAGGTTGGAACATTCTTACCAACATAGTCAGCACGAATAGGAAGTTCTCTATGTCCTCTGTCAATTAGTACCGCTAACTGAACAGATCTTGGACGAGCAATTTTTATTACCGCTTCAATTCCTGCCCTAACCGTTCGTCCTGTAAAAAGCACGTCGTCACACAAGACCACGTCTTTATCAAACAGCGTACAACTGATTTCCGTTCCATTCACCGTCGCTTGATGCTTTGTATTTAAATCATCACGATATAACGAAATGTCAAGTTTACCAACAGGGACTTTTACACCCTCTATATTAAAAATATTTTCACAAAGTTTCTCACATATAGGAATACCGCCCCTTGCAATACCAAGCAGTACAACGTTTCCCACGCCTTTATTGTATTCTATTATTTCGTGAGAAATCCTCTTTAACGCACGGTCTATAGCAAGACCGTCTAGCAAAACTGTTTTAATTTCCATATTACTTTAATTTTTTTAACACGTTTTCAAAATATTCGGGTAAAGGACACTCGAATTGCACCTTTTTACCACTTGTGGGATGAATAAATTCAAGTTTATATGCGTGTAGAAGTTGCCCATCCAACTTAAACTTTTGATTTTTAAATCCATATTCTTTATCCCCTACTACAGGATGTCCAATATGTTTTGAATGCACTCTTATTTGATGAGTTCTTCCGGTCTTTAAGGAGAATTTGCACAATGTATAATTTTGATATCTTTTAATAACTTCAAAATCTGTAACTGCCTCTCTACCAAAATCTGTAACAGCCATTTTGGTTCTATCCTTAACGCTTCTTCCTATGAAAGTGGATATTCTTCCCTTATCTTCCTTAACTACACCCTCTAAAAGCGCCAAATATATTCTTTTGCACGTTTTATCTTCTAACTGTTTGGCTAATGCCAAATGTGATTCGTCGTTTTTTGCAACAACTAATAATCCAGAAGTATTTTTATCAATTCTATGCACTATTCCAGGTCTTATGATTCCATTTATCCCCGAAAGATTATCCAAGTGATATAACAGAGCATTAACGAGCGTATCGTTTTTAGTACCGTTACCAGCGTGAACTGTCATGCCCTGTGGCTTATTTATTATCGCTACGTCATTATCTTGATAAATAATATGAATGGGGATATTCTCTGCTTGCGCATTATATTGCTTGTCTTCTGGGATAACTATTGTAAGTTTATCGCCCTTTTTAAGCATTTTATTCGCTTTTTCTACCTTACCATTTAAGACAAAATTTCCATCATCGCACAACTTTTTTATCCTAGAACGAGTAAACTGTAAATTCTCACTTAAAAAAATATCCGCTCTAATAGAAAAGTCACCACTAAACTCAAAACTGTAACTATTCAATTTTATCCTCACTCGTTTCTTTAACGTAACTATCTTCTACTTTAGAGGTGTCCTCTTCTTGATTTTTTTGTTCTGTTACTTCGTTTTCTTTTTCTTCACTATCAACAGCGTCCTTTTCATCTGTGATTTTAGATGATTTTTTAAATATTGCATTTTCATCCAAAAAGCAATAATGAATGATAAGCATTATTACTCCAATGGTAAGAAAAGAATCTGCCAAATTAAAAACGGGAAAGGGATTTCCCCAAAAAACAAAACTCAAGAAATCAGTTACGCCTTCAAATGCAATTCTATCAATAAAGTTACCTATTGTTCCGCCTATTATCAAAACTAATGAGTATTTAAGCCAAGAAAACCCACGTTTAATAGCGTAAATGTAGTAAATAATAAACGCTATCAAAGAAACAGACGTTAAAATCTTAAAAAAAGTTTGCGCCCAAGAAACCCCTGCTAAAAAACTCCACGCAGCGCCCGTATTTACTGCATAGGTTAAATAGAAAAAATCAGGTATTACAGTTGTTTCCCCTTGCTTTAAATAAAGATTGTGAAAGTAAGTTTTTGACCACTGGTCAGATGCAATTAGTACAAAAAGAACAATAACGGGGATAATTTCTAGTATTATTCGTTTCCACCCATTAGCCCTAATTCTTTGCATAAATCCTCCAACTGCAGTTCCCCTGGATTTAATACTTCATCTAAATTAAATCCGTTATCACCTGTAGCAGCAATGTATTCGTTAATTTTCTTTTTTGGATCAATTTTTTTCTTTTTTTCTTGGGGAAGTAATTTGTCAATGTCAGAAATTAATTTTTTGACGCTTCCACATGGTGCAGAATCAACTTTCTCCTTTATACTTATAGCCTTTTTTAAGGCAGGATTTTGCGGATATTCGTCTTTTAACGTCTTGAAATAACCGTTCCAACGTACAACAAAACGTTTAAGGCGCTCAACCTCAAGCTGATACTGCTCTTCAATACTATTCGTTAAATCTTCCGCAGTTTTTTCTGCACGTTCAAGAGTTTTATAAATTAAATCTTCCTTTTCCTTAATTAGGTTGTATTCCGCTTTTATCTTCTCAAGTTCTTTATTTAATTCTACATTCAACTCTTTTTGCTCTAATAGTTTCCCCTCATATTCATTTTTAACTTTTGAAATTAAATATTCAACTTCTTGGGAAGTATATTTTACCTTTCTAATCCCCAAATCAGTTACCCCCTATGCATTGGTTTTACCGTTTCTTATTCTATCCAACATATCTCTTTTCAACTCATACAATCCGTCTGACAAATCCACCTTGTAAACGTGAGGTCTATCTAAACGCTTGTATTCGTCGTAAAAACTATCTATTTCGCTTTTTGCATAAGCGCAAATTTCTTTTAACGAAGGCATATTGTAAACCAATTTACCTTGTTCGATTACAGATACCTGCAAGGGTTTCAATTCATAATCGGTATAAGTGGTCTTTTTCCATCTTTCAGTTGGATGAGTAAGAACTAAAGGTTTGTCAGTATCAAAATTTTCCCCACGTAAATAAATCATGTCCGCTTCGGCTTTTCCGGTTTTCTTATCGTAAACTCTGCAAATGTCCTTAAAGCCTGGGTTGGTTATCTTTGCTGAATTGTTAGAAAGTTTAATTTTAGGATGCATATTTCCATCTTTATCAATAATTGCAGAAAGTTTATATACACCACCAAGAGCCGGCATATCAGCGCTTGTTATCAATCTAGTACCAACGCCCCACGAGTTTATTTTTGCGCCTTGGTTTTTCAATGATGTAATAGAATATTCATCTAAATCACCTGAAGCGCAGATTATTGCGTCGGAATATCCTGCCTCATCAAGCATTTCTCTTGCCTTTTTTGATAAATATGCAAGGTCGCCAGAGTCTAACCTTATCCCTTTTGGTTTATATCCCTTTTCTCTTAAATAATCAAAAACTTTTATTGCATTTGGAACGCCTTGTTTCAATGTATCAAACGTATCGACAAGCAACAATGTGTTCTCTGGATAAATTTTAGCGTATTCCAAAAACGCCTCGTATTCTGTATCAAAATTCATTACCCAACTATGAGCGTGTGTCCCAGCAACTGGAATATTAAACATTTTTCCTGCTAAAACGTTTGACGTTGAATTACATCCCCCAATAATCGACGCTCTAGCGCCGTAAATTCCTGCATCAGGCGCTTGCGCTCTTCTAAGACCAAATTCCATAACAATGTCATCTTTGGCGGAATAGCGAATTTTTGCAGCCTTTGTTGCAATCAACGTTTGAAAATTCATTATATTTAAGATTGCCGTTTCTATAAGTTGCGCCTGCATAATTGGCGCTTTTACCGTCAATATCGGTTCGCCCGGAAAAACTACCGTTCCTTCAGGTACAGCGTAAACGTCACCAGTAAACCTAAAGTCTTTCAAAAAATCTATAAAAGCATCATCAAATATTTTTAGGCTTTTAAGATATTCTATTTCCTCTTGTCCAAATTTAAGATTTAGAATATATTCCACCACTTGCTCTAAACCACAGGCAAGCGAATAAGTTATCATATCATTTTGTCTAAAAAACACATCAAAAACCGCAACTTCATCATTGCGTTCTTGACGATAATATCCGTTCATCATTGTAAGTTGATACAAGTCTGTCAATAAAGTTAAATTTCTTTTTTCCATTGTAAACTCCTAGTCCTTAAACGATTTAATTTGAGGCAAATCTTCTGGTTTTTCTTCTTTATCTTGTTTTATTCTATCTTTATAGGGGACGTAATCGTCAGATGAGTTAAGCGCAATATTTTCTGTCTTATTTCCAATAAAAATTATATTTATAAAGGCTATAACAACCCATATCGAAACAATAACAATCAAGCCAATCCACCAAGCAATATAATGTGCTAAAAGATAGATTAATGTAAGACCAAGTAAAAGAGAACTAACAAATATAAACCAAGGGGATTTATTTATAAATCCATAAACAAAGACCTCTATCCCAAACCCCAAACAAATGAAGAACAAAAAGTTTAACACGGGGTGAGTCCAAATATTTAACGGAATTAAACAATCACAAAGCAAAAATGCTACTGATGACAACACGATTAATATTGCTACAGCATAAAATATCACTTGTTTTTTACTGATTTTCATTATAATTCTCCATTTTCCTTTTAGTATATCATAATATTTTTAATTTGTAAATACAATTTTTGATATACACAACTTAATTTTTTGTCATTTAAAATGAAAAACACACCTTGTGGTGTGTTAATTCTAATAAAAGTAATCCTGAGATTTTATTCAACCGTAACGCTTTTTGCAAGATTTCTTGGCTTATCGGGGTTTATTCCCTTGTTTATTGATATATAATACGCCATCATTTGCCATGGAACAATATTCATCACGCATTGAAGTGGATTATTTAAGTCTTTAATTTTAATAACGAAGTAAAAATTCTCCTTTTCTGTTTCTTCAAGTTCTATACAGGTAAACAAAATGACTTTTGCACCACGTGCTTTTGCCTCTTCTGCGTTGCTGATTGTCTTTTTAAACACTTTCTTATCGGTTGCAAATACAATCACATAGGTATCTTCTTCAATAAGAGCAAGAAAACCGTGTTTTAGTTCACCCGCATAATAAGTTTCCGAGTTAATGTATGAAGTTTCTTTTATCTTTAGACCTGCTTCTAAAGCCGTAAAATAGTCTTCTCCTCTACCAATCATATACAGTACTTTTTTATAGCGAAGTACGTCCGATAATAGTTTAATTTGATTAATATTCCCAAACTCAAATTCTTCACAAAGTTTTTTTACGTCATCTAATATAAATTTTTCATTATTTAATATTGACGCAAACATACAGGATATAATATGTAACACAATCAGTTGAGCGCAGTAGGCTTTTGTTGACGCAACGGCAACTTCTACACCAGCTTTAATCGGAAAATAAAAATCAACGCTTTTGGCTAAAGTGCTGTATTCAACGTTTACAACTGCAACAGTTAATGCACCTGATGCTTTTGCTTTTTCTAAAGCAGCGAGTGTGTCTGCAGTTTCTCCGCTTTGACTTATGAAAACCACTAGAGTATCCTTGCCCATAATAACATCCGAATATCGAAACTCACTAGCAACGTACGCTCTACTTTCTATCCCTGTTTGCTTTTCAAACATCTTTGCGCCTATCTCAGAAGCATGATACGCAGTTCCACAGCCAATAAACTTTGCTCTTTTAATTTTATCAATTTCAAAATTTTTATATTTATCTACTATGTTGCTTTGAGAATAAAACTCTATAATATTTGTTATCGCACTCTTTGTTTCATAGATCTCTTTCAACATAAAATGCTGATACGTGTTAGTATTTTTTGTCAAATCACATTCGAGCGTTTCTAATTTTAAGTCAACATTTCCAAACTTGTCATAAAACTTTACGTCGCCTTTCTCGGCATAACCAACCGTACCGTCAGGAATAGAGTAATATTCTTTATTAAAGTCCGATAAACATATAACGTCGCTTACAATTAAGGTTTCATTATCTTTGCAAGAACAGTAAAGTGGACTTCTATTTTTAGCAAAATATATCCTATCAGAGTTTTTGTTTATTATAACAAAAGCATAACTACCGCTTATTACACCACAAGTTTTTAATACTGTTTCTAAATCGTTCCCGTTATCATAATACTCAAGCAACTTTGCCACAACTTCCGTATCTGTTTGACTATAAAAATCATATCCCTTTTTTACTAGAACATCTTTTAGTTGTATGTAATTCTCAATTATTCCGTTGTGCGCTACTAGCCATTTACCATTATTAGAAACGTGAGGATGAGCATTTATCTCGTCGGGTTTTCCATGTGTTGCCCACCTTGTATGCCCTATTGATAAAATAGCATTATTATTTATTTTTGTTATTTTTTCTAGATTATTTATCTCACCTTTTGATTTATAAAGTTGAATTTCACCGCAATTATCTTTAACGGCTATCCCAGCCGAATCATATCCACGATATTCTAACCTTTTTAAGTTTTTAATAACGGTTTTTTGGCTTTCACTTCCAATAAATCCAACTATTCCGCACATTTTACACCTCTGTATTTATACGTTTAATAACACCTACGATTGAATTTGCAATGCTTTCGTTTAGGCCTTTATCTTTACTTTCTACCATTACCCTGATTTTAGGTTCTGTACCTGATGCTCTAATCATCAATCTACCAATACCCTTTAATTCTGCATTATATCTTGCGACTTCTTTTCCGAGTTCCTCGCTGTTCATTATACGGAATTTATCCTCAACTACAACGTTCTTGTTTACCTGTGGATATAATTCTATGCTAAACGCCTCCGACATAGTTACGTTATCGTTAATTAACATATTTGCTATTATAATAGCAGTAAGTATTCCATCGCCTGTTGTCGCTATATCTTTTATTATAATATGACCACTCTGTTCACCGCCTAAAGACAAATCCTTCTCTACAAGTTTTGCAAGCACGTATTTATCGCCGATATCTGTTCTTATAAGTTTTATGCCTTCATTATTTAGGTCTTCTTCTATAGCCATATTAGTATGGCTTGTTCCAACGACTGTATCTTGTTTTAACCTTCCAAGTTTTTTAAAGTTTTTTGCTAGTCCGTATATTATCATATCACCATCGATAATTCTGCCTTTCTCGTCAACAGCAATTAACCTATCAGAATCCCCATCAAAAGCAAAACCCATATCCGCTTTATAACGAAACACTCTTTTAACTAAATTCTCAGGATATAAAGCCCCACAATTTTGATTAATTTTTAATCCGTCATACACGCAATTTGATGCAATTACGTTTGCTCCTAATTTACGAAAAACCTCGGGAGCAATTCTGTGCGCAGCACCATATGCACCATCAATAACAATCGTTTTTCCTTTTAAGCTATGCGTACTAGCGTCTATAAGATACTTTTTATAAAGTTTTGAAAGATTAAATGCCTGTTCGTATGTCCCTATATTTGGAAAATCATTTATCTTTTCCCTTATAAAACAACGCTCAATTTTTTCTTCCTCTTTATCAGATAATTTATATCCGTGTTTATCAAATACTTTAATACCGTTGTATTCTCCGCTATTATGTGATGCACTAATAACTATTCCGTAATCGGCGGATAATTTTCGAGTTAAATATGCAATTCCTGCCGTAGGAAGAACTCCCACGTCTATCACTTTTGCCCCGCCACTCATTGCTCCGCTAGCAACTCCCAACGTAAGATAAGTATTACTTACCCTTGTATCACATCCTATTATTATAGTAGGATTTTCTTTTAAAATAGATAGCGCATTACCAATTTTATAAGCGATATCTTTAGTTATATCCTCGTTTACCTTACCTCTTAATCCGTCCGTGCCAAAAAATAGTCCCATTTTACATCTCTCCTTTTAAGTAGTTGTGCGCCCTGTTAGATTTTATTTCCTGACGAACTCTTCCAATAACAAAATCGTCATACTTTACGTTTTCCGTAACTGTTGTACCAGCACAAATATATGAACTGGATTCTATAGTTACAGGAGCAATCACGTTACAATTGCTACCGATAAAACATTTATCCCCAATAATCGTTTTGTTTTTACTTTTCCCGTTATAATTAACAAAAATCGCTCCGCACCCAATATTACAGTCTTCCCCGATCTCTGCATCTCCCACGTATGCAAGATGGCTTATTTTTGTGCCTTTTCCAACGATAGCATTTTTTATTTCAACAAAATTTCCAATTTTCGCATTATCCTTTATTTCGGAATTTGGTCTAATTCTAGAAAATGGTCCAATAGAACAACCCGACCCTATTGAAGAATCCTCACAATCACTACTTCTAATCGTGCTTATATTTCCAACTTTTACATTTTTAAGGAAGTTACCTGGAAATATTGTTACCCCGTCTCCTATTATGCATTCCCCCTCGATACGATTGTTTTCATATATTGTAACATTGTTTCCTATAACCACATCTTTTCCTATAAAAACCGACCGTTTATCCTTAATACATAAATTTTTACCATGTTTAAATTTCATATACACTCCTAATCATTTTATGTAAATTAATAGGTTTTTCATGTTTTTGTATTTTATAGTTAAAAATCTGTTTTGTCAAGCAAATTTTTAACCATATTTTTCGCAAAACGAGCATTTTTATATAAAAAACATTCATTTTTATCACTTTTTGCATTTTCACGATTTTAAAATTGGGGGGTGATTTTTGCAAATTTAGGCATGTTTAATGGTTTACACCCTTCAACTCTAAAATCGTGTTGGCTAATTTTAAAAAGTTGATTTTTAAAAAAATTTTTTTATTTTTTCAATATTTTTTTAATGTAAGCGTTTATTGACAGTTATTCTTATATATGATATAATATTAAAAAAAATTTATTCTGGTGTAATATGGTCTGTATTGTAGTTGCCCTGTATTCCGAGGCACAATATTTAATAGAAAAAAGTGAGAACGTAGAAGAGTTTAATATTTTAGACAAAAAAGCTTATTCATTTAAAATAAATAACAAAGACATAATTCTTGCCATAAGTGGAATTGGAAAAGTTAGCGCAGCATTAACTACACAATATTTAATTGACACTTATTCCCCTGAATACGTGTTAAATTTCGGAACTTGTGGAGGTATGAATAACTCTGTTGAAATTCTCAAGTATTATGCCGTGGAAAGATGTTGTCAATTCGACTTTGACGTTAGAGAATTAGACGACGTTCCACTAGGTTATATTCAAGAATATAAAACATCATTTTTTTACCCACAAACAAAAGGCATTGATTTTTTAAATAAAACCTCTCTCGCCACTGCAGATAGATTCACTAATTGCGAAAAAGATATTTCCGACATAAATAAAGAAGTTAATTGTTCGCTAAGAGATATGGAAGGTGGAGCAATTGCGCAAGTTTGCACGTCAAACAACTGCCCCTTATTTATGATTAAAGGCATATCTGACGTGTATGGTAGCGGAACTGCTCAAGAACAGTTTTATAAAAACCTTAAGGCTGTTGCACAAGGTTTTTATGACGTGGTATTAAAAGCAATTGCATCAATAGGTAATTTATAATATGGATTGTATTGTTTCTTTCCTTTTTGATAACGCTGATGAAAAATATGCGGACTTTGGAAAAAAACTTATCCCCGATACAAAATATAAAATCATAGGCGTTAGAACACCAATCTTAAAAGATAAAGCAAAAATTTTATCAAAAAATCCTATTAATTACAACGCTTTATTTCAAGAAAAACACATTTACCACGAACAATTTTTATTACACGGACTTACTATTGGTCAATTAAAAACTGATATTAACACAATATTATGTTTGCTTGACAAATTCATTGTAAATATTGATAATTGGGCTGTTTGTGATAGCACGGTAAGCGCACTTAAAATATTAAAAAAACACCCGCAAGAAACATTAAATAAAGTTAAAGAGTGGATTTCTAGTCCACTACCCTACGTAATAAGATTTGGCGTTGTTGTTTTAACTACCTACTTTTTAGATGATTTATTTACTGAAAATATTTTATTATTAGTAAGAAATATTAGTAACAGTAATTATTACGTAAAAATGGGAATATCGTGGTTTTTCTCTATTGCCCTTATTAAACAATACGATATCACGGTAAAATATTTTGAAAATAGAGAACTTGAATACTTTGTTCATAACAAAGCAATTCAAAAAGCAAAAGAAAGTTTTAGAATTGAAAAAAGTAAAAAAGAATACTTAACAACTCTTAAATACAAATTATATGGAGAAAGTTTATGAGTGAAAATAATTCAGCAATCCAAACGACTAATCAGTTAAACATAGAAGAAAAACCTCAAGTTCAAGCACAAGAAGACACACCTAAAGAACAACCAGAAAAACAAAAAGAAGATAAAAAACAAGAAAAGAAAAAAGTTGATCACGTAAAAAATGTAAACGTTAAACAATGTGTGTTTATGATTATAGGCACTATCCTAGGTATGCTTATTTTACTTGTCCCTGCAACTTTTGGCGATAAACTAACCTTTTTCTTTCAACATATTCCTTTCCTTTCAGGAATAAACAAATTTGACTTAACTTCAACCGCTTTAATGATGCAAGGACTTGCTGGATTGCTAGGTTTAACCGAGCAAATAACGTCTTTACTTTCAACTATATTTTCTTTTACTCCCTTTGTGTATTTTGGAATACTTGTTTTTGACTTTATCTTTTCATTATTACTTATAATTATACGCTCGGAAAAATTAAGACTAATTTGTAAAATAATTAGCATTATACTATCAATTGTAATGTTTTTTATATGCATTTTATATTTAATTTATATAATCGGTTTTTTAGGCTTAATCATTAAAGGAATATTACCATTTGACCAGATTTCGTCCTCAATAAACTCAAGTGGAATTTTACTTGCACTTGCTTTTGTATTTTTCTCTTTTATATTCTTTATAAAACAAATAAAGTGGTTTGCAAAACTTTATTAATATTATTCCACATAAAAGCCCCGTAATGAAATCACAAAATTTCATTACGGGGCTTATTTTTAACATTTGTTAATTTTTATAAAAATTTGTTCTTATATGTGGTTCTTCATTAGGTGGATTCATTCCGTTCTTTCTTCCCTCGTCAATACATTTTAATAGCCAAGAAATATTATTACCTAAAACACGCATTGTCTGAAGCCCTTCCTCGTCTTGTTCTGCTTGCTCGTCATTACTACCGAACACCATATTCCAATATTGAGAAGATACAACAGGCATATTGCTTAACATAAAATATTTATTAATAATATCAAGTGTAGCCGTAGTCCCTGCACGCCTTGCTACAGCAACGGCTGCGCCTACTTTATAAGCAAAAGAACGTTTAGCAAAGAATACCCTATCAAGCAAACCTTTAAGAGATCCGTTTAATGATGCATAATAGACAGGACTACCTATTACTAAACCATCGGCAGTTTCCATTTTATCTATAATAACGTTTGCTAAATCATCAACAACGCATTTCCCCTTGTTATTACACCCGCCACAGACGTTACAACCTGCAATTGGCTTATTACCTATCCACAATATTTCCGTGTCAACACCGCTCGATTCTAGCGTAATTGAAACTTCCTTTAATGCTCTATACGTTGTCCCTTTTTCGTGTGGACTACCATTTAATAACAATACTTTCAAAATTTTATACTCCCTTATTATCAGTCTTTAGTTTTGACATAGTCAAAAAACAATCCATTTACCTTATCGCAAAAATACTGCGCTATTTGGTTTCTATCCATTCCCTGTTTTTTTAGTTCTTGAACATACACGGGTTTATCTATTACCATAACTTTTCTTTTTAAATGATAATAAACCGGATAAATGGGTATATCTTCACCTTTTTCCTTAAAGTACTTTTCAGCAAGAATTACAAAACCTGGGAAAAATCCTGTAAGAACCTCTTTATAACCGTTATTTGAATCTTCGGGGAATACCATTACTGATGCATTAGAATCAAGGTAAGCAATACTATTCTTTATCGTCTTTACAAGTCTTCCGTCAGGATAGGTTGGAAGCATTCGCATTCCCTTATATACAAACGGATTGAAAATAGCGAGAATAGGGCTTATTAACGAAGCGTAAAATTTGCTTTTCCCTAGTTTTTTTATGTAAAGAATATCACGAAGATAGCGTATTCTAGACTTATAATCCTCGAACATTTCGTGAGCGCCCCATTTAGCGCAATATTTAGGATAATACATATCAAGGGCGGGTGGACCACTTTTTGCCGAGTGATTAACAACAACTATAGCCTTATCAGAGATTTCCCCTGCTAGATTTATTATCTTCGGTTTTTTTAATTTTAATTTTAAGAACCACGAAACAACCTTGAATACAGGCTTTTTTCGACTAGGAACTTTAAATTTTTGTTCTTCTTTATTCTTTTTCAACGTTCTTCTCCCTCTCTGTTCCAATAAAATATACTCCAAGCGTTCCAGGACCGCACGATGCACCTATAATCGGGCCTAAAAACTCAATATTCACTTCAACATCTTTGTCTGGAAGCCTTTCAACTAATTTGTTTTTTAACTCTTGACATTCTTCAATGCAATCACCATGAACAATAAATATACGCTGTCTTTCATTGGATTGATATTGAGCCACAACTCTTTCAACAAGCCTTTCTATAGATTTTTTTCTTCCCTTTACTTTTTCAACCGCCTCATTGCAACCTTTACCGTCAGCGATAATTATAGGTTTAATATTTAACATTCCACCAAAGAATGCGCTTGCAGCACTAACCCTTCCTGCTTGTTTTAAATATTTTAAGTTATCAACTACACCTTCTTGGTGAAGTTTCATTTTGTTCTTTTCTATCCATTCTGCGGTTTCTTCTATTGATTTTCCCTCTGCACGTAGTTGAGAGGCGATAATACTTAAAATACCTAACCCACAGCAAGAAATTAAAGCGTCAATACATAAAATTTTAGCATCGGGATATTCTTTTAACACCTCATCACGAGCAACGTAACTTGCATTAACAGATGCCGAAAGCCCAGACGAACAAGAAAGCGATAAAATGTCATATCCTTCTTTTATATATTTTTCAAAGCACACTTTATATTCTGAAGAAGTAACCTGCGACGTGATAATGCGTTTGCCATTTCTCATTAAATCGTAAAATTCTTTTTGAGTAAAAGTTTTCCAGTCTAGATCAGCATCATAGGTA
>JAZORG010000030.1:0-9693 GCA_045656465.1 Christensenellaceae bacterium
ACGATTGTTGGAAGGTCGTTTCCTGCTGGTGCAGAGATAACAACTTTTTTAGCGCCTGCAGCGATATGTGCAGCAGCTTTTTCTTTGCTGGTATAGAAGCCTGTACATTCTAAAACAACGTCAACGTCATATTTAGCCCAAGGACAGTCAGCAGCGTTCTTTTCAGCGGAAATTTTGATTTCCTTTCCGTCAACGATGATTGAATCTTCTGTAGATTCAACGGTGTGACCTTGTGCTACGTAGTTACCCTGCATTGTGTCATACTTTAAAAGATGAGCGAGCATTTCAGGGCTGGTGAGGTCGTTGATAGCAACAACTTCATAACCTTCAGCACCGAACATCTGTCTGAATGCAAGACGTCCGATACGACCGAAACCGTTAATTGCAACTTTTGTTACTTTTGACATTTTTATGTCCTCCAAATAATATAATACTTAAAATTTTTCCAAATTTCGTCTTATACATTATATCCCCAAAAGTAGTTTAAGTCAAACATTTTATAAGCGTTTTTTACTTTTTTCGCTTATTTTAAATTTTCGGGATTAAGAACTGACAAATCTTCGGGAACAAATCTTCCGTCTTTCCTTATTAGTTCATTGTCAATATAAATTTCTCCACCGCCGTATTCTTTTGTCTGAATAAGCACTAAATCCCAATGTATTGCCGATACGTTACCATTATAGCAATCGTCATAGCAACAACCGGGTGTAAAGTGAATTGAACCCGATATCTTTTCATCAAACAATATATCGCCCATCGGTTTATTTATATAGGGATTTACGCCGAATGCAAATTCGCCAACGTATCTTGCGCCCTCATCTGTATCGAAAATTGCATTTATCTTTTGCGTATCGTTTGCGGTGGCTTCTATTATCTTTCCGTCCTTAAATTTTAAGCACACGTTTTCAAACTTAAACCCGTTTTCAACCGACGGCGTGTTGTAGGTTATAATACCGTTAACGCTATTCTTTACAGGCGCTGTATAAATCTCTCCGTCTGGAATATTGCATCTTCCCGAACACTTCTTTGAGCCTATTCCCTTTATTGAAAAAGAAATATCTGTTCCAGGACCTGTTATACGCACTTTATCTGCGTTATCTAGTCTTTTCTTTAGTGCGTCCATTGCCCTATCCATTTTTGAATAATCAAGGTTGCACACCTTAAAATAAAAATCTTCAAAAGCATCCGTACTCATTCCCGCTTGTTGAGCCATTCCTTGATTAGGATAACGGAGAACTACCCATTTGGTTTTCTTTACACGGATTTCGTGATGAACAGGATGCGAATAAAACTCACTCTCTATTTTCATATTCTTTTCGGGAACGTCTGAAAGTTCGTTGCAATTTTCACCGCCACGAATCCCTATATATGCATCCATTTCTTGCATACGGAAAGCATCATATTTTGCTTTTAATTTTGCGTGTTCTTCAGTCTGCGATAACAAAAGTTCTCTACTAACCCTATTATCATAAATTTCCACAAAGGGATACGCTCCTACTTTATACGCCTCTTTTACAAGCGCATTCACCAGCATATAGTCAATGCCCTTTGCCTCTATAAGAACTTTTTCGCCCTTTTTTAATGCGCACGAATAGTTGATAAGACCTTTTGCAAGCGCATCAATTCTTAAATCTTGCATAATTTACTCCTTAAAATATAAATTTCAGTAATATAACAATATAATTATACATATTTATTTGTTTTTTATAAAGTATTTTTAATTAGATTTAAAATTTATTTGCTAATTTGACAAAAAGGATATATAATATTATTTGTAAAAAGTTGGGCATTAAATCAAAAACGCCACAAAAACAACGGAAAAATTTAAATTTATATATTTTTGGAGGAACATACTATGGCATTAGTAAACTCAAAGAAAATGTTCGAAATGGCATACAAAAATGGTTATGCTATCGGTGCATTTAACGTAAACAATATGGAAATCGTTCAGGGTATCACCGAAGCGTGTAAAGAAGAAAACGCTCCTGTTATACTTCAAGTTAGTAAGGGTGCAAGGGCTTATGCAAACCACACCTACCTCGTTAAATTGGTAGAAGCTGCTGTTGCTGAATGCCCCGAAATCCCAATCGTTTTACACCTTGACCACGGCCCTGATTTTGAAACTTGTAAGGCTTGTATCGACGGTGGATTTACTTCTGTTATGATTGACGGAAGCCATCTCCCCTTTGAAGAAAACATTGAACTCACAAAGAAAGTTGTTGACTACGCTCACGCTCGTGGCGTTACAGTAGAAGGCGAACTCGGAACTTTAGCTGGTATCGAAGACGACGTTAAAGTTGAACACGGTAAAGAAAGTTACACTAAACCCGAAGAAGTTATCGAATTCGTAACAAAGACTGGTGTTGATAGCCTTGCAATCGCTATCGGAACAAGCCACGGCGCATATAAGTTCAAACCCGAACAATGCACTAGAAACGAACAGGGTATCTTAGTTCCTCCTGCTCTCCGTTTCGATATCTTGGAAGAAGTAAGCAAAAAACTTCCTGGATTCCCAATCGTTCTCCACGGATCTTCTTCTGTTCCACAAGATTACGTTAAAATGGTAAACGAAAACGGCGGTAAAATGCCCGACGCTATCGGTGTTCCTGAAGAACAACTCCGTGACGCTGCTAAACTTTCAGTTTGCAAAATCAATATCGACTCTGACCTCCGTCTTGCTATGACAGGTACAATTCGTAAATTCTTCAATGACAAACCCGACAAGTTCGACCCCAGAGAATATCTCAAACCTGCTCGTGCTAACATCAAAGAAATCGTTAGACACAAACTCGTTAACGTTCTCGGTTGCGCAGGCAAAGCAGACGAATGCAAATAATAAGAAAATAACTAAAAGCCACCGGTCATCTGGTGGCTTTTTTATTGTTCGGATAATACCGATATTTATTTGGATTTTTCACGCTCATATTCTCTAATATCAGGAATTACGTAACTATCCAATCGAGAGTTAACGTAAACTTGCACGTCGCTAGTACAACCGTAAAATGCCGTTTTATTTATATTTTCCATCCAGCAATTAGGTATTCTTACAGTTTTTAAACTCGTGCAACCTCTAAAAGCATATTCACACACTTTTTCTATATTAGGAATATTTACCTCTTTAAGGTTTACACAGTCGCTAAACATTTTATCACCTATGTTATACCGCATATTAATATTTGCTTTTTCTAAACTTATGCACCCGCTGAATGCTTCTCTACATACGCCTACTACTTTATCCCCTGTATCTATCTCTTTTAATCTTAGACAACAGGAAAACGCTTTTATTCCAATCACAGTAATTTTGTCCCAAGGAAATTCCTCTAAACTTTCACAATTACTAAAAGCAAAATCATCTATGATTATTTCATTCACCGTATCTGGTAAAATTATTTTTTTAAGATTTACGCAATCTGAAAAACAATATGCACTTATGCAAGTGATTTTTGTTTTAGATAAATCAATTTCAGTAAGATTTGTACAATATTGAAACATTCCACGTTTTAAGGTTTTTATCCTCTTTGGTAGCGTTATGCTCGTTATCTCATCTCTTTTATATCTTTTTAGCCCTATTCTCACATACGGTTTTACCCATCCTGGAATTGCGCTTGCGCCAATAGGCTTTATTTCCTTTGACGTGTATGGTTTATCTTTTGCTATCTCCTCTTCTATTGTTGGAGGAACAACTTTTTCTATTTTATTTCCCTTTTCATCTATATCGTATAAAATTTCCACACCGTTCGGCAAAAGACTCTTTTTAATACGAACTTTTTCACGCAAATGAATTGTTTTTAAGTTTTTAGCGCCATTAAACGTGCCTATACCCAAATCCGCAAGTTTAGGTAAATACATTTCTTTTAATCCTATGCAGTTTTTTAACGCCTCATCGTAAAGACCTTTTAGTTTAGGCATATAAAAATGCGTAATAGATGAACAATTCTCAAATGCACGTGCATAAATACGCTCTACACTATAGATTTTTACATCCTCTAACGTCGTACAGCCACTAAATGCACTACCACCTATAATGGTTGCATCGTAACAATCTGCATTTTTTAACGAGGTGCAACCCATAAACATAGCAATGCTGACCGTTTTTAACCTTGGAAAATAAACACTTTCAAGCGAGGCGCAACCGCTAAATGCATACGCTCCACTCGTTTTTAGAGAGGGAAAACCAACACTTTCTAACGCAGTACACCCCTTAAAGACTTTATCTCCGATAGTTTGCACATTGTCGCCGTATATGGCTTCCAAACTTTCACAACCACTAAACGCCTCCTTGTCTATTTGGTTTAGACTTTTGGGTAAAATTACTGTTTTAAGACTCTTACAATTCTTAAAAGTTTCCTCTTTTATATCGGTAATCTTACTTTTAGACAGGTCAACCATTTGCAAATTTACGCAATTTTCGAAAGAATTAGCCTCTATATAATCTAATGATGACGGAAATATCATCTCTCTTATTATCTTGCGATTATCATCGTTAAAGAAAGAAGTTCCCCAAAATGCCGTTACACCGTCTGATACATCAAGTGCTTCTGCCATTTCCTTAATGCCTTTTAGATACACGTCCCTATATCCACTTTCTTCAACTATCCAAAGGCTTTGGTCCACCTTTTTCATCTTTCTTTCGGCTGGTGTAGAAGTCTTTCTCTCTGGCTTTGGCTCGGGTTGGTTTTTTTGTGCCTTTAATTCTTTTCTATGTTCTCTTTCAATTTTTATTCTGTCAAAAAAAGTAAGGTTTTCTGTATATTCATCGCCATAATCGTGCTTTGGTTGCGGTGGCACAGTTGGTGTAGGCTCAACGTGTTTTTGCGTTGTGGTTAAACTTGGTTTTTGACTTAAAGGCTTTACCGATGAATCACTATCCATTGAGTTTATCGGTGGCAAATCGTCTATAACTAAATCGGCATAAGGCCCTGTGTAAACGTATTCTTCAACGTATCCATCGTATGAATTTTGGTTTGTGTTTATACTTGTATTTGTGTTTGCACTTTCTCTGTATTCATTTTTATCTTGACAACTAACGCTACTTGAATATCCGTTTGAACAATTAAGCGTCCCTTGATAAGTTGGAAAATCTATGTTTTGTTTTTGTTCTACGTCAGTTGGTACAAAATGATTTTTTTTGTTACCATAAACAACTTTACTAACCGTTAGTTCTCCGTCGTAAGTAAGTTTCATACCGTCAGAAACTTTGCCATCCGCCCTCATTGTTCCTTTCGTTAAAAGGTAATACCCAGTACTGACACGAATACCCCTACCCTCTATATTATCTCTAAAACTACCTATAAACAATTCCCCAACAGAATTATACCCATATCCTGGATGGTTGTAAATTCCTTGACCGTCTCTCTCACCACCAGATACATCGCCTATATACATACCGCCATCTTCATAAATTCTAAGATATTTGTTGATTTCTCTATCGACAAAACCTATACTATTCCAGTCGCTGTCATTATTGCGTACGGTTATGCCCTTAAAATTATACACTAATCCTCTGCCCTCGTTGTGCATACCGATTTGACGTTTTTTTCCGTAATTAGAAATGAGTTCACCATGCCCGTGATAATAGTTATTCTCGGGCATATATCCGCCATAGAAAATTCTATTATCATCTATTTGTGTTTTGGGATAGTTGGTAATTGTAGAACTAAGTTTTCCGTTTGTGAAGTTGCCGTAAACTAAATAGCCGTGACTGTAAGGTGCGCTGTATGATAAAAGCCCCTTACCGTTGGGTAAATCGTTTGAGAAATTGCCCTCATACACGTCGCTTCCCTCCAAACTAACACCATATCCGCACCTAACGTCGTTTGAATAACTGCCTAAATATCCAGCTTTAAACCAATAATTATTTCGTTTATGTATCGTTACGCATTTCCCATGCCTTTTTCCGTTGACAAAAGAACCTATGGTTTTATAATCATACGTATGTTTTAAGCCTATTCCCGTCATACAGTTATTCTTCATTTCACCAAGATAAACGTCTCCGTTATTGAATTTCAATACCCCGTATCCGTTTGCCATACCGTTTTCAATCTCGCCTGTATAAACGCCCTCTTTAAATTCAACCTTGCCGTATTCCATATTTATTCCTTCCTAACAACTTATAATAAATATGTTTTAAGTATATCATTTGAGACAAATGGTGTCAAGCATAGCCGACAATTGACTTCTTTTCATAATGCTATAAAATAAAACTATTAACCTAATTATTATAAGTAAAAAGGGCTTTGCTCTTTTGCAAAACCCTTTATTCTAGTTTTTGATATTATTCAAGGCTTTCTGCTTCTTCTGCCAATTCGTCTTCTTCTAATACACGGCAGAATTCTTCAAACACTTCGTCGAGGAGAGCCTCGTCTTCTACGGGAAGAAGGTCTGCTGTTTCTTCGTCATCACCAGAAAGTTCAAATATAATAAGGTCATCATCCTCTATTCCGTCAATCTGCTCTGCAGGTTCAAAGGCAGAGTAATTTTTTCCTTTATATTCGATAGTTCCAACAAAATAGAATTTAAGTTTTTTTCCATCTTCTGTTGTAAGTTCTACAATATCGTCCTCACATCCGCAATCGCAACCGTCCTCACAACAATCGTGTGCATGCTCTTCGCAATCACAACCGTGTTCATCACAGCCACAAGTACATTTCTTTTCTTTCTCGCTCATAATATTCTCCTTTTATTTTTTGTTTTTATTTTTTTCATTTAAGAATGCCTGTAAAATATTTGCCGACGCTAAACTATCCACAAACTGTTTGCGTTCTTGCCTACTCTTGCCTTGACTGATAAGCGTTTCCTCCGCCTCACAAGTGGTACATCTCTCGTCAACCGTAAAAATTTCAACCTTTAGCAATTCTCTTAATTTTTCTATAAAAAACCTTGCCTTTTGTGTTTGTATGCTATCCGTTCCGTCAAAGTTTACCGGTAACCCACAAACCAAAGCCGTTGCGCTTTTTTCCTTTACGTACTGGGAAATCCTCTCTAAATCAGTTTTAAGGTTTTTTCTGCAATAGGTTTCTACCGGTAACGAATAAGTATTAAACGGGTCGGAGACTGCAATACCTATTCTCTTATCCCCTATGTCTAAACATAAAAATCTTTCCACATATTTATTGTATCACATATAAGAGATTAAATGCAAGGGTTTTAATGAAAATGACGGCGCATAAAGCCCCGCCATCTTTTTGTTTTTAACCGTTCTTTTTGTTTTGGTCTTTTGACATTTCCTCAACTCTTTCTTTAACTTGAGTTTGTCCTTCTCTAACCAATTGTCTTGCCTTTGAAGAGTTAGTAGCGATTACAGCACCGCCAATCACTCCTAAAAGCATACCGAATAAAAACTTATCGTCCATAATTCCCCCTTTATCCGCATTGTTAATATGTGCGATTTTTGGTGAATTATGCAGATTATGCTTACGCTTTTTGTTTGCTTAAATAATCCTCTATTGCTTTCTTTATTGCTTCTTCTGCTAAAACCGAACAATGGATTTTTTGTGAAGGAAGTCCGCCTAGCGTTTCTATTACCTTTTTATTAGTTACTTTAAGCGCTTCTTCAACCGTCATTCCTCTTATCATCTCGGTTGCAGTTGAACTCGTTGCGATTGCTGCTGCACAGCCGAAAGTCTTAAACTTTGCATCGACAATGATATTATTCTCTATTTTTAATGATATCTGCATTATATCTCCGCAAGATGCGTTACCCACCGTGCCTATTCCGTCGGGATTTTCTATTTCTCCTACGTTTTTGGGGTTCTTAAATGCTTCCATTACCTTTTCGTTATACATACTTAATTTCTCCTTCTGTTTTAAATAGTGGGGACATCTCACGCAGTCTTTTTACCGCATCTTTAATTGTTTCCACCGCATAATCTACTTCTTCGATAGTGTTGTGTTTACCGAACGAAAATCTTATCGAGCCGTGCGCAAGTTCATCTGGAAGTCCTAACGCAAGTAATACGTGTGAAGGCTCAAGCGACCCTGACGAACAAGCCGAACCTGATGATACTGCTATTCCTGCTAAATCCAAACTGAACAGTATGGATTCGCCCTCAATGAACTTAAAAGAAAAATCCGCATTTGCAGGTAATCTGTTATTTTTAGGTCCGTTGAGTTTTACAAAAGGAACTTCCGCAAGTACTCTATCTATAAAACGGTCTCTTAACATTGATACGTATTCAAAATTTTTGTCTATATCCCTTTGAGCAATCTTAAACGCTTGGTAAAAACCAACTATCCCAGCAACGTTAGTAGTTCCACCACGTTTCATACGTTCTTGATGCCCACCCGTTAAAATACCCTCTATTTTAACGCCGTTTCTTATATATAACGCTCCCACGCCTTTCGGCCCGTAAATTTTATGCGCGCTCATACTCATTAAATCCACGCCGAGTTCTTTAACGTCAATATTTAATACGCCCGCTGCCTGAACGGCATCGGTAAACATTATTGCGCCCTTTGAATGGGCAATTTGGGCAATTTCTTTGATAGGTTCTATAGTTCCTACCTCGTTATTAGCCATCATACATCCTACGAAGATTGTGTCATCACGAATAATACTCTTTAAGTGTTCAAGGTCAACAAAACCCTCGTCATCTACTTTCATAAATTCCACGTCAAAGCCCTCTTTTTTAAGAGCCTTTGCCGTAACAATCATTGCTGCGTGTTCAATCGGACTTATAATGATATGTTTGCCCTTGTTTTTATGAGCGTGAGCAATTCCCCTTAACGCCCAGTTATCCCCCTCAGTTCCACCCGAAGTAAAATATACTTCGTTTGGTTTTGCATTAATAATCTTTGCAATACCGTCTCTCGCTTGGTCAACTGCTTTTACCGATTCTCTTCCATAGTAATGTTGACTATTCGGATTGCCGAAAATTTCCGCAAAATACGGCATCATTTCATCAAGCGCTTCTTTACATAACGGCGTTGTTGCCGCATGGTCGAAATATATAGGTTTTTTATCCATACCGTTATCCTCCGTCAATGTAATTCTCCGTCTATCATCTGTTGCAAATTCATTTGGTCAAGTAAATTATTTATACCCTCATAAAGGCGTTTCCATACTCCGCTTGAGGGACAACATTTACATTTTCCATCATCTTTAACACATTCTATAATCTCCATATCATCCTCTAACGCTCTGACAATATCGCCTATAGAAATTTCCTTAGGTGGTTTTGCTAAATAATACCCCCCACTTGCGCCACGACTAGCGGTTACTATCCCTCTTGATGATAACATTCGCATTATCTTTTCAAGATATTTCCCCGAAACGGATATATACGATTCAAGCATACTCGCAGATACAGGACTGTCAGGATAATTTTTGCCCAAAATATGACAAGCCATAAGCCCATAATGTGTTTTTGATGATAACTTCATTCTCTCACCTTTTCAATTGCAACCTTTTTAGTTGCAATTGATATTATAATATCTTCTTACTCTATTGTCAAATAAAATACAGGGTAAAAAAATAAAATACGCCGTTTGCTTTTAATTTAGCAAACGGCGTTAATTTTACCAATTAATTTCTAGATTTTTAACTTCTTTTAAGACTGCGGATATATGACCTATCGCCCTATCCATTTGCTCTCTAGTATGAGTTGCAGTATAACTTGTGCGAATTAACGCTTGCCCTACAGGCGTTGCAGGCGACACTACAGGGTTAACGTAAACACCACGTTCAAACAACAG
>JAZORG010000031.1:0-16247 GCA_045656465.1 Christensenellaceae bacterium
AGTTACCGTTCAAGCAATAGGTAATGGAACAACCTCTTTCACAGGCGCAGAATCTGAAGTTAAAACATTTAAATTCTTAGACCCTGTTACAAACCTTAAGGTAGAAGACGGTATCTTAAAATGGGATGCAGTTGCTAATGCTACAGGCTATAAACTTAAGATAGATGGCGTTGAGCAGAAAGATATATTACCTACAAATGAATTTACAGGTCTTGTTGCTGGTCAATCTTATGACATTCAAGTTATGGCTGTAAGCACAGACTCTGCATTCTTTGCAGACTGGTCTGCAGTTAAATCAATTATGCTTCTAAAAGCCCCTGTTCTTCAATGGGATAGCACGTTAGACCACAGTAGTGGCGAAATTAAAAACAGTATTTACTGGGATTTAGTTGCTAATGCAGTAGGTTATACCTCAAGAATTACTTTGCCTAGCGGTAAACAAATTACTGATGAAAACCTTCCCTTAAACCAGACTTTCTTTGGCCATGCTTATACTGACGTTGGCGAATATAAGGTTGAAATTAAGGCTAATGCAGAAAGCACTTCTTCAACAGTTTTCTCTTCTAAATACAGCGAGCCTATATACGTTAAACGTCTTGCTGCTCCTACCGCTGCAGATGCTAACTTTATCATAAGTAATCCCGATAACGTTCAAGAAGGCTTTATTGTAACGTATAAATCCGTTTCAGGAGCAAGTGAATATAAACTATACAAAAATGAAACAGAGTTTGCAAGAGCTAGCACAACGTCGTTCAACGTTACTAACGTTGTTGATGAAACCGTTATGGAATCTAGAAATTTTGTTTATAAAGTTCAGTCAATCGGTTCGCAAAACGGCTTGACTAACGGAAATTTAGGCTATCGTTACGTTAATTTAAGTTCAATTTACTCCGAATCACTTTCATTTGACATTTCGGTGCTCGCTCAACCTGCTGCTCCAACAAACAATGAATATATGGCTGGATATACATACAGATATGGCACAGTTGACGGCGCTTATGGTTACGCAATCGCTATAGGTGGCGAAACCAAAACAAGTGGAACAAACGAGTTTGACTTAAGGTTCCTAGAAGCAGGTTCTCATCAAGTTAAAGTTTGCGCTAAAGGTAACGGAACTAACGTTTTAGCATCTAACTACACAGGCGCAATTACTATTAATCGTCTTGAAGCACCTTACGATATAAGAATTGAAACTTCAGGCGCATCAGAGGGTGTTCTTTCTTGGCACAGAGTTGACCATGCAACAAGTTACGATATCGTTTTCGATAATGATGAAAATCCTGTTTCCGCAGAAACCATCGGCAATATGAACCAAAAGATTTCTACAAAGGGAACTAGCGTTCATATGTATAGTATTGCAAACAAATATGATGAAACTAACGGAACAATTTATTATATGACGTCTAAACCTAGCCAAACGGTTAGATTTATAAAACTCAACAGACCTTCGTTTGGCGCAACTCCTGTTGTAAGCAACACACAACTAACTTGGAATGCTCCTGATAACATCAATGCTCAAACGGGCGCTATATCATATTTAGTTTATGATGAAAATAATGATACGTATCCAAGCGGTAGCGGAACAACTCTTGATATTTCTAGCCTTGAGGGGGGAAGGTCTTATACGTTTAAGGTTAAAGCAATAGGTAACGGAACTAGCGCAATTAACTCTGAAATGTCAGACCCTGTTACGATTTATAAACTTAGAACTCCAGAAGTAAGGCGTGAAAACGGCAAGTTTGTTTGGAACGGCGTTCCTAACGCAGAAAGTTATATCTTATACGTTGACGGTGTAGTTGCAGACACTTATTACGTTGATAAGAACGATAACGTTGGTAAAGCATACGAATATACTCCTGAATTTAAGGAAATAGGCGAATACACCATTGAAGTTGTTGCCGTAGGTAACGGTGCGACAGGTACTTCAACAAAGACAATTGATTCAGATAAGTGGTCTGAAACGCAACTTGTTAAGCAACTTGCAACGCCTACGTTTAAGGCAAGTTATAGCCACGATAGTTATAACACTCAAGGATTGATTACTGTTACTGTGGATAATGCTATACCTAATGCTAGTGGTTACGGCTATAGAATTTCTGGAACAGAACTTCCAAAAACAACCGAGCTTTCTGGCTCGCACAATCCTAATGCGCCTGGTAAACATACAGTTGGTGTTTATGCGCACGGCGGTACTTTTGATAGCGATTTCGTTTACTATATTAGTTCTCAAACAGCTGGTGGTAACGACAACTCATACGTAGAGTTGCTTGCTTCTCCAAACGCTGGCGACATCAATAAGAACAGAGACGGTATCTTGACTTGGACCACCATTCTTGGCGCAAAGGGTTACGAAATTCAGTTCAACGTTAACGGTGAAGGTTGGGGAGACATTATAACGGTTAGCACACCTACCTACGACCTCACTGCAAAACAAGACGGACTTCCCGCATACTCTTCAATAACAAGTTTAGTGGTAAAAATTCGTGCAAAAGGTCAAAAGACTAGCGATATCATTTTGAGTATTTCTTCCGCTTGGACAGAAAAGACGATAATAGGATAATCGCAAATAAAGTTTAGATTTTCGGGGGTGGAATACCGCCCCCGATAAATTTTCAAAGGAGAAATATGATAGGAGATATTTTCTTAAACGTTTTATGGCAAGTTGTTGCTTTTATCGGTTGCGTTTATTTAGTTGGTTATATAATTTCACTAATTAACCGTTTCTTTTATAAAACTTTTGGTTACAGCAAACTTGCAATTTACGGAACAGGGTTTATCGGCACGCCTATTCACGAGGCTAGCCACCTTTTGATGTGTCTTGTGTTTTTTCATAAAGTTCACGAGGTTAAATTTTTCCAAATAAATGATGAAGACGGCGTTTTGGGTTACGTTAGCCATTCTTGGAATCCCAAAAACATCTACCAACAAATCGGCAACTACTTTATAGGCATTGCGCCTATCGTTGTTGGCACGCTGATTATCTTTTTCGGTATGAAATTCTGCTTGCCAGAAACCTTTTCTCAAGTAAACGCTTATTTTAATGAGTTTATAGATTTTAAGGATTCTCACAGTTGGTTTACATATCTTTTTGCAACGTTTGGGGGAATGATTACCTCAATGTTTTCGGAAATATCCGTCGGTTGGCCTTGGTGGGTATTTATGGTTGTTAGCCTTTGTATTGCAATACATATGAATTTAAGTGGCGCAGACATTAAAGGCTCACTTATTGCTATCCCCATAATGATATTAATATTCATTGTGATAAACCTCCTTTTAGGATTGATATTTTCGGGAATATACGACGTGTTCCTCTCGATTATGAATGCTGGCGCAAGTTTTCTTATTTGCACTCTCATTTTATCGCTTGTGCTATCGGTGATATGTTTTGTTATCGCTCTCCTGATAAGGCTTATTTGTTTGCCTTTTAGAAGACGTTAAAAAAATCTCCGCTATTTATACCGCATTTTTTTATTATTAGTTGAAAACACTTGCTTTTTAACTAGGTAAGATATAAAATTATAAAAAACTTTTTAGGATTGGCTATGGATTACACAAAAGAACTTGAATTTATCGTAAATCAAATAAAATTAGCATATAATAAATTCGGCAAGGCAGATTTTTCCGTTTCGCAGAAAGCCTCTTTCGACCTAGTTACCGATATTGATAAGGCTATCGAAAAGGAAATTTCAAACGCTATAAAAAAGGAGTTTCCTACCGATATAATCTTGGGCGAAGAGTTTTCTGAAGGTGTTATTCCCTCGGGGAGGACTTGGACGATAGACCCTATTGACGGAACGGTAAATTTTGCGCATGCATCTAAATTTTATGGCGTTCAATGCTCGCTTATCGATAACGGAGAAGTGGTCTTGGGCGTTATTTATCTTCCACATTTTAACGAGTGGTTTACCGCTGAAATAGGTAAAGGGAGTTTTTGCAACGGCAAAAAAATTAGCGTGCAAAAAGCCCCTAAAGAACAGGCAATCTTTAGTTTTGGGGATTTTTCAAGAAAACTCCCTCATCTTGCAGACAAGCAATATTTAGCAATCGGAAAACTGTATAAAGAGATTATGCGAATTAGAATGTTTGGTGGTTCTTGCTTGGATTTTTCTTCTCTCGCTTGCGGTAGAATTCACGGAACGGTTCTAATTACTCGCAACCTTTGGGATTTGTTGCCGGGCATTATTATCGTTAAAGAAGCAGGTGGAGTAGTAAAAAACATTTACGGAAAAGACTATCGTTTGGGTGATGACGGCGTTATTGCTACATCTACTAATGAATTATGCGACCTTTTAGTTTCTGCAATTAACGACTGATTTTTTAAGTTGTTTTTGACAAAAATCGGGTTAATTTTATTAAAAATTCAACCCAATAAAAAAACCGCTAAAAAAATTTGGATATTTATGGCATAAACTATTGACAAATATTTTTATGCGTGTATAATTAGAGTTAGCACTTGAGGTGTGAGAGTGCTAATAATTTTTGAATTAATATACGGAGGTATAGATATGAAGGTAAAACCTTTGTTCGACAAAGTAGTTGTTGAAAGTATGGAAATGGAAGAAAAAACTTCTAGCGGATTTTATTTACCCACCGCATCGCAAGAAAAACAGCAAATGGCAAAAATCGTGGCTGTTGGCCCTGGCGGAGTTGTTGACGGTAAAGAAATAGTTATGCAGGTGAACGTTGGGGATAAAATACTTTATTCTAAGTATGCTGGTAGTGAATTTAAGGTTGACGGTAAAGAGTTGACCATTATTCGTCAGAGCGATATTCTGGCAATAGTTGAAGATTAAGGAGGCAAATTATGGCTAAACAATTAAAACACGGAGAAGAGGCAAGAAAGGCACTTCAAAAGGGCGTTGATACTCTTGCTGATACAGTTAAAATTACATTAGGACCTAAGGGCAGAAACGTCGTTTTGGATAGAAAATTCGGCGCTCCGCTCATTACTAACGACGGAGTTACAATCGCAAAGGAAATCGAACTTGAGGACGCTTTTGAAAATATGGGCGCTGCTCTTGTTAAGGAAGTTTCTACAAAAACTAACGACGTTGCAGGCGACGGAACGACTACCGCTGTTATTCTTGCTCAAGCAATGATTAGCGAGGGCTTAAAGAACGTTGCAGCAGGCGCAAACCCCGTTATTTTGAAAAAGGGTATTGCAGGCGCTGTTGAAAAGGCTGTTGAAGAACTTAAAAACATTTCTAAACCAGTTAAAGATAAGAACGGAATTTGTCAAGTAGCATCTATTTCTGCTGGAGATAACGCTGTTGGCGAACTTATTTCCGAGGCTATGGAAAAAGTTGGTAAAGATGGAGTTATTACAATAGAGGAAAGCAAAACTATGAAAACCGAACTCTCTACCGTTGAGGGTATGCAGTTCGACAGAGGTTATGCTTCTGCTTATATGGTTACTAACACCGATAAAATGGAAGCCGTTTTGGAATCTCCTGTAATTTTAATTACCGATAAAAAGATTTCATCAATTCAAGAAATTCTCCCTGTAATCGAGCCTATTGCTCAACAGGGTATGAGACTTTTGATTATCGCTGAAGAAGTTGAGGGAGATGCTCTTGCTGCCCTCGTTGTAAACAAACTTAAAGGTGTGTTCAACTGTGTTGCCGTTAAAGCGCCTGGTTTTGGTGATAGAAGAAAGGCTATGCTCGAAGATATTGCTATCCTTACGGGTGGTACGGTAATTTCTAGCGAACTCGGTTATGAATTTAAGGACGTTGATATGAATATGCTTGGTCGTGCAGGCACGGTTAAGGTTGATAAAGACAACACTACAATTATCAACGGCGCAGGCGATGCTCAAGCAATCGAGGCTAGAAAGCAGGCCATCAAAGCGCAAATTGCAGAAACAACTTCTGATTATGACAGAGAAAAATTGCAAGAACGTCTTGCTAAACTTGCTGGTGGCGTTGCAGTTATTAACGTTGGCGCTGCTACCGAAATTGAAATGAAAGAAAAGAAACTTCGTATTGAGGACGCTTTGAACGCTACAAAGGCTGCCGTTCAAGAGGGTATCGTTCCCGGTGGTGGAATTGCGCTTATCTCTACCATTAAGGTTTTAGAAAACTACGCATCAACTTTGAGTGGGGACGAAAAGACAGGCGCTGAAATCGTGTTAAAGGCTGTTCAAGCACCTTTAAGACAAATTGCGCTCAATGCTGGACTTGACGGTTCTGTAATCCTCAATGAAGTATTGAAAGCAGATAAGGCAAACTTTGGCTTTAACGCTCTCACCAACGAATATACCGATATGGTTAAGAGCGGTATAATCGACCCGACAAAGGTTACTAGGTCTGCGCTAGAAAACGCTGCCTCTGTTGCAGGAGTTTTCCTTACTACCGAGTCGGTTATTGCAGATATTAAAGAACCCGAAGCACCGCAGATGCCTGCAGGTGGAATGGGCGGAATGTATTAAGACATAATTAATAATTAACAGTAACTGCGCCACATGAAAAAAAGTAACGTGGCGCTCTTTTTTGTAAAAGTATTAAAAACGGACAAATTTATTTTAAAAGAGGGTAAAATTGCTTGATATATATAGTTTTTTGTGCTAAAATTAACAAGCAAAAATTCGCACCCGAGTATAATTTAGGGTTTTCGTGTTTCCGAAAATACACTTTTCAATCGGAAATGTAACCCTATAACAAGGTTATATCGGGGAGGCAGAACGGAGGTATTATTATGGCAGTTATTACAATGAAGCAACTCCTAGAAACTGGTGTTCACTTCGGGCATCAAACTAGACGTTGGAACCCCAAGATGAAAAAATACATCTTTGGTGAAAGAAACGGTATTCACATCATCAACCTTGAGCAGACTGTTGATCTTATCGAAAACGACGTTTATCCTTTCGTTGTTGAAACGGTTAAACAGGGCAAGAGCGTTCTCTTTGTAGGAACGAAAAAACAGGCTCAAGATGCTATCAAAGAAGAAGCAGAAAGATGCGGTCAATACTACATCAATTCCAGATGGCTCGGCGGTACGCTTACCAACTTTAAGACAATCAGATCTAGAGTTGAAAGACTTAACAAGCTTGGCAATATGGAAAAAATGGGCGAATTTGATTTGCTCCCCAAAAAAGAAGTTAGCCAATTAAAGGCTGAAATGGAAAAACTTGAAACAAACCTCGGTGGTATCCGTGAAATGAGAACCCTTCCTGGTCTTATGTTCATAGTTGACCCCGCACAAGAAGATATTGCTGTTTTAGAAGCAAGAAAACTCAACATTCCTATCGTAGCAATCACCGATACAAACTGTGATCCCGATTTAATCGACCACGTTATTCCTGGTAACGACGATGCAATCAGAGCAGTAAAACTTATCGCATCAGTTATCGCAGACGCTGTAATCGAAGCAAATCAAGGTGAACAGATGGATGCTGAAGTTGCTGAAAAAGCAGAAGAAGTTGCTGTAGAAGCCGAAATTCAGGCTGAAGAAAAAGCAGAATAATATTCATAAGGGAGGACAAAGAAATGTTTACATCAAAAGACGTAATGGAACTCCGTAAAAAGACGGGTGCAGGTGTAGCAGATTGCCAAAAAGCACTTAAAGAAACAGACGGCAATATGGAAAAAGCAGTTGACTTTTTGAGAGAAAAAGGAATTGCAACTGCTGCTAAAAAGGCATCAAGAATAGCCGCAGAAGGCGTTGTTGCTGCAAAAATTAAAGAAAACACAGGTGTGCTTGTAGAAGTTAACTGTGAAACAGACTTCGTTGCAAAGGGCGATCAATATAAAGCGTTTGTAGAAAACGTTGTAGATTACGTTTGTGATAACGAAGTAGCAGATATAGATGCTCTTATCGCTGCTAAAAATGACGAAACGGTTGCTGCAACTGCAAAAATCGGTGAAAAAATCGCAATCCGTCGTTTTGCAAAATATACCGCTACATCTGGAATAGTAGAAAGTTATATTCACATGGGCGGAAAGGTTGGCGTTTTAGTAGAAGTTGAAGGATGCACTTGCGACGGAGCAAAAGAACTCGCACACGACGTTGCACTTCAGATTGCCGCTGCTAAACCCTTATATCTTGTTGCTTCAGAAGTTCCTGCAGAAGTAATTGAACACGAAAAAGAAATCTTAAAAGCACAGGCGCTTAACGAAGGTAAACCCGCTGCTATCGTTGACAGAATGGTTGAAGGTAGAGTTAAAAAATATTATGACGAATTCTGCCTAATGAATCAAGCATTTGTAAAAGATCCTTCAATGACCATTGAAAAACTTGTTAAGAGTTATTCAGACAAAATGGGCAAGACCCTTACAGTAAAACGTTTCACACGTTTTGAAATGGGCGAAGGCTTGGAAAAGAGAAACGATGACTTTGCTGCAGAAGTAGAAGCACAAATGAAGAAATAATTAACAAAAAAATGAAAACGGTTGAGATTTACTCAACCGTTTTCTTAAATTTTAAAAAAATGGTTGACAATTTTATTTGATGATAGTATAATTTTAACAAATAATTATACAAATATATTATATAAAAATCACCGAAAAAGGAGATTAGTATGGAAACTTTATTGATTATTTTAATGGTAGTTACCGCTATAGTTGCAATTTTTTACGCTATCGCTTTGATTTGCAATTGTGTTAAGAGCAACAAAGAAGAGGTAAAGGAAGTTGTAGTTGAAAAAATTGTAGAAAAGGTTGTTGAAAAAGAACCTGTAAAAGTTGTTGAAGAAGTTAAGGCTGAAGAAAAAGTGGAAGAAAAAGCAGAAGTTGTTGAAACTGTTGCCGTTTCCGCTGAAGATGATGAAAACGCCGTTACTTTCTCTGCTGACAAAGGTCAAACTCTTGACGATAAATATAATGCTTTATCATCTGAAAATAAAAGCATTTACGATGATATCGTTAAATATGCCGCTGCTATTGAAGAAAGCAAACGCTTTAAGAATTTACGTTACGAAGAATATAAAATCGGTTCTTCAAGAATTGTAAGACTTACAATTAAACGTAATATTATTCATTGTGAATTTATGATGCACAACTCTAACTTTAAAAATTACATAGCAGAAAATAAGGTTTCTGTTCGTCAGTCTGCAACCGTTATTAAAGTTACTGGTAAAGAAGTTGTTCAAACAATTAAGGATACCATTGATATAGTTGTAAAGGCAATCGGCGAAGAAAGAGAATTCAAGAAACAACTTGCAAGAGAAAAACGTCGTGCAAAAAGACAAGGCGCAAATGCGTAAGTAGTTTTAATGGCGCTCCATAATTTGGAGCGCTTTTGTTTTATTAGAAAGGTTAATAATTAGATAAAATACAAACTTAAAGATACGTTTTTTTATTCTTTATCCTTTTTGTATTTACAAAATGGGAAAAAAAGTATATAATAATAGAAACAATCGCTTTAGGTGGTTACAGGAGAAAATATTATGAGTCAAGCAATGTATAAAAGAGTTATCATTAAACTGTCGGGGGAAGCATTAGCAGGAAAAGACGGAAACGGCATTAACGAGGCTGTTTTGGATAGCATTACCGACCAAATTATCGCTGTTAAAGATTTAGGCGTGGAAATAGGAATTATCGTTGGCGGTGGAAACTTCTGGCGTGGTAGGCAAGGAAAGGAAATGGATAGAACTACTGCAGACCATATGGGAATGCTCGCAACCGTAATTAACGCACTTGCCGTTCAAGACGCGCTTGAAAGAAAGAACGTTCCTACTCGTGTGCAAACAGCGCTTACTATGACAAGGGTAGCAGAACCTTACATTTTAAGAAAAGCAATGTCGCACTTAAACAAAGGAAGAGTGGTAATCTTTGCTTGTGGAACGGGCAACCCTTATTTTACAACTGACACGGCGGCGGCGCTTCGTGCGGCAGAAATAGGCGCAGAAGTATTGCTCCTCGCTAAAAACGTGGATGGTATATACGATTCCGACCCCAAGATAAATAAGAATGCAAAAAAACTTGAAACAATAACCTACAAAGATTTTATTGCGCAGGGCTTAAAGGCTATGGATACCACGGCGGTTACAATATGTATGGAAAACAATATCGCAGTTCTCGCATTCGGCTTGTTTGAAGAGAATGCGCTTATGAGAGCGGTTACAGGCGATAATATAGGAACGCTTATAAAATAAAGTTCCAAAAACAAAAATAATAACGTTAATAAAGGAGATACTAAATATGGCAATCGAAAACGAACAGTTTGAAATGATTATGATGGAAGTTATGGAGAAAACGGATAAAACAGTTTCAGTATTAAACAGCGAATATCTTACAATTCGTGCAGGCAGAGCAAATCCGCATATTTTGGATAAAGTGCTTGTTGATTATTATGGCACACCGACTCCTATAAATCAGGTAGGCAACCTTTCTGTAACAGAGGGTAGATGTCTTGTAATTGCTCCTTGGGATGCAAGTATGCTTAAAATTATAGAAAAACAACTTCTCGTTGAAAATCTTGGAATTACCCCTGTAAACGACGGTAAAGTAATTCGTTTGGTTTTCCCGGCTCTTACCGAAGAGAGAAGAAAAGACCTTGTAAAACAGATTAAGAAAATGGCAGAAGATTCAAAGGTTGCAGTAAGAAACGTTCGCAGAGACGGTATGGACGCTTTGAAAAAAATGAAAAACAACAAGGAACTTTCTGAAGACGAACACGCAATTTGCGAAAAGGACGTTGATAAAGTTATTTCCGAAGCGATTGAAAAGATTGACAAACTCTGCGCAGAAAAAGAAAAGGATATTCTTTCAGTATAATGAGTGTTAATTTCCCTTCACACATCGGAATAATTATGGACGGGAACGGAAGATGGGCAACTGCTAGAGGCAAAATCCGTTCTTATGGACATAGAGTTGGCTCGAAAAACGTGGATAGGATAACTGCCCACGCTTTTAAGTGTGGAGTTAAAACGCTTACCCTTTACGCTTTCTCTTCTGAAAACTGGGCAAGACCTAAAGAAGAAGTAAATGAGTTGATGAAACTTCTAAAGGCTTACCTTTTAAAGTTTATTAAAAAACTTCTAAAAAATGACGTAAGGCTTGTGGTTATTGGGGATAGAACAAAACTTTCTAGCGACTTAAATCAAGTAATTGACGACTGTGAAGAAAAGAGCAAAGATTGTGTATCGCACAATTTGTTAATCGCAATCAATTATGGTGGTAGGCAAGAAATAGTTTCAGCGGTAAATAAAATAATTAATGAGAAAAAAGAGGTTACGGTTGAGGAAATTTCCGCATCATTAAATACTGCGCCTTTTGGCGAACCCGATTTAATTATTAGAACGGGTGGAGAATTACGCCTTTCTAACTTCTTATTGTATCAAGGCGCTTATAGCGAACTTTATTTTACCGACGTGTTGTGGCCAGACTTTGACGAGGCGGAATTTGATAAAGCATTAGAGGATTTTTCTAAACGAAAACGTCGTTTTGGTAAAATCTAAAAGGTTAGTTTATGTTAAAAAGAATTATTACAGGCGCTTGCTACGTCGTAGTGATGGTCTTGTTCTTCTTGATTAGAGAGTTAGTTGAATATAGGCTGTTTAATATTCTTATTGCGTTTATGTGCGCAGTAGGGACGTTTGAAGTTGCAAGGGCTGTTAAAAATTTAAGCGTTAAAAATTTATTCTTAACTGCCTGTGTTTACGGGGGATTGTTTCCTGTAATTTATTGTGTTAGCGAATACCTTTTGTTTTCGGGCTTTGGGTGGCTTTGCGGTGTTATTTATATTACACTTGGAGTTATTCTTGCAACCGTGTTGTATTTTATGGATAAAAAAGCGGAGAATAAATCTTTATTCTTTACCATATTGCCTTTTTTGTATCCGTCGGTGTTTATTTTGTTTATGTTTTTAGCAAACGATATGCTAGAGGGTTTTACCGTTTTGCTTTTATCCTTTGTGATATCACCTTTATCAGATACGTTTGCTTACTTTGTAGGCTCACTATTAAAAGGTCCGAAAATGTGCCCGAAATTAAGCCCTAAAAAAACTTGGTCGGGTGCAATAGGTGGAACGGTTGGTGGAATTGTAGGTGCGCTTATTGTGTGGCTGATATTCCCCATTCAAACAAGTTTTATTCCTTCAATTTTAGTCTTTATAATTGCAGGCATTTTGGGAAGCGTTATAAATATTTTTGGGGACTTGTTTGAGAGTTTTATAAAAAGACGTGTTGGTATTAAGGATATGGGAAAAATCTTGCCAGGACACGGCGGTGTTATGGACAGAATTGACGGAACGTCTTTTGTAATCGTTATAGTATATTTATTGTTTTTGATTTTTTAGTAAGGATATATAAATGAAAAAGATTGCTCTAATCGGAAGTACAGGGTCAATCGGCAAACAGACCTTATCTGTCGTACGCCGTTATCCCGAAAAATTTAAAATTGTTTCGCTCGCCGCCGGAAATAACGTCGGCGAGTTTTATAGTCAAGTAGAGGAGTTTTCACCAAAGGTTGCAACCCTTTCGTTTATTCCCGATGATGTAGGTAGTAAAATTGATAAGTCGGTGGAATTTTTTGGTGGGGAGAACGCATTTACTAACGCCATAATTGACGAGGCGGATATCGTAGTAGTTGCATTAGTAGGATTTAAGGGAATAATTGCCGTTTTAGATGCTATTAAAAAGGGAAAAGATATTGCGCTTGCAAATAAAGAAAGTCTTGTTGTCGGTGGCCAATTAGTAATGGAACTTGCAAAAGAAAAAGGTGTTAGAATAATGCCTGTTGACAGCGAACATTCTGCAATCTGGCAATGTATGGATTTTGATTTTAACAAGCCTTTTAATAGACTAATTTTAACTGCAAGTGGTGGGGCGTTTAGAGATTTTACAAAAGAGCAGTTGAATAACGCAACGGCAAAGCAAGCGCTTGCGCACCCTAACTGGACTATGGGCGCAAAGATTACCGTTGATTGCGCTACCTTGGTCAATAAGGCGTTTGAAGTTGTCGAGGCAAAATGGCTTTATAATACATCATTTGACAAAATATCCGTTATAATTCACCGTGAAAGTATCATACACTCTATGGTGGAGAAAATCGACGGCTCTGTGCTTGCTCAAATGAGTTATCCCACTATGGAATTACCTATTTGTCTTGCTCTTTCTTACCCCGAACGGTTGGGAGTGGGGTTAAAACCACTAGATTTTGCGGAGTTAAAAAAACTTTCGTTTGAAGAGGTTGATAAAGACCGTTTTCCGTGTTTTGACCTAATTGTTATGGCGGGCAAAGAGGGCGGAGTTTATCCTGCAATCGCAAATGGAGCGAACGAAGAGGCGGTTAAACTGTTCTTGCAAGGTAAAATAAAATATAACGATATTTACAAGGCGATTTACGGAGCAATGCAGTCTTTTTACGGTGGTCATCACGCACATTTTGACGACCTTGTTAATGCCGACGAGTTTTCTAGAAAATACGTTGACGAGTTATTTGGAGTGTAATGAATTATTTATATTTAGCATCTTTTTCCGAAGTGATGGGCTATATTGGATACGTTCTTATAGCAATATTAGTTTTGCTTGCTATGATTACTGTTCACGAATTTGGACATTATATCGTAGGCAAGATTTTCGGATTTGGAATTGAAGAATTTGCTATAGGTTTTGGACCTAAACTATTTAAAAGACAAAACAAAAAGACGGGCGAGAAATTTTCTGTCCGCCTTTTACCGTTAGGTGGATTTTGTGCCTTTAAGGGCGAAGATGAAGAAGATACCGACCCCTCTGCTTTTAACAACAAAAAGCCTTGGCAACGAATTTTGGTTTTAATTGCAGGGGCTTTTATGAACTATTTGCTTGCCCTTTTAATTATAATCATTATGTTTTTTTCTTACGGTCAAACAATGCTTATGACCTACAAAACCGAAGTGCCAACCGACCCCGTTTACACAGCGGAAAACAGCTTTTGCGATAGGGATATTATCATTAACATAGAAGGGAAAAACATATATCTTACAACAGATTTAATGTCTGCAATAAAAGATAGGCAGGCGGGGGAAACGGTAAAAACTACCGTGAGAAGAAACGGCGAATATAAAACTATAAACCTTATCTTGCGTGCCAATACAGATTTTGCCAACGTTGAAGAAAACAATAAAATGTTTTCAGCGTTGGGAATATATGCTGAATATAATGCAGATTCGGGGCAAATGATCTTTTCTGGGTTGTATAGCACGGGCGTTCGCTTCGGATTTTTTAAAACACTAGCCAACAGTTTTGAATATTCATTTAAGCTAGCAGGGAGCATATTTACCGTGCTAGGTCAACTTTTAACAGGTGCTTTAGGTATAGGCTCGCTTGGCGGAACGGTAACCACTATTTCAATGACCGCAACGGCGATTAAAGTTGGTGGATTGAGAAATCTTTTAAATATAGCATCTTTTATCGGTGTAAATCTTGCCGTTTTCAATTTGTTGCCTATTCCAGCGCTAGACGGATCTCGTGTGGTGTTTAACGTTATAGAATGGATACGTAAAAAACCAATTAAACGAAGGGTAGAAAGCATTATTCATATGGTAGGTCTTATTTTGATTATGGTTTTTGCTGTTTTTATTGATTTACAACAATGTTTTTAACTATAATATTAAGAGTATATAAGTTATAATTATAGAATTATTTATATAGTTAATAAATATTATAAAAAATAGTTATGAAAAATCTATAGCGTATTTTAAAAAAATATGTTATAATTCGTAAAATGAAATATTTATGACGACAAAATTCGGAGGATAAAACAATGGCGATTAAAAACGAATACTTGCTTGATTTACTTGCAAGATTAGAAAAAAGAAACCCCAACGAACCTGAATTTATTCAGGCAGTTACCGAAGTTCTTTCAACGTTAGAACCTGTTATTGAAAAAAGGCAGGACCTCGTTGATGCTGGTGTTCTTGAAAGATTAGTTGAACCAGATAGGCAGATAATATTTAGAGTTCCGTGGGTTGATGACAATGGTAAATACCACGTAAACAGAGGTTATAGAGTTCAGTTCAACTCTGCAATCGGACCATATAAGGGTGGTATCAGATTGCACCCGTCTGTAAACCTCAATATTATAAAGTTCTTAGGTTTTGAACAGACTTTCAAAAACAGCCTTACAACACTTCCTATGGGCGGTGCAAAAGGTGGTTCGGACTTTGACCCCAAAGGTAAATCCGACAATGAAATTATGAACTTCTGTCAGAGTTTTATGACCGAACTTTACCGTTATATCGGTGCAGACGTTGACGTGCCTGCAGGCGATATCGGTACAGGTGCAAGAGAAATCGGATATATGTTCGGTCAATACAAAAAAATTAGAAACGAATGGGTTGGCGTTCTTACCGGTAAGGGCTTAAATTACGGCGGTTCACTTGCTAGAAAAGAGGCTACTGGTTACGGACTTTGCTACTTTACAAACGAAATGTTGCAAGCAAATGGAACAAGTTTTGAAGGCAAAACTGTTCTCGTTTCAGGTTCAGGTAACGTTGCTATCTATGCTTGTGAAAAAGCAAAATCTTACGGCGCAAACGTAGTTGCAATGTCTGACAGTAACGGCTACATATACGATAAAAACGGAATTGACCTCGACGCTGTTAAACAAATTAAAGAAGTTGAAAGAAAGAGAATTAAAGAATATCTTAACTATCATCCCGATGCAGAATATCACGAGGGTTGTAACGGAATTTGGACAATTCCTTGCGATATCGCTCTTCCTTGTGCAACTCAAAACGAAATCGACGGTGAAAGTGCAAAAATCCTCGTTAAAAACGGATGCAGGGTTGTTTCAGAAGGTGCAAATATGCCCTCAACACCCGAAGCAATTGAAACCTATCTTGAAAACAAACTTCTTTACGGCCCCGCAAAAGCAGCAAATGCAGGCGGTGTAGCAACAAGCGGTCTTGAAATGAGCCAAAACTCCATAAGACTTTCTTGGTCGTTTGAAGAGGTTGACGAAAAACTCCACGGCATTATGAAATCAATTTTCAAGGCTTGTGATACAGCCTCAAAAGAATACGGAATGCCTGGCAACTATATGGCAGGCGCAAACATTGCAGGCTTTATAAAAGTTGCAGAGGCTATGAAAGCGCAAGGTAACGTATAACATAAAAAAACGAGTAGCAAAATTGCTACTCGTTTTTTATACTATAACGCAATATGATTAAAATTTACTTTCTATCGAAAAGTTCGTCCAACGTGATATCGTAAAAATCAGCGATTTTTATGAGTGTTTCATAATCTGGGCGGACTTTTCCATTTTCATATCTTGTATAGTTTACACGAGAAATATTTAACTTATTAGCAAACTCCTCTTGCGTTA
>JAZORG010000032.1:0-7993 GCA_045656465.1 Christensenellaceae bacterium
CCGTCTTTTGCTTTATAGAACATTCTAACGGGCGTGAGTTTAATGGTTATTCCACGTTCACGCTCTAAGTCCATAGAGTCTAAGAGTTGTTCTTCCATATCACGTTCGCTAACTTGACCGGTTTTTTCCATAAGCCTGTCCGCAAGTGTGGATTTTCCGTGGTCAATGTGTGCTACTATACAGAAATTTCTTACATTTTCTTTATTGATTGACATAAACTTCCTTTTAAGATATAATTTTGTTGGTTATAAATTACTAAATAGTATATAATATTATAAAAAAATTTGCAAGTAATTAAAAACGGAGTTTTAGATGAGAGTTAATAAAGATTTTTGGCTTTTTAACATTCCCATTGCCCATAGGGGGCTTTGGGGTGGAGATATTGTAGAAAATTCACTTTCCGCATACCAAAATGCCGTCGATAAAGGTTATGCTATTGAAATCGACCTATATCTATCCTCTAACGGAGAAATTTTTTCCTTTCACGATAAAACGCTAAACCGTATGACTGGAACTGACGGATATATTTTTGAAAAAACCTCTAAACAAATCAAAAGCCTTTCTTTAGCAAACACCGAAAATCAAATCCCAACCTTTGACGAGGTGCTAAGCCTCGTAAACGGAAAAGTTCCATTACTTATTGAAATTAAAGATCAGCCCGACAAGAGCATTGTAGATAAAACGGTAGAAAGGTTAAAAAATTATTCAGGAAAATTTGCCATTCAATCTTTTAACCCCATCTATATAAACCGTGTTAAAAAACTAGCGCCCGACTTTATAAGAGGAATTTTAGCAACCAAAACGCACGGAAAAGACTTAAAGCCTATTACTAGATTTATAGTAAAGAATATGTCATTAAACTTTTTAATAAAACCTGACTTTATCAGTTACTCACACGAGGATTTGCCATTAAAAAAACGCAGAGCAAAAATACCGCTAATAACTTGGACTGTAACTGACAAAAAAACAGCAGAAAAAGTAAGACCTTACTCAAAAAACATTATTTTTGAGCATTTTACTCCTAATATACCCTATTAGATTAAACGATAATCTTACAATTTGTCATAAAAACACGAACACGTGTGCTGATTTTATATCAAAAAACACATTAACTTATAGATAAAAAAGAACAAAAATACGCCCCCGAAAATTTTGTTTTCGGGGGCGTATTTTTTAATTACTAGATTTTTTGCGAATAAATCTTTGTGTAAATTTCTTTATACTTATCAAAGTAGAAAAGATTTGTTCCGCTAGTCGTTACAGAGGCAGTTCCCGCAGCAACGGCCATCTTTAGAAGTTCGTGCATAGGCACGCCCTTTAATAGACCTACACAAGTAGCGGCAACCATACTGTCGCCAGCACCAACCGTTGAATTTACCGCAACAGATGCACTTTTACAGTAATAACTTTCTGTTCCGTCCGTTAAAACTGCTCCGTCAGAACCTAGAGAAATGAGTACGTTTTTTACTCCTTTATCTATGTATTTGCCGGCTGCTTTGACCATATCTTTTAAGTCAACTACCGTTTCGCCTACAAAACTTTCAAGTTCTCTAAGGTTTGGCTTTGCCATAAAGATTTCTCTACTACCTATTGCCGAAAGCATATTATTTTTTTCCGTATCGACAATAACCTTTACATCTTTTGGTATAACCGATAATACGTCTCCGTAAAACGAGGAATTAACTCCTTTAGGAAGACTCCCACTCATAACGGCAACTTCATACGAAAAATCTAAATTTTTGATTTTTTCTATTAGTTCTGCCTGTTTCTCCACGCTAACGATTTCGCCACGGTCGTTTATTTCGGTAAGCATTGACCGCTTATCTATAATCTTGTAATTTGTTCTGGCGTTGCCCTTGTTATATACAAATCCGTGCTCTACGCCTTCTTTATCAAGCACGTGTTCGAACATTCTGCCGTGGTTGTCAAACATAAAACCCGTTGCGTAACTCTTTTCACCAAGTCTTGCAACACCTACGGCAACGTTCAGCGCCTTTCCCGAGTACGTTTCAACCTTGCTGTCTATTCTATTGAGCATTCCTACATTTAAACTGTCAAGTTCTATCGTGCAGTCAATACTCGGGTTTGGGCATATTGTTAATATCATCTAAATCACTCCTAACCGCATCTTTGCGGATTATTATTTATTTGCATCTGCTATTATTTTTTCTTGCGCAGAGAACGGAACTTCTTCATAGCACAAGAATTCCTGACTAAATTTTCCTCTGCCTTGCGTCATACTGCGCAAATCGGTTGCATATTTCAGCATTTCAACTAATGGTGCTTCTGCAGAAATTTCTTGCAATCCATCTACCATTTCCATACCCAAAATTCTGCCACGACGCTTATTCATATCACCCAAAATATCGCCCATATAATTATCGGGAACTGTAATCTTAAACGAATAAACAGGCTCTAAAATTACAGGTTTTGCACGGCGAATTGCATCGTCGTAAGCAAGTTTTGCCGCCGATACGAACGCAACTTCTTTACTGTCAACTGGATGATATTTTCCGTCAAACAAGGTCGCTTTTAAGTTTACCATAGGATAGCCTGCAAGCACACCTTTTTGGATAGCCTCTTTTAATCCCTTTTCAACCGCAGGAATAAACTGTTTAGGAACAGAACCACCAACCGTTTCATCTATGAATTGGAATATGCCGTCTTCTGCACCCGCCTCAAAGCGGATATTAACTACACCGAATTGCCCTGCGCCACCCGTCTGTTTTTTATGTTTGCCTTCGGCTTCGGCTTTTCCTGTTATAGTTTCTTTAAACGCTACTTTAGGTTCACTCAAAACAGCCTCGCAACCGAACTTTGTTTTAAGTTTTTTACATAAAATATCGAGTTGGGTTTCGCCCTGTCCACGAATAACCATTTCGCCCGTTTCTTTATCTTTTTCAACCTTAAATGTCAAATCTTCTTCTGCAAGTCTATTAAGGCTCTGGAATACTTTATCCTCTTCACCGCTCTTTGCTGCGGAAATTTTCATAGTTAAAACAGGCGCTGGGAAAGGTATGTCATAATACTTAATCTTCAAACTTTCGTCACACAATGTATCGCCTGTGTTCGTTTTTTCGAGTTTATTTACTGCGCCGATATCGCCTGCAACAAGTTCATCAACAGCCTCTTGTTTTTTGCCTTTCATCAGGTAAACGGTATTGATACGTTCTTTTTCGCCTGTCGTTGCGTTATACACGGTCATACCACTCTTAAGAGAGCCTGTAAATACTCTGACCATATTGAGTTTGCCAACAAATGGGTCTGCAACCGTTTTGAATACTTGAGCAGAGAAAGGTTTTTCTGCATCGCACACTATAGACTGAATTTCGCCCTTATCGTCAGCAGCCATAACAGGTCTTCTTTCGAACGGAGATGGCAATAAATCTACAATTTCATACATAAGATTTATAACGCCCATATTCTGAAGTGCGCTTCCACCCATAATTGGGATTGTTTCACCTGCGCAAAGACCACTTCTAACACCCGCAACGATTTCGTCGTTTGTAAGCGTGCCCTCTGAAAGATATTTATCTAAAAGTTCCTCAGAAGATTCTGCAGCAGCCTCTGTCAAAGCCTCTTTAAGCATTGAGAGTTCACTTTCTAAATCCTTTGGAACATCTATCGGATTTCTTCCGCCCGAGGTAAATTCAAAGGCTTTACCAGAAATAACTGAAACGTATCCTTTCATTTTGCCGTCTCTAATAATAGGCAAATGAGTTGGAGAGATTTTCTTTCCGTATTTTTGACGGAATGCCTCTACTGTAGCAACGTAATTAGAATTTTCCTTATCAATGCCGTTTACGAAAATCATAAGCGGAATATGACGGCGAGAACAATACTCGATAGCCTTTTCCGACCCTACGGATAAACCGCCGTTAGCATCTGCAACTAAAACTGCAGAACCTACGGCACGCATTGCACTTTCAAACTCACCCTCAAAATCAAAAAATCCTGGAACGTCAACTACGTTTATCTTTACGTCGTCCCAATATGTATATGCACAAGCGAGAGATATAGAAATACCCCTCTGCATTTCTTGTTCATCATAATCCATAACGGTATTTTTGTCTGTAGTCTTGCCAAGCCTGTCTATACTTTTACCGTTAAATAAAATAGCCTCCGCAAGCGAAGTCTTGCCCGAACCACTATGTCCTATAATAGCAACGTTTCTAATTTTGTTAGAAAGAATTTTACCCATTTTATATGTCCCCCTTTAAATAAACTTGTGGTAAAATACCGTTATACAAACGGTTTATCCCATTATAAACCAAAAACCTCAACATTTCAAGGGGGTTTTAAAAATTTTTTATCACTTTTTACAATTTTTTCCGTTAATATTCGTCAGATTCTCCTTTCATTTGCTGACTAGTATAATATTCGGACGAATAATTGTTGCTATTTTGCTGATTACAATGAGGCGGAAAGTGCGGTGGGCAAGGAGGTGGACAAGATGGTGGACAGGGAGGCGGACATGGTGGCGGACAATGTGATGGCGGTCTTTTTTCACCACTTGAAGACTCACATTTAACGTCCACTAAAATAACGTCCCCACCAATTTTTACAATCTTGCGCTCGTCAATATACATTTCCGTTTTATCAAAAAAACATAAAAAACGGCGTACTCTTCTTCCTGGAACAATAATTCCTATTAGCCTACCGTCGGGAAAACTTAATTTTATATCGGTAATTCTGCCTAAACACCTGCCGTCTGCAAGATTTATTACGTCTCTTTTTTTCAACTCGCTAAATGTCAATTCCATACTGATATAATATGCTAAAAGGCATATTGAAAATGACAAAAGCAAGCAGTTATCACCCTTGCCTTGCTTTAAAAATATTTATTCCTTTTCTAAAAAGGAGTATAACTCCTCAATTCCCTCTTTGATGTCTACATAAGTTTGTTCAAAGTTATGCGTCCACCAAGGGTCGGCAACCTCTCTAGGCGAAGAAGTAAAATCCAAAAGTAAACGCACTTTATTGTTAGGATCAGCATTAAAAAGCCTTTTCATATTGCGGATATTATCGCTATCCATTCCAATAAAATAATCATATTTGTCATAATCCGACACGCTTAATCTTACCGCACGCTTTTTGCTGTAATCTATATTAAGCCTATCCAAAATTGCACGTGTGCCACGGTGAACTGGACTACCCAACTCCTCTGCGCTTGTCGCTGAAGATTCAATTAAATATTCAGATTGCTTACCCTTTTTGAAAACGTAGTCCTTCATCATAAATTCAGCCATAGGCGAACGGCAAATATTTCCGTAACAAACAAACATTATCTTTTTCATACTTTACTCCAAATAGCACTTCTTTAATAGTTGCTTTTAGCGAATAACATTATAACACAACACGTTTTTTTAATCAACCTTATTTTTTGTTATCACACCCCTTTTGTTAAATAGAATAGGTTTTTACAATTTTTGCATATATTTTATTGATTGTTGTTGACATCTTTAACCTTTTAGGTTAAAATTTAAAAAAATGTTTAGGAGTTACAATATATGGAAACTAAAATCACAAGACCGCAAGGCACGGCTATGGTCGTTAAATGTCCCGAAACAGAATATAAATATAAAAGTCCTGTTTATACCACAGAAAACGATACCGTTCTTTTTATTCAAGACGGAACGCTTATCGGCGCTGTATGGGGTGGTAGCCATCTCGCCTCAAAAGCAATGCTCAATAAAAGATGGGCAAAAAAGATGAAAAAAGGTCTTTTTTCTAGCAAAGTTAAGTGCGATATTTATTACGTTGATACACGCACCGTTCCTTATCAATGTGATGAGATTTTCTCTCTTTCCAACGGCTATAAAGTTAAAATTAAACTTTCCGTTAGAGTTGCGCTTTACGGCGTTGCAGATCAAGATTGGGTTGATTACCATATCTTAAACGATACAAAGGGAACTTACTTCCAGTTTGCATCAACAAAAGGATACATCGGCAATCTCGTTAAAAAGGTGATTGAAGAAGTTGCTCCCAAACACTTTAAGTTTACGCAAACGGATAAACCTATAGAAATTCACACTAAAGAAAATATTAAAAGTAGCGGTTCATTACCCGCTATGGAAAAGGCGTTCTTTATGGATTTAGAGTCCGCAATCCCCAAAAAACTCGCTCAAGAATACATGGCTGGCAGAGTTTACTTATCCTCTTTTGACGCCTAATTTTTAGATTTAACTACTAGTGCTCCGTATAGAAATACGGAGCACTATTATTTTAATTAGGTATAATCATACAGCCCTCGCTAGGCTCTAATGATATATTTAACACGTTGTTGTTTAAGGTTAATTCACTTGGCAATCCTTTTTATAAACCATATCTATTTTACACCCGGCATATCCATTATAAGATTGCCTGGTTTTTTTATATCGGGTAGGTATATTTTATTGCAAAATAAGCATATTTACCCGATTTGTTAAACATCTGCGTGATAACGGTATCTTCGCTACACCAAACACTTTACACATTTCATTTTCATACCAGTCGCCATAAGGATAGAAAGTAACCATCCTATCGTATTACCTTATAGCCATAACCCGTAAACGATTTTTGTCCGTGCCTTAAATTCCTCTGCCGTTAAGAATTTATCAAATTTTTCTAAAATGAAAAACAACACAAAAGTGAATAAAACGATGCGTAAAAATTACATTTCTATTTGGTCTAATGATTAAATAAATTTATATTAATAAAAATTTAGAGTTCAAAAAAAACGTACTCTTTTATATTCTATTTTAGATAAAATTATATTTATGAAAATTACCAATGAGAAATATTTAAGAAATAAAGAAAACAGAATAAAATCGTTAATTTCTCTTGGAGAAAGTAAAACAAAAAGAATCTTTAATTTTCTATATAAATATTATTTGTTAAAAGATTTATCTGGGCAAACTCCGATACTACCCGTCTTTGAGTCTATCTACATTAAAAATCTAACGCTACCCGCTTGGAAACTTGCCCAACATTGTAATATGTCAAGAACAACGCTTTTTAACTACAGAAACAAGATTATACAGGATTTTTATTTGTGCTTAAGTAAAAATCTTATAAGTGAGGAAATTGCAACCACTAAAGGAGAGGAAAAATGAATGCTGAACAACTAATTTTATACATATCAACACTTTTCACCTATTATTTAGATGAATTAAACTCGCTACCTCGCAACGATTTTATTCACGGCGAAATGACGGCATACGTAGAAACGCTTGAGATAATACAAACACATCTAAATAAAAATTTTACAAATTTAAACTACGTTATTGAAGAAAAATATAAGATATAAAAATTCTACTTCCGAACAACTCAAAACTTTTTAATAACGTGGTATAAACAAGGCTTTTTATAAAGCCTAAAAAAACGGAGTTGAAACTAAAATATTTCAACTCCGTTTTAAGTTTTAAATTAAATTTATGCAAAAAATTCGTTTAGAAAATCCATTAAAGAAAAACCTGTATATTCTATAACATATTGAACACCATTATTAACTACATAAACGTTATATTCGTAAAGTCCGCTATTTTCTTGTACAAATTTATAATATACATCCGCAGAATTAACCTTACAAGTTTGATCGTAATTAGCAGGAATATTTATCTTTAAATCCACGTTTTTTTCATAGATTTGCATTTCTGCAAAAAACGTGCCTGCCTCGTTAGAAATAGAAAATGATGCGCCTTTAACCTTATTATCTTCGGCGACTAATAGTTGACTCTCTTCAATAAAATATTCACTAATATCCACGTGTGGAATTTGAGCCTGAGTTAAACCGCTTAACATTTGTTCTTGGGTTGCACTTTCCCTACCTAGCGCATCAGCAAAAAAATCTTCTTCGGTCGGAGTAGAGTTTAAGCCGTTTATAATTAAAGGAGAAAGAGCCACGCACACAACTAAAGTAGCTGATGCTAAAATAATGGGTAACCACTTTTTCCACTTAAACTTTTTTTCTTTTACAAGTGGTTTCCCCTCAATTTCATCTTTAATTTCTTCC
>JAZORG010000033.1:0-10229 GCA_045656465.1 Christensenellaceae bacterium
CTATAATAAATCTTTTGAACTTACAGGAAGAGGAAATACGGTTGCTGTTATTACAGATGGAACGGCTGTTTTAGGGCTTGGAGATATCGGTCCAGAGGCTGGTATGCCTGTTATGGAGGGTAAATGCGTATTATTTAAGACTTTTGCTGGTGTAGATGCAATTCCGCTTTGTGTTCGCAGTAAAAGCGTGGACGAAATCGTTAACGTAGTTAAACTTCTAGCAGGAAGTTTTGGTGGCGTAAATCTCGAGGATATATCTTCCCCTAGATGTTTTGAAATTGAAAGAAGATTAAAAGAAGATCCCGAAGTAGATATTCCCATTTTCCACGACGATCAACACGGAACGGCAATCGTTTGCGTAGCCGCAACGATAAACGCACTTAAACTCGTTGGTAAGAAATGGGAGGACGTAAGCATAGTATTTAGTGGTGCAGGCGCAGCGGGCGAGGCTATTGCAAAACTTATGATATCAATGGGTGCAAAAGACCTTGTTATGTGCGATAGGCACGGCATAATATATAAGGGCAGAAAAGAGGGTATGAATCCCGAAAAAGAAGAAATTGCGTTATTCACGAATAAACAATGCAAGAAAGGCACGTTAAAAGATGCTCTTGTAGGTGCTGATATATTCGTAGGTGTAAGTTCTCCAGGACTTTTAACTCAAGATATGGTTCGTTCTATGAATAAAAACGCAATAGTAATGCCTATGGCAAACCCCACGCCGGAAATTTTCCCAGAACTCGCTATAGAGGCTGGCGCCGCTGTTGTAGGAACAGGCAGAAGTGATTATCCTAACCAAATAAATAACGTTCTTGCTTTTCCGGGAATTTTCCGTGGCGCGCTTGATTGTAGGGCTACAGATATAAATGAAGAAATGAAAATCGCAGCAGCAAAAGCAATTGCAGCGCTTGTTTCTGACGAAGAATTGAGGGCAGATTATATAATTCCTGCACCGTTTGATAACCGTGTAGGACCTACTGTTGCAAAAGCGGTAAAAGAAGCAGCTATTGCAACTGGCGTAAACAGAATTTAAATGAGTTTTTTTGAAAATGTTTACGAAATAGTTAAAAAAATACCTCACGGTATGGTGATGACGTATGGAGATATCGCAAGCCTACTTGGCAATCCCCGTATGTCAAGGCAAGTGGGTTGGGCATTACACGTCAACCCCTCACCAGAAACTATACCGTGCTATAGGGTAGTAAACAGATATGGTCAAACCTCAAAAGCATTTGCCTTTGGAGGGGAGGATCGGCAAAAAGAACTTTTACAAGCCGAGGGAGTAACTTTTGATGAAAAAGGCTGTGTAAAACCTTGCTTTTTTGTAATAAAACGGATATAATATCTAATGCTGAAGAAAAATTTGGCATTAGATATTATCAGTTTTACGAGAAAAATCTTAGAAAATATATTCGGGGTGTAGCGCAGTTGGTAGCGCGCTTGGTTCGGGACCAAGAGGTCGTGGGTTCAAATCCCGTCACTCCGACCAAGCAAAAGGACGAATAGCAATAGGCTATCCGTCCTTTTGCTAGATTGAAGACGGGGTTTGACTATGAAAGTATAATATTAAAAACTTATAATATTTATTTATATAAGGTTATAATATATATTATTTAATGAGGAATATGAATTACTTGACTTGAAAAACAAATTATGGTAAAATTACCACATATTTTTGTTGAATATAAGGAGAAAAATATGAAAAATCCCGAAATATTCGTGGTAATGGTCATTTATATGTGCGCCGTTGTCGGAATAGGTGTTTATTTTTATAAAAAAGCACAAAAGAGTTCTGAGAACTACTTTTTGGGTGGGCGTTCGCTCGGTCCGTGGGTAGCGGCAATGAGCGCAGAGGCATCTGATATGAGCGGATGGCTTCTTATGGGACTTCCTGGGGTTGCATATTGGTGTGGACTTGCAGACGCTTTTTGGACGGCTTTAGGGTTAGCGATTGGAACTTACGTAAACTGGCTTATCGTTGCAAAAAGGCTTCGTAATTATTCGCAAATTGCGGGAAATTCTATCACAATTCCCGATTTTTTCTCTAATCGTTTTAAGGAAAAGAAGAAAATTTTACTTGCAATTTCTGCAATTTTTATTCTTGTTTTCTTTACAGTTTATGCATCAAGTTGTTTTGTTACGGTTGGAAAATTATTTAACACACTTTTCGGTTTTGATTACCACGCAACTTTAATTATTGGAGCGTTATTTGTTGTTGTATATACGCTTATAGGTGGTTTTTTAGCAGAGAGTGTATCAGATTTTATGCAAGCAATAGTAATGATACTTGCTCTTGTTGCAATGATTATCGTTGGAGTTGTTAACGCCGGTGGATTTGCGGCAGTTGTTGAAAACTCGAAAAACATTGAGGGATTTTTATCGCTTAACCAAATTGCAAGCCCTATTGTGGGTGAAAACGGAGCGCAAGTTTCACAAGGTGGTTCTCCACTTTTCGGCGGTGCGGGGGATTATGGATTTTTAAGCATGCTATCAATGCTTGCTTGGGGTCTTGGGTATTTTGGTGTTCCGCAAGTTCTTCTTCGCTTTATGGCTATCCGTAAACCCGCTGAAATAAAAAGATCTAGAATTATTGCAACCGTATGGTGTGTAATTTCTTTAGCGGCTGCTGTTCTTATTGGTATAATAGGTAGAACACTTCTTCCTGCCGACGAAACGTTGAATACTGCATCAAAAGCGGAAAGCATTATAATTGTTATGTCAACTAAATATCTCCCACTTATCGTTGCAGGACTAATTATGGCAGGCATTCTTGCTGCAACTATATCGTCCTCAGACTCATATCTTTTAATAGCTTCTTCTGCTGTTTCTGTCAATATCTTTAAGGGAATAATCAAAAAAGAAAAGGCAACCGATAAGCAAGTTATGTGGCTTTCAAGGATAGTTTTGGTAATTATAGCGCTAGTTGGAATAATTATTGCGTGGAAAGAAGATAGCGTTATATTTAACCTCGTATCGTTTGCGTGGGCAGGTTTTGGGGCAACGTTCGGACCTATTATGTTGTTCTCACTATTCTGGAAGAGAACGACACGGGCAGGGGCAATCGCTGGAATGGTTTCGGGTGCGGTAACTGTTTTTGTATGGAAACTCGTGCTTAAAGAATTCGTAGCGCCGTCAATTCCTGTGTTCGGAATATATGAACTACTTCCTGCATTTATAGTTTCTTGCATTGCAATTGTCGTAGCATCTCTTCTTTCAAAGCAACCCGATAAAGAGATTATTGATGAATTTGAAAAAGCAAAAAAAGGCGAGTTAAATCAAATCGCTGAACAAGCATAAAATATTTACCAATAAAATAGGAAATAAAAAAGACCTCTCACTACGTTAAAGTAGGAGAGGTCATATTATTTTAATTAAATAATTTCAACACCTTTAGGGGAGAACATAAAAATGTTTTTTTCCATTTCATAAATTCCGCCACCTAATGCGTAAATTGCGCCTGAGAGCATATCAAGAACTCTAACCGCTGTTTCAGTTTTTAATTCTGTTAAATGAACTACGGCATTTTTGCCCATTCTGAGCGTATCTATTATAATTTCAACTTCAGAATATGATTTGGGTGAGAATATCGCAACTGGCGCTTGCGCTTTTTGTTCGGGCGAAAGCGAAGAAGATAAATCTGTTCTATTAAAGTGTTCTTCTCTTTCGCTTTTAGTTCTCGGTTCTTTACCGAATAAATCAAAAATTCCCATTAGTTTCCTCCGTAATTTCTTTCACCGAAAATAGTTCTTCCAAGCCTAATCATATTGCTACCGTTTTCGATTGCTATTTTATAATCGTTACTCATTCCCACAGAAAGATATTCAAAGTCAAGTCCTAGATTTTTAAGAGAATCATAAATTTCTCTCATTTTTACTACCAGGTTTTTTAACAAATCTACATCGTCTGAATGGGGGAGCATTGCCATAAGTCCCTTAACTTTTATATTTGAAAATTCATTGTTAACGAATTTTGCATTCTCTATGATATTTTGTGGATTAAATCCGCTTTTGGAAAGTTCTCCACCTATATTTACTTCTAGAAGAATTGCTTGAACAACTCCTCGTTTATTAGCAACTTTATCTATTTCTTCTGCCAAATGAATACTATCTACAGAATGAATAAGAGCGACCTTTCCCACAAGATACTTAACTTTATTTGTTTGAAGATGCCCGATAAAATGTTGAATGGCGTTAGGGGTGATTTGTTCTGTTTTTTCTCTAAACTCTTGCACTTTATTTTCAGCAACAACTTTAAGTCCGTTTTCAATCGCTTTATTGATAACGTCAACGCTCATAGTTTTAGTTGCTCCAACAAGCGTGATTTTTTCACCTAAATTATTACCAGAAGATATGTAAGTTAAAACCTTTTGTAAATTTTCCAGCATATTATTTGCCGTTAATAACATCGTTCATATTGTAAAGGCCATTCTTTTTACCATAAAGATAAATAACAGCTTTAACAGCACCCTCTGCAAAAACACTTCTGTCAGTCGCCTGATGTGAAAGTGTTATCGTTTCAAAATTACCTGCAAAAATAACGTCGTGTTCGCCAACGATATTTCCGCCACGAACAGCGTGAATACCTATTTCGTTTTTATTTCTCTTTCCACAAATTCCTTCTCTGCCGTAAACGTAGGTTTTACTGTCATCTATTTCTTTAATAGCATCCGCAAGCATTAATGCTGTTCCGCTAGGCGCATCAACTTTATTATTGTGATGCTTTTCAATAATCTCTACATCAAAACCATAAAGAGAAAGAGCGGCTTTTTTAACAAGGTCAATTAAAACGTTTACGCCGAGAGACATATTTCCTGAACGGAAAACAGCAATGGATGAACTCGCCTCGTGTATTTTCTTTACTTGTTCATCAGAATAACCTGTTGCACATAAAACGGCAGGACAGCCGTTTTTTAAGCAAAAAGCCAACACGTTGTCAAGATTTGACGGTGCGGAAAAATCCACTAAAACGTCAATTTTTTCTTTTACCGAATTAAAAGAGTCGTAAACGGGGAAGTTTATTGTGCTGTTATCGTTTTTAATGTCAACACCGCAAACGGGTGTAACGCATTCATTTGATGAACAGGCTTCGTAAACTTTTTTACCCATTCTACCTAGCGCACCGCTAATCAATACGTTTATCATATTTACTCCTTAATTGAAAATCCGAAATCTTTAAGAATTTTAATCATTTGTTCGGTATGTTGCGGTTCAAGTTCTGTAAGTGGCGCACGAACGATTCCACTACCTAAATTGATAAGTTCAGCCGCCTTTTTAACGGGGATAGGATTAACCTCAACGAACATAATATCAATCAAAGGCAACAATCTTTCTTGAAGTTCGTAAGCCTCTTTATTTTTACCTGCGAAATAAAGCCTTGCAACGTCGCCAACTTCTTTAGGCGCAATATTAGATGCAACTGAAATAAGCCCCATAGAGCCTATACTCATCATTGCAAGGTTAAGGTTATCGTCGCCCGAATAAAGAGCGGTTTTTCCACGAATAAGACGTGCGGTCTCACAAATTTGTTCCATATTACCGCAAGCCTCTTTAATACCGCCTATGTTTTTATGTTCGGCAATTTCCGCCATAGTGGGGGGAAGAATATTAACGCCTGTTCTTGCTGGGACGTTATAACATAAAACTGGAATATCAACGTTGTCGCAAACATCGTTATAATATTTAACGAGTCCTTTTTGTGTGCATTTGTTATAGTAAGGGGTAACGACTAACAAACCGTCAGCACCGATTTTCTGCGCCAACTGACTTTTTTCTATTGCTTTTTTAGTACAGTTTGACCCAGAGCCGAGAATAAACTTTACTCTTCCTGCAATTTTATCGTGAGCAAATTTAGCGATATAGTCGTATTCAGTATCGGTAATAGTGGGTGCTTCACCCGTGGTGCCAAGGATACATAAAGCGTCGATACCATTTTCAATTTGGTATTCAATTTGGCGTGCAAAAGCATCGTAATCAACCCCATCTTTTGTAAACGGAGTAATAGCGGCAGTACACGTTCCCTTAAATATAACTTTATTCATAAAAAACTCCTTAAGAGAAAATTATTTTTTGAGAGCATTAAGTTCTATTGCTTTTTGCGCTATTTGAACTGCGTTTGTTGCTGCGCCCTTTCTAATGTTGTCGGCAACGCACCAAAGATTTATACCATTTTCAACGGTATCGTCTTTTCTAATTCTACCAACAAAAACCTCGTCCTTGTTCTCTGCTGTTAAGGGCATAGGATATTCAAGGTTAGCTCCGTTATCTTGGATAACAATTCCTTCTTGTTTTGCTAAAACAGCCTTAACTTCTTCAACAGTACAGGGTTTTTCAAACTCGAGATTTATGGATTCGCTATGACCGTAATAAACGGGAACACGCACGCAAGTAGCGGTAACTTTTATAGATTGATCATTTAAGATTTTCTTTGTTTCAAAAATCATTTTGTCCTCTTCCTTTGTATATCCGTTATCAAGGAAAACGTCAATATGAGGAATACAGTTGCCGAAAATAGGATAGGGGAATTTTTGAGGTGCTTCACCGCAAATTCCGCCTTTTAAATCGTTAAAGCCTTTAACACCTGCGCCCGAAACTGCTTGATAAGTAGAGTAGATGACCCTTTTAATTTTGAAAGCCTCGTGAAGTGGTTTTAATACAACCATAGCCTGAATGGTAGAGCAGTTGGGGTTAGCGATAATGTTGTTGTGCCAAAGAATGTCGTTTGCATTACATTCAGGAACAACGAGAGGAACGTTTTCATCTCTTCTCCAAGCGCTAGAGTTATCAATAACTAAAATACCGTGTTTAGCAAAAATTGGAGCGAACTGTTTACTAACGTCGCCACCAGCAGAAAAGAGTGCAATATCAATATTGAGATTTTCAATGTTTTTCTCTGCGAGTTCGATAATGGTGTAATCTTTACCCATAAACTTAACTGTTTTGCCTGCAGAATTAGCAGATGCAAAAAGGTAATAATTTTCAACGGGTAGATTTCTTTCTTCTAAAACCTGTAAAAACTTTCTTCCTACCATACCAGTTGCGCCAACAACGGCAACGTTATACTTTTTCATAAAATAATACTCCTGTAAACATAATATACGCATAGTTTAACAAACAAAGGCAAAAAAGTAAAGTTTTTTTAATGAATATATGATTTTTATTTGTAAAAAAATAAAATTTAATTTATACTATAAGAAGTACAATTTAGGTTAAGAGTGTATCTAGATATGCTTTAACCGCATTTATCGGAGATTATAGATGGCGCAAAACAAAAAGAATGGTGGCGGGCTGATTAACAGGCTAATGCTCGGTAAAGAAAAATCTGAAGGATATGCAAGATCAACGCTTCCGTCAAACAGATGGGAGTTGTTTTGGGATATTTTAAAAGGAAGATTAGGTAAACTTGTTATCATAAACCTTTTAATGCTGATATTTTTTATTCCCCTTGCTGCATTGATATTATTCCGTTATATTGGAATAGCAAACTATGGAACTATGTATCCGTTCAACCAATGTTTCGGGGTAGGGTATCAGGCTATTCCCGATATGATAGGTTATTCGGAAAATATCGTATTTAACGTAAATATGCTCATTTACTTGCTTCTTCCCATTGTTGCAATTATTGCATCACTTGGTCTTGCGGGTGGCTGTTACGTAATTAGGAATATGGTTTGGACAGAAGGGATTTTTGTCGCAAACGATTTTTGGCGTGGAATTAAACTTAACTTTAAGCCGATTGTGTTAATCACTTTGATTTATTCGCTTATTTTCTACGTTACAATGATAAGTTCGTCTTTTGCCAATTACACAGCTGTTGTCGGAGCAGTACCTCGTTGGCTAGGTATTACAATGCAAGTTACTTCGTACAGCATATTGTTTTTCGCAACTATGGTTGCATTTCATATGATGACTATGTGTGTAACTTACGAGATGAAATTTAGGACGCTTATAAAAAACGGAATCGTTATGACCGTGGGGCTTTTACCGCAAAATATTTTCTTTATAATTTGTGGTGGCGTGAGCGCTTTGTTCTTTATGTTTGGCGGAATTTTAATGGGGATAGGAATTATTCTTGTTCTTTTAATAGGATTTTCCTTTTTCCTTTTGGTTTGGACAAACTTCTGTCAATGGGCATACGATAGATTCATCAACTCAAAAATACCAGGTGCACAAAAGAATAGAGGTATGTACGAAAAAGTTAAGGAAAGCGATTCGGGCGCTCTTAAAAAATACAGAGAGCAGATGGCTATCGCTTCGAGGAGTTCCCTCAATTCTAAACCTATTAAACCTATTACTGACGACGACTTAAAGCTTGCTGAACTTCCCTCTTCGTTTAACCGTGGCGATATAGAAAAACTTAACGAAAGTAGGCGTATCCTTTACGAAGATCACGCAAAATACGTAGAAGAACATAAAAATGACCCCGAGTTCCAACAAACTGAAGAGGAAAAGAAGTTGGAAGAACTTAAAGATGAAAGAGCAAAACGTATTGAAAAGGCTAAAAAAGAATTAGCAAAGAGAAACAAGAATAAATAACAACGAACAAAGACGTCAAGGTTTGACCGTGACGTCTTTATTAAGAAAATAAAAGGATAAATATGAACAAACTTCTTAAGACGTTAGTATTCAACAATCAAATATCAGTATCGGTATTAGATACGACTCAAATGATAAACGATGCTATTAAAATTCATAAACTTTCACCCGTATGTGCGGCAGCGCTTGGGCGAACGCTTACCATTTGCACTTTTATGTCTGGGAACTTAAAAAACGAAAGGGATAAACTTTCGGTTACTGTTGCAGGGGACGGACCTGGGGGAAAGATTACTGTGTGCGGAAACGGACAATTAAGTATGCGTGGTTTTATTGATAATCCACAGGTGGAAATTCCACTTAGGGCGGATGGTAAACTAGACGTAGGTGGATGCGTTGGTAAAAACGGAAGATTAACGGTTGTACGCAGTATGGGGCTTAAAGAACCCTATTCAGGCTCGAGTCAACTTGTTACGGGTGAAATAGCAGAAGATTTTGCAGCGTATTATGCATTCAGCGAACAACAACCTACGGCGATTGCGTTAGGGGTAAAAATCGGAACAGACTGTACCTGTGTGGGCGCAGGAGGGGTTATTTTGCAAGCCCTTCCAGGTGCTACCGAAGAAGTGCTAGTAATGGCTGAAGACGTTGCAACGCAACTTCAGAACGTGTCAACTCAAATAGAACAACTCGGCGCAGAAGGGGTTATGAAAAAACTTTTTGGCGACGATATTACTTTTAACGAATATCATCCCGAATATAAGTGCTTATGTAGTAAAGATTATATTGAACGAATGTTGGTGTCGCTAGGAAAGTCGGAATTATATGATATTCTAGAAAAAGAGGGCGAAATAAAGGTCGATTGTCAATTTTGCAACACCTCTTACGTGTTTAATAAAGAGGACGTGGATAAACTCTTAAAATAATTTTATGGAAAGCAAGGTTTTACTGTACGAAAAAAACGTCAATAGATATCGCAAACTGTCAGATGAATATTCAGAAAAGGAAGAATACCTTTCGGCACTTTCTTTTTTGCAGTCGGCAAAAAGTATCAATTTTAGTCTTGACGTTATAATGGATATGGCATATACTTATTCGGACATTGGAAGTTTAGAACTCTCCAATAAGTATTGGTTTATGTATCTAGATAAAGCGCCTAAAGAGAGGGTTGCGGTTGCTTATGAAGAACTTGCTATAAACTATTTCTATATGGATAATTTTTGGGCATCAAGTTATTATTTTCACCAAAAATTAGCTGTTGACGGTTATATTTCAAAAGAGGGTTTAAGTCAAGAAATCATTGACTTTTTTTCGGGTACGGAGTTTAAGAAACTCTCGTATAGAATAGCATACCCGTTAGACAGAGCAGATTATTCTTACGAAATAAAAAAAGCAAAGCACGCAATGGCAGTAGGCGATTTTTCCGAGTCTGTAAAAGTTCTTTCAAGCATTCCGTTTGAGTATGCAACGGAAGAGAATGCAGGGGATCTTGCTATCAGTTATTATATGTGTCAAATGTATAGCGAGGCGGAGGAGGTTTGTAGAAAATCTCTAAAACAACACGGCGAGAGTGTAACTGCATACTGTAATCTTTCAACCGTTTACGATATGAAAGAGGATTTTGATAATAGTGATTTTTATTACCATAAAGCCCTTGATTGTGCAAAAGGTGAAAAGGGCGAAGAGTATAAACTCGTTACG
>JAZORG010000034.1:0-26679 GCA_045656465.1 Christensenellaceae bacterium
GAGGTGGCCTTTTTGCTTGGCAAACCGACCGTAACGTAGTGTAGGTCATGGAGCGCCCTTTTGAAAAAAGGGAAAGCAAAAGAACCGACCGTAACGTAGTGTAGGTCATGGAGCGCCCTTTTGAAAAAAGGGAAAGCAAAAGAACCGACCGTAACGTAGTGTAGGTCATGGTGAATAAACAGGCTACCCTTAAGGGTAGCCTGTTTGCTTTAGTGATTTATCTTTTTAGATTTATTTTAGTGTAAATGCGCTTACTTTGATGGGCTTGTTGTCGCTCATAAAGGATTTTTCAAACGTAACGGTTTTTTCTTCGCCCTCTAGCATAATAAAGTAGTTGTCAGAGCAAACGTATTCTCCCTCGATAAATATTGAGTGGATATACTTATTTGCTTTAATTGTAACGGAGTTTGCCGTTTGGTTTGTAATCGTGAAATCATTACAACTAGTTAAGGGAAGTGTGCCGTCCTTATAGAAAGTTCTATCCGTTTGACCGTTAAACTCAACGTCGCAGATAATAAGTTCGCTGATAGGACAGGGAAGTTCAACTTTATTAACGCCATATCCGTTTAGTTTAACCGAGCCTGAATAAATATCCATCTTGTCTTTTGTATGGCAAGTAAAGTTAGCCACGCCCTTTTCACCATCAGAAGTAACGAAAAGTATGTATTTACCATTTTCTATTTTTATCGAACCTGTAACGCCTTTAGCGCAACGCTTAAACGAATACCACGCTGCTTTAGGTAAGTTATAATAATCGATTATAGACCAACACATAGAAGAGGGCCAACAGTCGTTAAGCATCCAGAAAAGCATACCGTTGTTGTAACCTAAATTGCGTTTGCAATTTTCTATAACGATTCTAATCCATTCGTATTCGATATATTGATATTTAAAGAGCCTGTCGTTATCGTCGGTAAAAGTTCCAAGCGTTTTTTCTGCAAAAATTTTGCCGTGATCAAATAGTGAGGGGTTAATGCCAGGGTTAGTTTTGCTGTGGAAACGAATAACGTCCTCTGTCGGGTCAGAAAGGTCGCTCTCTTGCACAAACCTAAGCATAGAAGAAGTTTGCGGTGTTCCGTAAACAGGTTCTTCAACGGTAAAGCGAGAGAGGAATTTTTCGATTATACCTTTATAGTCAGAGCAGTCGGTGTTAAGAAAATCGTTATACATAACGTTAAGGTAGTTAGTTATATGGGTTGTTCCCCTAGTAACCGACATATAGGGCGTGCCACCGTAAGGTGAAGAAATATGATATCTTCTGTTGGGGTCAAGTCTTTCAACTTGAGGCTCAATTCCAACTAAAGAAGCGTTTCTACCATTGTAATCGTCTTTCATATCCGTACCGTGGGTAGCGTTTTCGTTATCTCCGCTCCACCACGCAAGACAGGGATGATTGCGCAGTTTAATGGTAGCAAACTCCGATTCCTTTTTAAGTTCGTCTAAAAACCATTGTTCTTTTTGTGGATACCAACCGCAAGCCATCAAGAAGTCTTGAGTAACTAAAATACCACGTCTATCGCATTCGTCGTAGAAAAAGTCTTTTTCAAACAGACCGCCACCCCAAACACGAATCATATTCATATTGCTTTTAACGGCTAAATCAATAATATCTTTTATTTTTTCATCGCTTTCATCACTCGGGAAAGGTTCGCAAGGCACCCAGTTAGCGCCACGGCAGAAAATTTGCTTGCCGTTGACAATAACGATAAAACCAGCGGTTTCCTCAGTTCTGTCTCGACCGTTTTCCGATGCAGTTTTGTTTTGTATTGCTTTTTGTTTTTGAGCAATAATATCGTATTCGCTTTGTTTTTTATCGGGAATTTCCGCAACTCTTAACGTGCGAATACCAAACTGCTGAACAAAAACGTTTTCGCCAACCGTAATTTTAAGCAAATACAACGGATGCTCGCCATAGCCATTTGGCCACCATAGTTTTGGATTTTCTATATTGATAATCTTTGTTATTGCAGGTTCGCTAACAAATTGCGTGTTAGAATGAACAACGTTGTTGTCGGGGTCTAAAATCTCAATATTAACAACGCCCGTTTTGGTGTGGTTTTTAAAGTTTACACGAAGTTTAATTCCTGCGCCAAAATCGTCTATAGATTGTGTGTAAATATAAACGTTATCGACGTTAAAGTCATCGCCAACCTCAAAGTAAACGGGCAAGAAAATTCCGCAAGTAACAAAGCGGTCCACCCAGTCCCAAAAATAGGTGCATTGCATTCTTCTAGAATGTAATCTCTCGCAAGTAAAAGCAGCCAAAAATTCCTCTTTGCCCTCAACCTCTTTTATTGGTGAACGGAACTTAACTTCTAAAAGGTTGTCTTTTTCTTTAAGTACGTTTGAAACGTCAAATGAGTGGGGGATAAACATATTGTGAGTTTCGCCAAGTTCAATACCGTTTAAGTAAATGGTTGAATATGTGTCAAGCCCCTCGAATACAAGGCGCACTTTATCGCCGTTAAAATTTTTGTCAAAAGAACAAACGTAAGTCCAATCCTCATTTTCAATCCATTGACAGTTTTCGTTTTCTTTTCTCCAAAAATAATCGGGAAGTATGCCGTTATTTTTTAAGTCTGTATGAACGCACCCTGGAACGGTTGCGGGCAAATTAGAATATTTTGCGCCCGATAAAAACCAATTTGCGTTTAATTCAATTTTTTTCATAAAGGTTCTCCTTTGAGTGATAAATATGCGAGGTTAAATAATTTTTAAGATAAAAAGGTAAGTGTGAGCAATTAAAAACAAACGCAAACCATTAAACTATAATAAATTATTTAATCAATTATATCACACATACGACAAAAAGTCCAAAAAAGAAAAAAAATTTTTTACTTAAAATAGGAAAAAAAGAAAAAAAGTTTTTAACTTAAAAGAGGCAAAAAATGAAAAAAAAGTTAAGATAGTGCTAAAATCGGGGCAAAAAAGTAAGATAATCCTTGAAGAAATAGAAAAAAAGTGTTAAAATACAAAAAAAGGACTTTGGAGAAATAGTATGATAAAACTCTGTGCGTTTATTGACGAGGCGGCATCTAATATTGAAGAACAGATGATAGCGATGAAGAGGAATAATCTTTCGCTTATGGAAGTGAGGAACATAAACGGAAAAAACGTTTCCGCTATTACCATAGAAGAGGCGAAAGAGTATCAAAATATTTTTGAAAAAAATGGCGTCAGCGTATGGTCTGTCGGCTCGCCATTAGGCAAGGTTGATATTAATACGCCTTTTTCTGAATATGAAGAGTCGGTAAGACATATATGCAAATTAGCAAACGTGTTTAAGACGGATAAAATACGTATGTTTTCTTTCTTTAATGCTTATGAAGAGAAAGAAAAGGTTTTCGAGTATTTAAGAAAAATGGTCGCTATTGCAAATGAGTATGGAGTTTGTTTGTATCACGAAAACGAAAAGGAAATTTACGGCGATACGGTAGAGCGTGTTAAAGAAATTATGGCAAACGTAAAGGGCTTAAAATATATTTATGACCCAGCAAACTATTTGCAGACGGGCGAAAAATCCGATTACAGTATTAGCGAATTACATTCAAAAACTGATTATTTCCATATAAAAGACGTTATTTTTGAAACGCAACAGTTAGTTCCTGCTGGCTATGGCGACGGAAACATCTTAAAGATAATTGAACTTATAGACAAAGACACCGTTTTAACGTTAGAACCCCACCTCGCTATTTTTGCAGGTTATGCAGATATAGACGGAACAGAAATGAATAATAAGTTTAAGTTTTCAAGCAACCAAGAGGCTTTTGACACGGCAGTTAAATCACTAAAAGAACTTCTTGAAAAAGCAGGGTACAAAGAAAACGGATTTGAGTTTATAAAGTAAAAAGACTGATATTCAAATAGAATACTCGTAATAAATTTTTAGACAATATAATAGGCTAACGAAATCTTGTTCGTTAGCCTGTTTTTTCTATTAATAATTTATTCATACAAATTATATTACTTTGCATAGCAAATATCACTGCTTTTAGCAATATAACTTGCCTATAGGCAAATATAACTAGTGCGCCAGTAATAGGGATTATGACTGACGCACTAATTTATTTAAGAATAGATTTTACACAATGTTGATTATATGTTCGTAACTACCGAGCGAGTCAGACCATTTAAGTGTATGCTTACCTTTTTGAGCCGTTTTTAATTCGTATGCGTTTTCCACGGTAATGTAATACATCTTTTTGCTACCGTCTTTGTATTCTACCGTTGCGGATATATTTTGGGAATTGAAATTAGTTCCCATTGTAAAGTTTGTTTGGGATAATGAAATGTTTTTAACTTCTTTATCTTTAATAGTATTATTTGCGTCAAGATACATTTCAGTTATTATAAACGTAAATTGGTTAAATCCAACGTCTTTATATTTTAATCTTAAATAGATTGTTTGATATTCTATCCCTCTCATACTTTTTTCGCAACTATAAATTTCATCATTAAGCGTTGCTATTTTTTCTTCATATTGTTTTAGGTCTGATTGTGTAATAGAAAGAATTGGAATTTTGCTAAAATCTTCTTTTGTTTTTAAAATTTCTTTTTCCAGAAGTTCAATTCTGTCTTTATAGTATTCATAGTTGCTAGAGTGTACAACAATTTCTCCCTCGCCCTTAGCCAGATATGTTTTATCGATAAATTCTTGTGTGAGTGGTATTCCCGTTTCGTAATAGTGATCACCTAGTTCGTTCGGAAAAGAATAACTATGACCAAAGGAGTAAGTTAAGGGGCTTAAAATGGAGTACATTATAAGGAAAATGTAAAAGGCAAAAATTCCAAGTCCTGTATGTAAGTTTAATAGTGCGTTGTGTGCGCCATAATACACGGCAACTTTTTTGAATGATTTGTCAATATCTTTATACTTTTTCTCATTATTATCTAGTTGATTTGCAACTGTTAAAACATATTTTTTTGCGATAAAAGTATAACTAAAATAAGAGAAAGCGCTCGTAAATGCCAAGATTATATATAGAGCAGCCCAACAGCCAAAGTTGAATAGAAGTGTTTTTTCAGCGAGATTGGCTACTAAAATAATCCCAACGATTGGTAATGCAACTCTCATAATAGTTGTAAAATATAAAGTAAAATTTCTTGACGTTGCAAAAAGAGGCAAGTAATCAATTTTTTTGAAAAATAAGAGTAAAAGGGTAACAATATTTGTTAGGCAGAAAGATAAAGGTATTAACGTAAAGAAGATAATGAGTGGAGAATAGAAGTTTACACCATCTAATAAATTTTTTAGTAATTGAAAGGGTGTATATCCAACTTTGTCCATAGGAATGAGAAAAAAGAACAAAAGAGAAAGAAAAAATAAAACTGTTCTTACAATGATATTTAGAGTGTGGAAAAGCTTAAATTTTTGTTTGTATTCGTCGTGTAGAGGGTGTTTGTCAAACATATCTTTTGTAAATTCCATAATAATTCTCCTAAAAAAATAATGAAAGTTTAGTCCATTATATGCTAACTAACGGTTAGTTGTCAAGTAAAAATACTAACTAATGGTTATAATTCTTTACAAAAAGGGGAATTATTAAAAGTGTATAATACTATTAAGCAGAGATTAAAAGAAGAAATAAAGGCAAGTAATTTAACGACAAAAGAGATAGCAAAGCGAATAGGAGTAAGTCCGGAAATGATTACGCAATATATCACAACGAAAAAACTACCAAAACTAGAAACGTTTGCAAAATTATGTAAGGAGTTGGACTTATCATCTGATTATATTTTGGGGATAAAGGATTTTTGATTGTAAGGATATAAAGGTTTTCTCAACTGATAAAAAATCGACTTATTTTCATAAGTCGATTTTTTGGTGCATCCGCCGAGACTCGAACTCGGAACGGCGCCGTCGGAGGGCGCTGTTTTATCCAATTAGACTACGGGTGCATAACTGCCACTTAAAATCTTAAGTGGCAGTAAGTAAACTAATTATTCTTCGTCAGAGTTTTCTACGTTTTCTCCGACGGTAACTTTTATTTGTAAAACTTTTTTAACGGTAGATTTAAGAACTTCTATCTCTAGGTTTCTGTGCGTGAATTTTTTACCTGCGTGGGGAATTTCTTCTACTTTTTCGATAACCCAACCGTTTACGGTGCTAGCCTCGAAGTTATCTTCTTCGCCATCTAATCCCAAATACTCAAACGTATCTGCGATTGATGCGTTTCCGTCGATAATGAAATTCTTTTCATCAATTTGCTTAAAGTAATTCACTTCTTCGTCGTGTTCATCATAAATTTCGCCGACAAGTTCTTCTAAAATATCCTCAAGCGTAACAAGACCGAGTGTTCCGCCGTATTCATCTAGAACAACTGCAATATGTACTTTTTTCTTTTGAAGTTGCCTTAAAAGGTCGGATATTTTAATGTGTTCGGTAGTATAGAAAGCGTTTTGCATTATTCCATCTATACCTTTTTTACCTTTAAGATAAGCGGTGTAAAAATCCTTTTGGTGGATTGTGCCGATTATAGTATCTACGCTGTCTTTATACACGGGGATACGTGAATAACCTTCGTTATCAAAGACCTTTCTAATTTCTTCCATTGTGCTTGTGATGTCAATAGCGACAATGTTAACACGGGGAACTAAAATGTCGCCCACTTCAAGGTCGTCAAACTCAATAACCGAACGGATAAGTTTTGTTTCTTCCGTTTTAAGAGTTCCGTCTTCTTCTGCCTCTTCCACAATGGTCATAATTTCGTCTTCTGTAACGACCTCTGCGTTCTTAAGACGGAAAATTTTAGAAAGCAACCATTTCCAACCACCAAAAATTATATTTAATGGATAGAAGATATAGTAGAAAAACTTTATTAACGGATAAAACGCCATAGCAAGCTTTTCCGGATAAGTTTTAGCAATATACTTAGGTGTGATTTCACCAAAAATTAAAACCGCAACCGTGATTGATACGGTGGAAACCATTGCCGACATTCCCGCATCGCTAACAATTAAATTTGCAAAGAATAGTGTTGCAAGCGTTGATGCTGAAAGATTGACGATGTTGTTACCTATAAGCACGGTGCTTATAAACTTATCGTAGTTTGTTTCTGCAAGATAGAGCACTTTTTTTGCTCGATTATTACCGTTAGAAACGAATGTGCGAAGTTTAATTCTGCTTGCGCACGAGTAAGCGGTTTCTGTCGAAGAGAAGAAACCTGACATTATTACTAATGCTACAATGGCGATAAAAAGCCAAGTATCAAAGGTGGCGCTAGCGCCTGTAAGTAATAACGTCTGCAACGGAACAGAGCCGTCTGATGGCATAAAATCCTCCTAATAACAAAAAAATATTTGTATGCTATTACATACTTGAAAATTATTTTACCATAAAATTATGTTTTAAATCAATAAAATAAACCACATATTATGTAATTTGTTAAATATTTAGGTAGTCCCTCTCAATAAATTGCTATTTTTGTTATATTGTGATATCATTTAATTAAGGAGAAAATTATGGCTAAAACGGTTGTTGTAGGTATGAGTGGCGGTGTGGATAGTTCGGTTGCCGCTCTACTATTAAAGGAACAGGGTTATAACGTTATCGGTCTTTTTATGAACAATTGGGAAGAAAAGGACGAATGTGGCGCTTGTACGGGCGAAGAAGATTTTGCTGACGTTCGCCGTGTGGCAAACGCTATCGGCATACCATATTATTCGGTTAACTTTGCTAAAGAATATATGGATAGAGTGTTTTCATATTTTCTCAAAGAGTATAACGCTGGCAGAACGCCTAATCCAGACGTGCTTTGCAACCGTGAGATAAAATTTAAAGATTTTAAGGAAACGGCAAAGCGTTTGGGCGCTGATTACATTGCAACGGGGCATTATTGCGATATTGAACATAAAGACGGCGTACATTATCTGCTTAAAGCAAAAGACCAAAGCAAAGACCAAACGTATTTTCTAAACCAACTTTCTCAAGACCAACTTGACGGCGTGTTGTTTCCGCTTGGAAAACTAGAAAAATCCGAAGTGCGCCGTATCGCAGAGCAAAACGGACTTGCAACCGCAACCAAAAAGGACAGCACGGGCATTTGCTTTATAGGCGAGAGAAACTTTAGAGAATTTTTGCTTAAATATATCCCCGCAAAAAAGGGAAAGATAATGACCTATGACGGTAAAATTTTAGGCGAACATTTAGGGCTTATGTATTACACCATAGGTCAGCGCAGAGGTTTAGGAATAGGCGGGCAAAAGGGTGATGACGGAAGCCGTTGGTTTGTTATCGAAAAGGATTTAAAAAACAATATATTATACGTAGCGCACGGCGCAGAGGATAGATTATACAGTAAAGGGCTTATGATGAAAGAGGCTAACTGGATTCCCTCTATCCCCAAAAATAAGGATTTTGAGTGTACTGCAAAATTTAGATACCGTCAGCCCGAACAAAAATGCACCGTTCATATAAGCGACGGAGAGATAACCGTAGATTTTGCTGAAAAACAGCGTGCAATTACAGAGGGTCAATTTGCGGTTTTCTATTTAGGAGATAAATGCATTGGTGGCGGTGTTATTGAAAAGGCAATCTTTTAAGTGTTAAGGCTCTGTAACAGAGCCTTTTAAAATAATTTTAATTTTACATAATAAGTATATATTTGCCTGTGTGTGGGAAAAATAACCTTAATAACAAAACGGAGGTGTTATATGAGTAAAAATATGCTCACCACAAAAGAGGCAACGCTTATTTCCGATCTTATGACGATGGAAGAGTCGGCGTGCAAGAAAGCAAGGTTATATGCAAGGATATTAACCGATAAAAATTTGGCGCAAGAATTTGATAAAATTGCAGACCATCACGAAAGGCGTTTTAACGCATTGTTTGATTTGTTGTAATGGGAGGTAAATTATGGACAATTATAAAGCAGATATTACTTTGAACGAAAAAGACAGTTTGCAAGATATGTTAAACCTTGAAAAGAGTCTTGTAAAAATTTATTCAACGGCTATGACCGAGGGTGTAAGCAAAGGTTTTAGAACGCTTATCAGAGAGCATTGGGACGAGGCGGTTGACGACCAGATAAAAGTGTTTTTCCAAATGACCGAACATGGTTATTATGAAGTGGAAAGCGCACCAGAAGAAACTTTGAACGAACAAAAAAATAAGTTTGCAAAAGTTAAATCTCAATTGAGTTAAGAAAAACGGTTGTGAAAGATTTCTTTCGCAACCGTTTGGTTTTATCAATACACATAATCAATAAAAATTCACACAGACTTATTTGTATGAAAGAAAGGATAACAGGTTTTAGTGAAATATTAAGAAAAAAACGGTTGACAACCGTTGCGGGGGCGTGGGTGTTTTATTTTTTGACTTCGGTTATACCTATTGTGTTTTTGGCGATAACGGCGTTTGGGGTGTTTGGAGTAAATTTTTCTATGGAATTTGTTTCAAGACTGCCCGATGAATTAAGACCTGCAGGAGAAGCGATAATATCCACGGCAGAAAACGCATCTAAAGGAGCAACGGCATTGTTCATATTTACCGTATTTTTCTCCTCGTCTGCTCTTCTAAATCAAATGTCTAAAGACGGAGATTTTATTTTGGGTAATGGTAAAAAACATAAGCGAGGAGTTTTGAGAAGACTTTGGGCGATAACCGCAATGATAAGCATTTTTTTGGTGTTTTTGGGTGTTGCGTTTTTAACGGCATTTGGAAATACGCTTATAAATAAAAAGTATTTTTCAGGAAAAAGGGAAATGTTTTTAACCCTTATGATTTTTACTGCCGTTATCGTGTTTGGGTATTTTATTATAATAATGTTAAACAGATTTATTAGCCCTGTAAAATTAAAATTTAAGGTAAATGCAATAGGGAGTTTGTGTTCTTTATTTATTATAGTTTTAGGCACTATCGGTTTTGTTTTGTATTTAAGGTTTTTTAATTCTTACAATGCTTTTTACGGAAGCCTTGCAACGATAATCGTCTTTTTGTTATGGGCGTATATTCTTATGGTTGGGCTAGTTTTCGGCACGATTGTAAACGCTTGTATTTTGGACGGAAAACCGATTGGCGCTAAAAGTCAAAAAAACACAAAAAATATTCAAGCAATTTGTTAAAATGCTTGACATAGCATTTTTACGGGAGTATAATAAAAACAAATTTAGAGGCAAAATTATGAGAAAATCTTACTTTTACTTTTATTTTAATAGCAAGTTCTCAATATCGTGTTAGTAATTACTATACCGATTGTTTTTGCGTGAAACGAACTCAAGGCTTTGTAGTAATTACTGCAAAGCCTATTTTTTTGAAGCAAAAACAATTAAATTACTTATAAATTTTGTTAAAACTTTTTGGAGCGTAGTTATGATAATCGTTGTAAAAAATAATTGTGAAAAAACTCAATACTCTAACCTTGTGGAGTGGATTAAAGAACTTGGATTAGACGTGCACGAAAGTCGTGGTGATCATTCTACCGTTTTGGGGCTTGTAGGTGATACTAGCAGGGTTGATATCGACCTTATATCCTCGCTCGACATAGTCGAACAAGTTCAACGTGTTCAAGAGCCTTATAAAAACGCAAATAGAAAATTTCACCCCGAAGACACCATTATCGAGGTGGGCGGACATAAAATTGGTGGTGATAATTTTACAGTTATAGCAGGCCCTTGTTCGGTTGAGTCGGAATCGCAAATTATTGAAATCGCTAAAGCCGTTAAAGAGTCGGGCGCAAGTCTTTTGCGTGGCGGTGCGTTTAAGCCGAGAACTTCTCCTTATGCATTCCAAGGCTTAAAAGATACGGGGATAGGTTTACTATTAAAAGCAAAAGAAGAAACAGGACTTCCTATCGTTACGGAATTATTAAGCGTTAGCCATCTAGACCTTTTTAAGGACGTTGACATCATTCAAATCGGCGCAAGAAATATGCAGAATTTTGAACTCTTAAAAGAGGTTGGAAAAACAGGTAAACCTATTTTATTAAAACGTGGGCTTGCTAATACCTTGCAAGAACTTCTTATGAGCGCAGAATATATTATGGCAGAAGGAGATTGTCAAGTAATCCTTTGCGAAAGGGGAATAAGAACGTTTGAAACAATGACGAGAAACACCCTCGATTTATCGGCTGTTCCCATTTTGAAAGACAAAACACATTTACCCATAATAATCGACCCTAGCCACGCAACAGGTATTGCAAAACTTGTAGAACCGATGTCGCTTGCCGCTTGTGGCGCAGGCGCAGATGGACTTATTATAGAAGTCCACAACGACCCCAAGCGTGCGCTTTGCGACGGCGCACAATCATTAAACCCCACGCAGTTTAGTCATCTTATGGGTAAAATTCAAACAATGCTTCCTATAGTAAATAAAAAATTCGAGAAATAAAAAATGAAGATAGGTATTATCGGGTTAGGTCTTATCGGTGGTTCGCTCGGCAGGACAATAGTAAATAGAACAAACGATAAGGTTTACGCATTCGACATAAATAAAAAGGCTATGCTTGACGGAAAACTTTTATCCGCATATCATTATCAATTAGATAAAGACAACGTCAAGGAAATGGATATGGTTTTTTTCTCCCTCTATCCAAATGCGTTGGAGGGGGCGCTCAACGAATACTGTCCACTACTAAAAGACGGATGCATAGTGTGCGACTGTTGTGGAAACAAGCGTAGGGTTGTAAAACAAATGAAAGAACTCTCAAAAAGTTATCCGCATTTGCAGTTTATAAGCGCTCACCCTATGGCGGGGCGTGAGTTTTCAGGAGTAAGCCATTCTACGGCAACGCTTTTTGATAAAGCGTCAATGATACTCGTTCCTGTTAAGTCCGAACTGCAAACCACAGCGTTTTTAAAGCAGTATTCTTTGTCCATCGGGTTCGGTTCTGTCATCATTACAACGGCAGATAAACACGATGAAATAATCGCATTTACCTCTCAACTAGCGCACCTCGTTTCAAGTTCATATATAAAAAGCCAAACGGCAGGGCAGTTTATGGGCTTTTCCGCAGGAAGTTTTAGAGATATGACAAGGGTTGCAAGGTTATCTCCTGAAATGTGGTCGCAACTAACTATAGATAATTCAGATTTTTTAGTTAACGAAATAGATAGTATTATCGGCAGTTTAACAGAGTATAAAAACGCACTCAAAAATAAAGACGAAAAAAAAATGAAACAACTGCTTGCGGACGGAAACGAAAAGAAACTAATTTTTGAGAAAATGAGAAGGAGTAAAATCTGATGTTATCAGAAACGAGAACAATCACCGTAAACGCATCGTCAAGTTATAATGTTATCGTCGGGGTGGGTTTAATTAACAAATCGGGCGAACTCATTAAAGATGTAATAAAGCCTTGTAAAATCGCTTTGATTACCGACGACACGGTGGATAAACTTTATTCTAAAACCGTAACAGACAGTTTAATAGAGAATGGATATCAAGTTGTTAAGTATGTGTTTAAGCACGGAGAAATAAGCAAAAACATCAATACGTATGCAGATATTTTATCCTTTATGGCTGAAAACCAACTAACCCGAACAGATGCTGTTGTGGCGTTGGGCGGAGGGGTTACAGGCGATATGGCAGGTTTTTGCGCCGCAACTTATTTGCGTGGTATAAAATACGTGCAAATTCCAACCACCTTATTAGCGCAGATAGATTCTTCCGTGGGCGGAAAAACTGCAATAGATTTAAAAGAGGGTAAAAATCTTGTCGGTGCATTTTGTCAACCCGAAATTGTGATTTGTGATACAGACACGCTAAAGACTTTACCTAAAGAAATCTTTTTAGATGGTATGGGCGAGGTCGCAAAGTACGCTCTTTTAGATGAAAAGATTTTTGAATTAATTAATATTGAATATGACTTGATAGACCTTGTATGTATGTGTATTGACTATAAAAGACGAGTGGTTGAAGAGGACGAGTTTGAAAGCGGATTAAGAAAACTACTTAATTTAGGACATACCCCTGCGCACGGCATAGAAAATTTATCTAACTATACCATTCCGCACGGACAGGCTGTGGCTATGGGATTAGAAATTATCGTTAATAATTCATATAAGCATAATCTTATTGACGATAAAACTTACCTATCGGCAAAGGATACGATAAGAAAATGTGTTGGGGAAATTAAAATTCCGTTCTCCGTTGAACAAATATGCAAAGCGTCTCTTTCAGATAAAAAGCGTAACGGAGATTGCATAACTGTAATTATGGTTTACGGAATAGGCGATTGCCGACCCGTGAAAATAGAGATAAACGAACTTTGGGGGTATTTGAGTTGACTATACAGTTGTTAGGCGCTAAACTAAACGGAACAATAAACGCAATTCCCTCAAAATCGTATGCGCACAGAATATCAATATGTAACTTCCTTGCGGGTAAAAATCCAAGCGCAGGTTGTAAGGATTTTACCTCAAAAGACATAGACGTAACCGAAAATTGCTTAAAAACCTTACTTTCAGGCGGAAAGACGTTAGATTGTGGGGAGTCTGGTTCAACGTTGAGATTTCTGTTGCCGTTAACGGCGTGTTTGGGTGGCAAGTATGAGTTTATCGGTCACGGAAAACTAATAGATAGACCCAACGATGAACTGTTTAGCGTAATGGAAAAACACGGTGTCAAAGCCCATAAAACGGATAGGATATACACGGAGGGAAAACTTACTTCGGGCGAATATAAAATCCGTGGCGATATAAGTTCGCAGTACATATCAGGACTGCTTATGGCGTTGCCTATTCTAGAGGGGGACAGTAAAATCACACTTACAACTCCACTTGTTTCCGCTCCTTACGTAGATATAACAATGCAGGTTCTTAAAAGTTTTGGCGTAGTGATAGAAAAGCAATCGGAAGGATATTTTATAAAGGGAAATCAAAAATATTCGGGGAATATTTCTCCCGAGGGCGACTGGTCGAATATGGCGTTTTTCCTTGTTGCAGGAGCAATAAATGGAGATGTAACGGTTAAGGGATTGAACAAAAATAGCGTTCAAGGCGATAAGGCAATAATGGATATTTTGCAAAAGGCAGGGGCGGACGTTAAAATAGATAGAGATAGCATAACGGTAAAGAAAAGTGAATTAAAAGCATTTTCCTTTTATGCAGAAGATTGTCCAGACCTCGTTCCAATAGCGTGTGTGTTGGCCTCTTTTGCAAAGGGAATTTCAGTAATAAAAAATATTGAACGATTAAAGATAAAAGAAAGCGATAGGGTTTATACCACTATACAAATGCTTAAAGCGTTTGGCATAAGGGCGGAAAGCGACGGTAAAAATTTAACAGTTTATGGCGGAGAGCCTGTTGCGGGCAAGATAAACTCCTTTAACGACCACAGAATAGTTATGGCATCGGCAGTTTTGGCGTTAGGTGTAAAAGGGGTATCGGAAATATCCGATTACCTTGCGGTTGAAAAATCTTATCCCACCTTCTTTTTAGACTATAACCGTTTAGGAGGTAGGGCAAATGAATTATAACGATAAAGAGTTTTCCGTTTATAACGGAAAAAGACTAAAGGTTATGATTTTCGGCGCATCACACGCTCCCGAGATAGGTGTGAACGTAAGTGGTATTTCGGGTGTAAAGGTCGATACCGAAAAACTCGATAAATTTATGCAAAGACGTAGAGCGAAAAAAACCGCATACTCTACTAAAAGGCTTGAGGGCGATAAAGTAATTTTCGTAAGCGGTCTAAAAGACGGAGTGGTTGACGGCGAACTTAAAGCGGTTATTAAAAACACCGCTCAGCACAGCAAAGATTACGATAACACGGAAAAAACTCCAAGACCATCGCACGCAGATTTTGTCGGGTGGAGTAAATATAAAGAAGGATTTGATTACCGTGGCGGTGGAAAGTTTTCAGGTAGGCTTACTGCCCCTATGTGTATTGCCGGGGGAATAATTAAAGAAGAACTAAAGAAAAAGGGAATAGAGATTAACGCCTATATTGCACAAATCGGTTCGGTAAAAGGAAAAAGTTATAAAGATACTTTGACAGGCGAAATAAACTTTGAATTTAATGACGATAACTTTAGACTTTTAGACGATAGCGTAAGAGAGGAGATGGATAGAGAAATAGAAAATGCCTCTAAAGAATTAGACTCTGTTGGCGGAATAATAGAATGCGTTATAACAGGACTTCCCGTTGGCGCAGGGGAATATATGTTCGATAGTTTAGAGAGTGTCATATCCCATCTTGCATTTGCCGTTCCTGCAGTAAAGGGAATAGAGTTCGGTTCGGGATTTGATTTAGCGAGTATGCACGGAAGTAAAGCCAACGACAGTTTTTATTATGACAACGGCATAGTAAAAACAAGAACCAACCATAACGGCGGAATAAACGGTGGAATGGCAAACGGAATGCCTTTGACGTTTAGGGTTGTAATAAAACCAACACCGAGCATTTCAAAAGAGCAAAACACCGTGGATATGGTAGCAAAAAAAGACACCGTTATTAAAATTGAGGGGCGACACGATGCGTGCATAACGCCGAGGGCTGTTCCTGTGATAGAGGCTATTTCAGCAATTGCCATTTACGACAGTTTATAGGGAGAAAATAAAATGGACTTAAACGAAATAAGACAAAAGCTTGACGTTATCGACGACGAGATAGCCACCCTTTACGGGGAGAGAATGAAACTTATAGAACAAGTTAGCGAGGCTAAAAAGCAGAGCGGAAAATCGGTTAACGACCCCGAAAGAGAAAAGAAAATTCTTCTTCGTGTTGCCGACAAGGTTGATGAGGATAAACAGGTTTATCTCAAAAGAGTTTTTGAAACGGTTTTTGAAACGAGCAAAGCCTATCAGACAATGAATGCAGAATACCATTCGGAAATAAACGATAAAATAAATTCTGCGCTTCTTAAAGGCGAACTAAAGTTCCCTGTAAAAGCAAAAGTTGCTTGCCAAGGTGTTGTGGGCGCATATTCGGGGATTGCCGCAGAAAGACTTTTTGAACTTGCAGACATAACCTATTTCAAAAATTTTGACGGCGTTTTTCAAGCGGTAGAAAAGGGATTTTGTAAATACGGCGTTTTGCCTATTGAAAACAGTTCTGCTGGTTCTGTAAATCAAGTTTACGATTTAATGAAAGCGCACAAATTCTACATAGTAAGAAGTATTCGCTTGTCGGTAAACCACAACCTCATAGTTAATAAGGAAACAAAAATGGGGGACATTACCGAAATTTTATCACACGAACAGGCTCTAACTCAATGTAAACATTATTTAGAGGGATTTAAGGACGTTAAAATTACCGCTGTTGCAAACACGGCAGTCGCAGCAAAAATGGTGGCGGAAAGCGGAAGAAAAGATATTGCTGCAATTTCTTCTAGAGAGTGCGCCGACCTTTACGGCTTAAAACTTTTACAGACTAACGTTCAGGATAACGACAATAACTATACTAGATTTATTTTGATAACAAAGGATATGGAGTTCTATCCCGATGCAAATAAAATAAGCATTATGACAACTTTGCCACAAAACGCACCGGGCAGTTTAAATAAACTTCTTTCAAAGTTTTCAAATCTAGGAATAAACTTAACTAAACTTGAATCACGCCCGATAGTAGGCAGTAGTTTTGAGTTTATGTTCTACTTTGACTTTAATTGTGATATAAAAGAAAAGAGTGTGCAAAACTTGCTTTGCGAACTCGATAATTCTACCGAGCAATTTACCTTCCTCGGCGCATACGGAGAGATTATTTAATGGAAAAATTTGCTTTGATAGGCAAAACCTTAAAACACAGCTATTCAAAAAAGATACATCCACTTTTGGGCGATTACGTTTACGATATGATAGAATTAGAACCAGAAAGTGTAAAGGATTTTGTCTTGAATAACACGTACAAAGGTTATAACATAACGATACCTTATAAAAAAGACGTTATTCCCTTTTTAGACGAGATTGACGAGGGGGCAAAAAAGATAGGCGCAGTCAATACCGTTATAAATGAAGGCGGAAAGAAAAAAGGGTATAACACCGACTTTTACGGTATGATTTATATGCTAGATAGGGCAAAGATTATCGTAAAAAATAAAAACGTGCTTATTTTAGGTAGCGGAGGAACGAGCAACACGGCACAGGCGGTTTGCGAACACATGGGTGCAAAAAAGATAAGCGTTCTTTCTCGTTCGGGCGAGGTTAACTACTCTAACTATTTTGAGGTCGCCACGGATAGTGAGATTATAATAAATACTACTCCTGTGGGAATGTATCCAAATAACTACGAGTGTAAAATAGATTTAGACGTATTTTCTAATCTTTCTGGCGTTGCCGATACGGTGTATAATCCGACAATAACTAAACTTCTTTATCAGGCAAAGAAAAAAGGCGTTCCATTTACAAACGGTTTCCCAATGCTAGTGGCGCAAGCGAAATTTGCAAAAGAGTTATTTTTTAATAAAAAAGTCGATAACGGTATTATAGAAGAAATTATCAGAGCTCTTTCTAAAGAAATTATAAACGTCGTTTTAATCGGAATGCCAGGTAGCGGAAAAAGTACGGTAGGAAAAGCGATTGCAGAAAAATTAGGTTTAGAATTTATTGATACGGATGAGGAAATTGTTAAAGAGGACGGAAGAGATATTTCCACGATTTTTAAGGAAAACGGAGAAAATTATTTCCGCCAACTAGAAAGTCAGGTTATAAAAAAGGTTGGCTGTTATTCGGGAAAAGTTATTGCAACGGGTGGCGGAGTAGTAAAGAATATCGAAAATTATTTTCCGCTAAAACAAAACGGTGTTATTTTTTGGATAGATAGAGAGGTAGGTAACCTCGCATCAGACGGCAGACCACTTTCTAAAGATAGTCAAACAATATTAAAACTTTATAACGAAAGAAAAGAACTGTATAAATATTTTTCCGATTATATCGTGGATAATAACGGGGATTTGCTTGAAACGGTTAAAGGAGTTATTAAAAACCTATGAAAATATTAGTTATAAATGGTCCAAACCTAAATATGCTTGGAATAAGAGAAAAAAATCTCTATGGGGATAAGAGTTATTCCTCTCTCATAAAACTCATAAAAAACGAGGTGAAAACTCGCAAAGTTAAGGCTACTTGTTTTCAATCAAATTACGAGGGGGCAATCGTAACGAAAATTCAAAGAGCATATAAAAAATACGACGGAATAGTTATAAATCCCGGCGCATACACTCACACAAGCGTTGCGATTTTAGATGCTCTAAAATCGGTAAATATTCCCACCGTTGAAGTGCATATTACAGAGGTGAACGAAAGGGAAGAGTATAGAAAAATTTCTTTCGTGAAAGAATTTGCTTTTTTAACAATAACAGGCAAAGGTTTTGACGGCTACGTTATGGCAATCGACGCTTTGATAAATAAAGAAAAGAATAAGAACTAAAACAGGTTATAAAAAAATAAATCCCGAAGTTAAGCTTTACTTGACTTCGGGATTTTTTCTTTAATCAAAATTGATTATTTGCCTGCAACTTCTAATGCGGAGTCAACAACGTTTTCAACGGTAAATCCGTATTTTTCAAACAATTTTTTAGCAGGAGCAGATGCGCCGAATTGGTCGATACCAACAACCTTTCCGTCCATACCAACGTATTTATACCAACACATTGTTGCGCCAGCCTCAATAGCAACTCTTGCACGAACTGCTTTGGGAAGAACGCTTTCTTTATATTTTTCGCTCTGTTTTTCAAAGTCTTCAACGCAAGGCATAGAAACTACTCTAGCATCAACGCCACGTTTTGCGAGTTCTGCTTTAGCGCTAACTGCGAGCGTAACTTCACTACCTGTAGCGATTAAGATAACGTCGGGAGTTTTCTTTGTGCTGTCAGCAAGAACGTAACCACCCTTGAATGCCTTTTCGCCTGTGCCATCGAGCATAGGTAAGGTCTGACGTGAAACAACGATACAAGAGGGTTCTTTGCCGTTAAGCGCACTAATCCAAGAAGCAGTCGTTTCTCTGCCGTCTGCAGGACGATATACTTTCATATTAGGCATAGCACGAAGCCCAGAGAGATGTTCGATAGGTTGGTGTGTAGGTCCGTCTTCGCCAACGCCGATTGAATCGTGAGAGAGAATGTAGATTACAGGGAGTTCCATAAGAGCGGACATACGCATAGCATTCTTCATATAATCGGAGAATACTGCGAACGTTGCGCAGTAAGGAATAAGACCTCCGTGGAGATACATACCGTTTACAATTGCGCTCATAGCGTGTTCACGAATACCGAAGTGCATATTTGAACCTGTTTTATCGTTAGGTCCGAAATCGCCACGGCCTTTCATATAAGATTTGTTTGCAGGCGCTAAGTCTGCGCTACCACCGATAAGGTTGGGAACGTATTTAGCGATTTTGTTAAGAACGGTACTGCTGTAACCTCTAGAAGCATCGTCTTTTTCAAACTGCCACAAATCCTCAATATTTTTGAGGTCGGGGAGTTCTTTTTTCTTCCAAGCGATATATTCTTTAGCGAGTTCAGGATATTTTTCCTGATAAGCCTTAAAGAGTGCTTTCCACGCTCTTTGTGCTTTTCTGCCCTTGTTAGCGAATTTTTTACAATGTTTGAATACTTCTTCTGGAACTTCGAAAGGTTCACAGTTCCATTCGAGGTTTTTCTTTAAGGTAGCAACGCCTTCTTCGCCTAAAGGAGCGCCGTGGCAAGAAGCCTGTCCTACAAGGTGAGAACCGTAACCGATTTGAGATTTAATTACGATAAGAGAGGGTTTTTCTTTTTCTGCTTTAGCTTTTTTAATAGCACGGTTAAGAGCGCCGAGGTCGTTAGCGTCTTTAACGTTAATAACCTGCCAACCCATAGCCTCGTGGCGTTTGCCAACGTTTTCGGTAAAGGTTATATCTGTGTCGCCTTCAATGGTGATATCGTTATCGTCGTATAAAACGATAAGTTTGCCAAGTTTAAGAGCGCCAGCGAGAGAAGCAGCCTCGTTTTCAATACCCTCTTGCATACAACCGTCTCCGCAAAGAGCGATAGTGTAGTGGTCAACAATGGGGAAACCCTCTTTGTTGAATTTGTTAGCGAGGTAATTTTCGGCAATAGCCATACCAACAGCGTTGGCAATACCTTGACCGAGCGGACCCGTGCTAGTTTCAACGCCGGGGCAAACACCGTATTCGGGGTGGCCAGCCGTGCGAGAGCCGAGTTGACGGAAGTTCATAATTTCTTCCTTTGTAAGACCGAAACCGAAAAGATAATATAAAGCGTAGTCGAGCATAGAGCCGTGACCAGCAGAGAGAACGAATCTATCTCTGTTATCAAACGCAGTATCTTTCGGATTGAAAGTCATATTAGTAAATGCAGCGTAGCCGATAGGAGCAGCGCCGAGTGGAAGACCGGGGTGGCCGGAATTTGCCTTTTGGATAGCCTCAGCAGAGAGCACCCTTATGGCGTTAACTGTAAGTTGTTTTACGTCTTGCATAAAAAATCCTCCTTGAAGAATGGTGCGGTATATATTTGAGGGACGGAAAATGGTATTGTTCCCTAACGACCGCTAACGTAATGCAATATCTATTATATAGTAAATAAGATTGTTTTTCAAGCCTTTTTCCGTAAAATTAAACAAAAAAACTTGATATATTTATACTTTGTTGTTATAATGATATAAAAATAATAATGGAAAACTATGCTTGGAGAGAATTTTTATGAGTGAAAAACAATTCGTAACACAAATAGCCGACATCAATGAGAATTTTACACAATGGTACACAGACGTTGTTTTAAAGACCGAACTGGTTGATTACGGTCCTGTAAAAGGCACTATGGTCATACGCCCTTACGGTTACGCTATTTGGGAAAATATTCAAAAGGATATGGATGCAAGATTTAAGGCGGTTGGCAGTAAGAATGCATATTTCCCCTTACTTATTCCTATGAGTTTCTTTACCAAAGAAGCAGAGCACGTTGAAGGCTTTGCGCCTGAAGTTGCAGTTGTAACTCACGCTGGCGGGGCAAAACTTGAAGAACCGCTTGCAATCCGCCCTACAAGTGAAACAGTTATAGGGACTATGTATTCAAAATGGATTCAGTCTTATAGAGATTTACCCGTTATAATGAATCAATGGTGTAACGTTATGCGTTGGGAAAAGACGACAAGACCATTCCTCCGCACGAGTGAGTTCTTATGGCAAGAAGGGCATACCGTTCATGCAAGCGAAGAAGAGGCTATGGAAGAAACCATAAAAATGTTAAACGTTTACCGTGATTTTATGAATGAAACGCTTGCTCTCCCTGTTTTCTGCGGTAGAAAAACCGAAAAAGAAAAATTCGCAGGCGCAGTTGCAACTTTCGGATTAGAAGCAATGATGCTTGACGGCAAGAGTTTGCAATCGGGAACTTCACATTATCTCGGTCAAAACTTCTCCAAAGCGTTCGATATTAAATTCCTAGATAAAGATAGTCAGTTAAAGCACGGCTACACAACTTCGTGGGGAACATCCACCCGTATGATAGGTGCAGTTATTATGGCTCACGGCGACCAAAGAGGTCTAGTATTGCCACCAAGGGTTGCGCCTATTCAAACGATAATAATTCCTATCGCTGCGCATAAAGGTGGGGTAATAGAAAAGGCTAAAGAAATTGAAAGCCTACTAATAAAGGCAGGCGTTCGTGCAGAAACCGACGTTAGAGATATGAGCCCTGGTTGGAAGTTTAACGAATGGGAAATGAAAGGTGTTCCTCTTCGTATAGAAATAGGACCGAGAGATATTGAAAATAATCAGGTTGTAATTTTCCGCCGTGATACTTTAGAAAAACAAACTGTTTGCATTGACGATTTACCAACTGCTATTCCCCAAATTTTAGATACCGTTCAGAAAGAAATGCTTGTTAAAGCGCAAGAAAGACGTGATAAGAAAATTGTAGAGGCAGATAGCCTTGAGGGGATTTTAGAGGGCGTTGAAAACAAGAATTTTGTAAAAGCAGGTTGGTGCGGATGCAGAGAATGTGAGGATAAGGTTAAAGAAACGGCATCTGCTACTGCAAGAGTTATGTGCGATGAAGAGGGAATTCCTGAAAAATGCGCTATTTGTGGTAAGCCTGCTAAGCATAAAGTAATCTTTGCTAGGGCATACTAAAATCAAGCATAGTTCAATAAAAATGAACTATTATCGTATATAAAGAAAGATTTTCCGTTATAAAAGCGGAAACAAGGAGAAACAGATGTTAAAAATAATAGGGGATTTCGTCCCTTTAGAAATTAGCCGAACAGCGCTTATAATAGCCGTTATTTTGATGCTTATTCTTCCCATATCATTTTATGTTTTAAGAACTATAGGCGTTTACAAACTAGCAAAGCGTGAAAAACTAAAAACAGCGTTTATGGCATTTTTACCGTTTGTATGGTTATATCCTGCAATAATTCTAGTAAAAGAATCTAAACTGTTTAGAAGTACGCTCGGAAAATGGGCAATAGCATTCGTAATAGTGTTTAGTCTTGCACAAATAATAACCTTTACAAATCAGTTCTTATTGTATTTTCCGCTTGTCGGAAACTACTTTATGGGCAGAGAAATTTGTCTTGTTGCAAGCGAAGCGGGTGTAGCCGAACTTATGAATATGGGTTTTACGCCGTATATAGAAGGTTCTGGAATTTGGATTAACCTTACCGATAGCGCAACTAACGGTAGATTTGTTTATCCCTACGACTTTTATGCGGTAAACACTTGGTTTACAATATCAAATATGCTCACTATGGTTTTGGACTTTGCCGTATTGCTAATTGAACTTGCAGTATTCTTTAATATATTTAGAAAATACTGGCCACAACATTTTGTTGTGGGAACGATTCTTTCTATGTTCGGGCTTTTCCCTGTGTTTATTTTCATTATAAGAAATAAACAACCTATGAGTTATATGGAATATTTGCGTTCTCGTTATCAAAATATGTATGGACCTTACGGACCTTATGGTCAAAATACCCCTAACGGACAAAGCAATCCAAATGCAAGCGACCCCAACGCATATAATCCGTATAGAGATATTCCCTTTGCGGAATATGAAAAAAAAGAAAATAGACCGCCTGAAGAACCTTTCTCACAGTTTGACGGCAAATATGATAATAACAAAGAAAAGGACGATTAAAGATGCCTTCAGAGAATATTGCGGCAATATCCACAGCGCTTTCAGCGAGTGGTGTTGCCGTTTTAAGGATAAGCGGGTCAAGTCCGCTAGATATTGCAAAAAAAATGTTCGTGCCGAGTGGTAAAACCGAGGTCAAAGATTTTGAGCCGTATAAAATGTATGTGGGCGAAATTATTGCAGACGGTTTTACCGATTTTGGTATGTGCGTATATTTTAAAGGGCCTAAAAGTTTTACAGGAGAGGACGTTGTGGAGTTTCATTGTCACGGTGGCGTGGCCATAACACGTGGAATACTCCAAAAAATCCTTTCTCTCGGTGCAAGACTTGCTACTAACGGCGAATTTACAAAGCGTGCCTTTATGAACGGTAAACTCTCTTTGTCGTCAGCAGAAGGCTTAATTGATATGATTAACAGCGAATCGGTTAGCGGAGTTAAAGCAGGATATTATCTTTACCGAGAAAAATTGACTAGCGAAATAAACGCTTTGCAAGACATCATAACCGATACACTCGCTCAAATAGATTGTGATATGGACTTTCCCGAAGAGGATTTGGAAAAAAGTTCAACCGAGGCGGTGGCACGAGATTTAAGTACCGTTATCGAAAAAATTGACAAATTACTCTCTACTTACCGTACGGGTAGAACGCTAAAAGAAGGCGTGTCGGTTGCTATTGTGGGAAAACCTAACACGGGTAAAAGTTCAATCTTAAACGCACTTCTATCCTTTGACAAGGCAATTGTTTCCTCGGTTGCAGGAACAACGAGGGATATAGTAGAGGGTTCAATACAGATTAACGGCGTTAAATTCAACTTTTCCGATACTGCTGGTATTAGAGAAAGTGATGATGCGATAGAAAACCTCGGTGTAGGTCTTTCAAAAAAAATACTAGGCGAAAGCGACGTTATTTTGCTTGTTTTAGATAGTTCGGATATTACTGATGACGATATGGCTATCTTTGAATTAGTCAAAGAGAAAAATCTTATTGTTGCTGTAAACAAAACGGATAAATGTTCAAACAAGTTTGATAAAGCAGATATTTATCTTTCCGCAAAACAAAACGTCAACATAGAAAACTTAAAGCAATTGCTTTACGAGAAAACCGTCGGTAGTGGAATTGATTTAAACGGCGATTTCTTGTGCGAAGAGCGTCACTATTCTGCGCTCTCCCTTGCAAAACAAAAATTTTCAGATGCGCTCCGTGCAATCGGTTTTGTTACCCTAGATATCCTTGCCATCGATATCAAAGACGGTTGGGATGCATTAGGAGAGATAAGTGGACGCACTGCAACAGAAGATATAATAAACAATATATTTAGTAAGTTCTGCGTCGGCAAATAATTTTAAGGCTTATAAACTTCGCAATACTGCGTTACTGCTATGCGTTTTGACTTCGATAACCAAAAAGGTTAATCTCATCCAAAACACATAGCGAGCCTTGTCTTGCTCGTTTCTAATCCTTAAAATATAAAGTTAAAACTTTCGAAATAATGCGTTACTGCTATGCGTTTTGACCTCGATAACCAAAAAGGTTAATCTCACCCAAAACACATAGCGAGCCTTGATTTGCTCGTTTCTAATCCTTAAAACATCACACGCAACGGGTTAGTGTAGGTCAAGCGTTACGCTTGTTTCTAAACCTTAAAATATAATTAAACACAAATATAAAATTAAAAGGAGATAAACGTGGTAAATCTTGAACTTTACAGGGTGTTTTATACAGTTGCAAAGTGCGGTAGTTTAACAAAGGCTGCAGAAGAACTCTACATATCGCAACCTGCTGTTTCGCAGGCGATAAAGCAACTTGAAACACAACTTGGGGGAAAACTTTTTAATCGCACGCACAAAGGAATGGAACTTTCCGAAACGGGTGGAAAACAGATTTTTTCCACCGTTGAACAAGCGTTAAAACTGTTTGACGAGGCAGAAAGTAAGTATGCAGAACTTAAAGACACGGCTACAGGTATTGTTAGAATTTGCGCATCGGATACTGTTGCTACGCACTTTTTATTGCCGTATATAAAAGAATATCACGCCAAATATCCTAACGTAAACCTCATACTTCAAAACGGCACGTCAAATGAAACCATAGAACTTTTAAAAAACAACAAAGGCGATATAGGTTTTGTTAATCTCCCTATTGATGACAGCGACATAAATCTTTCTAATACGGTAATGCAATTGCACGACACGTTTGTTGCAAACGAAAACTTTTTAGAGTTGACAAAGGGGGTAATAGACCTTAAACGTTTACAAGATTATCCGCTATTGATGTTAGAACTTTCCACCGCTACACGGCAGGCTATCGTAAGTTTTGCGCATTCGCAAGGCGTTCATCTTCATCCTGAAATAGAACTTGCAAGTTTAGAACTTATGACAGAACTTGCTAAAACCGGTATAGGTATAGCGTGTATTCCAAAGGAGTTTGTTAAGCACGAACTTGAAGAGGGAAGTCTTAAAGAGATTAAAACTAGCCCTGCATTGCCTGCGCGCGCAATAGGGCTTGCTCTTCCGAAACACGAGAATTTGACTTTTGCCGTAAAGGAATTTATAAAACTATTAAATGAGGGCAAATAGATTATGGAAATATGGCAAGCGATAATTTTGGGAATGGTGCAAGGTTTTGCAGAGTTTTTGCCCGTTTCATCAAGCGGTCATCTTTTGCTTGTTCAAAGATGGCTAGGTGTTACCGAGGGTGGACTTTTCTTTGACGTTATGCTTCATATTGGAACGCTCGTTCCCGTTTGCATAGTGTTCTTTAAGGAAATTATAGATTTATTTAAGCGTCCCCAACCTGTAACGGTATTAAATGAGGACGGAAGTTCAAGAGAAAAACGTGCTTTATTTAATCCTAAACTTCTGTATTTAATAATTGCAACAATCCCTGCAGGTCTTACGGGAATGTTTTTAGCAGAACACATTGAAGGGGTGTTTTATGGCGGAGACGTTTTGGCTGCGTGTTTACTCGCTGGAACTTTTGTTTTAACGGCGATTGAACTTTTTATATCCGAATGGATAAGTAAAAAATATAAAAAGGAATTACCATTAAGTTATAAAAACACTCTAGTAATGGGATTTGCGCAAAGTATAGCAATAGTTCCTGGGTTATCTAGGAGCGGAACGGTTATTTCCGCAGGTTGCTATATGGGCGTTGAGAAAAAACAAAATGCTAGTTTTGCATTCTTAATGAGTATCCCCGTAATTTTGGGCGCAGCGCTCGTTTCAGGGTTAAAAGTGCTTAAAGAGGGTGTAGTCGTTGAAATTTTTCCACTTTTATTCGGGGTTGTTACGGCGGCGGTTACTGGATATTTAGCTATTAAAGTTATGCTTAAAGTTATAAGTAAGGCAAATTACAAATGGTTCAGCTTGTATCTAATCGTTGTGGCAATAGCCTCAATTGTAACAAAAGTAGCGTTTAATATTTAAAACTATATTATAAGGAGAAACGTATGAAAAAGTTTTTTGGAGAATTTAAGAAATTCATTACTCGTGGTAACGTTCTAGATATGTCTGTCGGCGTAATCGTTGGCGGTGCGTTTACAGGAATTGTTAACGGACTTTCAAATTATATCTTAAAGCCTATAATTAACTGGTTGCTGTCAGTTATCGTAGGCAAGGGTTCGTTAGAAAATATCGTAACGTTTTTGGGCAAACCAGCATATAAACTT
>JAZORG010000035.1:0-13704 GCA_045656465.1 Christensenellaceae bacterium
AAATGGAACATGGGGTGGATGAACGATACACTTTCCTATATGGAGTGTGATCCGTATTTCCGTTCGGGATGCCATAATAAACTTACCTTTTCAATGTATTACGCATTTAGTGAAAACTATGTGTTACCCATTTCGCACGACGAAGTCGTTCACGGAAAAAAATCGTTGCTCGATAAAATGCCAGGTGCAATCGAGGATAAATTTGCAAATACAAGGGCATTTTTCGCATATCAGTTCGCTCACCCTGGAAAAAAACTCAATTTTATGGGTAATGAGTATGGACAGTTTAAGGAGTGGGATTATAAGGAAGGACTAGAGTTTTTTATGCTAGATTACCCCTTGCATAAAAAATTGCACGATTATAATAAAGCCTTAAACAAACTATATAAATCAACTCCAGCCTTATATGAAATTGAGAATAGTTGGGATGGTTTTGAGTGGATTTCTGTTGACGAAAATGATAATAACGTTATTGCATTTAACAGAAAAGATAAGAAAAAAAATATAGTTACTGCATTCATAAACTTTTCGGGCAGAGAATATATTGATTATCGTTTGGGAATGGATGAGGGCAAATATAAAATAATTCTATGCTCTGATGATGGAAAGTTCGGTGGTTCGGGTTTCATAAAGAAAAAAACTTATAAAACGGCAAAAATTAAGGCTCACGGAAAAGATTATTCTATAGTTTTTTCCGTCCCTAAGTTTACCGCTGTGTATTTTATAAAAATTTGTTAATATAGTTAAGGAGAAAAGATATATATGATGAGGAAGAAAAAATGCATCGCAATGCTTTTGGCTGGTGGGCAAGGTAGTAGGCTTTATGCATTAACTAACAACATAGCAAAGCCTGCGGTATCTTTTGGGGGAAAATACAGAATAATTGACTTCCCCTTGTCTAACTGTGTAAATTCAGGAATAGATACTGTTGGAGTTTTAACTCAATATCAGCCAATGATATTAAACTATTACATTGGGAACGGACAGCCTTGGGACTTGGATAGAAACTTTGGCGGGGTTCATATTTTGCCACCATATCAAGGCAAAAATTCATCCGATTGGTATAAGGGTACTGCTAACGCTATTTATCAAAATATGCGTTTTATAAAACAATATAATCCCGATTACGTTCTCGTTTTATCGGGCGATCACATTTATAAAATGAATTATTCACTTATGCTAAACTATCATATACTTAATGATGCTGATTGCACGATAGCCGCAATTAACGTTCCAATGGAAGAAGCATCGAGATTTGGAATACTCAATACTAATCCAGACGGAAGTATATACGAGTTTGAGGAAAAACCCAAAAAACCCAAATCAACACTTGCCTCTATGGGTATATATATATTCTCCACAAAAAAACTCTTTAAATATTTAGAAGAAGATAGCGAAAACAAAGACTCATCGAATGACTTTGGAAAAGATATTCTACCCAAGATGTTATCCGAGGGTGAGAAAATGATGGCGTATGAATTTGATGGGTATTGGAAAGACGTTGGAACAATAGATTCCCTTTATCAAGCAAATATGGATTTGTTGGGCGATAACCCTGTTTTTGACGTTTATGACAATTCGTGGAAAATTCAGTCAAGAAGCCCTCTTGCACCACCTCACTATATAGGAGAGGGAGCAAAGACGGATAACAGCATTATTATGTCTGGTTGTGAGATTTACGGTGCTGTTGAAAATAGCATTTTGGCTAGTGATGTAATCGTAAAAAAAGGCGCTGTTGTTAAAAACAGTATAATAATGGGCGACGTTACCATTGAAGAGGATGCTTATATTGAATATTCAATTATTGATGAGAACGTTTCTGTAGGTAAAAACGTTCGTATAGGGCAGTTGCAATCTGAAGGGAAGGGCATTGCTGTGGTAGGACGTAACGTAAGATTAGATGATGGCACTGTTGTTGATGGCGGACAAATTATAGATAAAGACATTGTAAAGGAGGAAAAATAAGATGAGGGCAGTCGGTATAATATTTTCAAATATACACGATAACAACGTTCCTGAACTTGCAAGGATAAGAACTCTCGGCTCTATTCCGTTTGGCGGAAGATATAGGCTTATAGATTTTCCCCTTTCAAATATGGTTAATTCTGGAATAGATACTGTGGGTATCATTACAAAAAGCAATTATCAATCATTAATGGACCACGTTGGTAGTGGAAAGGATTGGGATTTGGCGAGAAAAGATGGTGGTGTGATTATTCTTCCTCCATTTGGCGATACTGATAGCAGTAGTTTATACACTTCTAGATTAGAGGCTCTTAAAGGTGCAACCAACTTTTTGTTCCGTGCGGACGAAGAATACGTTGTGATGACCGATTGTGATGCTGTTTGCCGAATTAACTATAATGAAATAATAGAATATCATATTAGAAATCACGCTGATATAACATTAGTATATAAGAGATTTGAAAGGGGAGAATATTCAGCAAATAACGCAACAACCTTTCACATTGAAAAGGGTAGAATTACAGGTGTTAATTATAAAGAAAAATTACACGATGAAAGTTCAAACGTTTTCACTAACGTATTCGTTATGAAAAAATCAATGTTACAAAACATAGTTATGGATAGTATATCGCATAATAAACGTCATTTTCTTTCAGACGTTATCGCAGACAACGTTAACAGTTTGAAAATTATGGGATATGAGCATAAAGGTTTTTATGCGGGAATAACCTCGTTGCAGGCTTATTTCGACAGTAATATGATGATGCTTGACGAGAAAGTTAGACATGAGATTTTTGGTGATAGGAGTGTGTTCACCAAAATACGAGATTCTGCACCTGCAAAATACGGTAAGAGTGCAATTGTGAAAAATTCTATGATTGCAGACGGCTGTATTGTTGAGGGAGAAGTAGAAAATAGTATTTTATTTAGAAACGTTAAGGTAGCAAGAGGCGCAGTTGTTAAAAACAGTATAATAATGCAAAATACCGTGTTGGGTGAAAATTGTTCGCTTAATTGCATTATAACCGATAAAAACGTTTCGATAAGAGATAGAAAAGTATTGTCGGGTAGCGACAATCATCCTTTCTATATAAGCAAAGGTATTATGATTTAAGGGGGCTATAATGGAGGCAAAATCAACCGTAAAGAAAACACAAAAGAAAACTGATAAAAAAACAATGGAAAAAAAGAGCGTGAGTGAAAAAAAATGCTCCTCGAATAAAATTAAAACTGATAAACTTCCTAAAATTAAAGTTTCAGTAAAAAATAAAATCATATATTTGGGGTCAGAGGCTGCACCTTTTATTGCAACTGGTGGATTGGCTGACGTTATGGGGTCATTACCTAATGCGATAGCAATGAATAAGTATAACGACGTTAGCGTTATTCTTCCTATGTATAGCAACATAAATCCCGAATTTAGGGCTAAGTTTAAGTTTTTAACAAGTTTTAACGTGTCAGTTTCTTGGAGATTACAGTATTGCGGTGTTTTCTTCTATGAATACCAAGGAGTAAAGTATTATTTTATTGATAACGAATATTACTTTAAGAGAGAAGGTAATATTTACGGATTTTATGACGATGGAGAGAGATATGCTTTCTTTTCGAGAGCGGCTTTAGACACAATAGCAAGACTTAATATTTATCCTGATATTTTACATTGTAATGATTGGCAGACGGCATCATCAATTATTTATTTAAAAGGTATGTATTACGGTGATGAGCAGTTTAGAAAAATTAAAACTGTTTTCACAATTCATAATATAGAATATCAAGGCGTATTCGGAATGGATACCTTTGGCGATGTTTTTGGTTTCCCTGAATCTATAAAGAATTTTGTTGAGTTTAATGGTAGTGTTAACCTTATGAAAGGCGCAATTGAAATGTCAGACCTTGTATCTACCGTAAGTCCCACTTACGCAGAGGAAATTAAGAGTTCTTTTTTTGCTCACGGACTTGAAAATATTATAAATACAAATTCGTGGAAATTGAGTGGAATATTAAACGGTATTGATATTGATTACTATAATCCTGAAACAGATAAATTTTTATTTGCAAACTATTCTAAAACTGACCTATCTGGAAAGAAAATTTGCAAAAAAGAACTTCAAAAAATGTTAAATCTTCCCGAAAGAGAGGATGTTCCGATTATTGCAGTTATATCTCGATTAGTGTCGCATAAAGGGCTTGACCTTTTACGCAGTACAATTGAAAGTCTTTTATCTCAAGACGTTCAAATAGTGATTTTAGGGAAAGGAGAAATTGCGTACGAAAATTTCTTCACAAATATTGCAAATTGTTACAATGGGAAATGCGTTACAATAATTGCTTACAATCAAGATTTATCTAGAAAGATTTATTCAGGGGCAGATATATTTTTAATGCCCTCTAAAATGGAACCGTGCGGTTTATCACAAATGATTGCAAGCCGTTACGGAACTGTGCCTGTTGTTAGGGAAACGGGCGGACTAAACGACAGTATTAAAGCATATACGGGTGTAAAAGGTAATGGATTTACTTTCCACGATTATAATGCTCACGATATGCTTTACGTGTTAAATGAAGCGATAAGAACATATCACGACAAAGAGGCTTTCAAGGATGTTCAAAGTCGTGCTATGAATACTGATTTTTCGTGGGCGATACAGGCGGGAGAATACGAGAAACTTTATAATAAATAGACTTTAGGAGTAGAAGATGAACTTATTCACGGAAAAAGAAGCGTCGGGATTAATTAAAAGTAAACTGTCAAGATATTTCGGCGTTGGCCCAAAAGAGGCAACAAAAGAACAAATTTATAAAGCGGTTGTAATGTGCATACGAGATATGCTTTTAGAAAAACGTCATGCGTTTAATAAAAAATACCGTACAAAAAATGGTAAAAGAGTTTATTATCTTTGTATGGAATTTTTACTCGGTCAATCGCTTAAAAACAATACCTATAACTTAAGCGTTCAAGACGCTTTTGGTGGTGCACTTAAAAAGGAATTTGGATGCAGTCTTGAGGAATTATATGATTTAGAACCTGATGCAGGTTTGGGCAACGGTGGATTAGGTAGGCTTGCCGCTTGTTTTATGGATGCGCTTGCAAGCCAGAATTATCCAGCAATGGGGTATTCTATTAGATATGAATATGGGCTTTTTAAACAAAAAATTGTTGATGGTTGGCAAATGGAATTGCCTGATATATGGTTACCGGGTGGGGAAGTTTGGCTAACGCAAAGACTTGATAAAACGTTTAAAGTAAAATTCGACGGACACATAGAGGAGACTTGGACGGAAAATGGCTTAAAAATTGCTCATTACGATGCAAAAGAAGTTGAGGCTGTTGCTTACGATATGATGTTATCGGGCAAAGATAGTGAAGCCGTTTCCGTTTTGAGACTTTGGAAAGCGCAGAATATTCGTGATTTTGATATGAAAACCTTCTCGCAAGGTGATTATATAAGAAGTATGCAAGAGGATAACGAGGCAGACTTAATTTCTAAAGTTTTATATCCATCTGATAACCACTTCGAAGGTAAATCATTAAGGCTTAAACAGCAATATTTGCTCGTTTCTGCTGCTCTTCAAGATATTGTTCAAGATCATGTAAAACGTTATGGTTCTTTAGATAGCTTGCCTGAGAAAGCAGCAATTCATATTAACGATACGCATCCAGCATTATGTGTTCCTGAACTTATGAGGATATTGATGGATGAGCGTGGCTATACGTGGGATGATGCTTGGAATATCGTAACCAAAACGGTTGCTTATACGAACCATACTGTTATGAGTGAGGCTTTAGAGAAGTGGAGCGAAGATTTAATTCAAAGAAGATTGCCCAGAATATATATGATATTAAAAGAAATCAATCAACGTTTCTGCGCTCAAATGTGGGATAAATTCCCTGGCGATTGGGATAGAATTGACAGAATGAGTATTTTTTCACATAGTCAAATTAAGATGGCAAATTTAAGTGTTGTTGCATCTCATACTGTTAATGGTGTTTCCGCACTTCATAGTGATATAATTAAAGACAGTATATTCAAGGATTTTTACGAGGTTTATCCACATAAATTTACAAACGTTACAAATGGTATTGCACACCGAAGATGGCTTTGTCAGTCAAATCCCGAATTGTGCGAACTATTAAACGATTGCATAGGTGATGGATACGTTAAAGATGCATCTAAACTTATTGAGTTTAAATCATTTGAACACGATAAAGCCGTTTTAGAAAAATTAAATAATATTAAACAGTTGAAAAAAATTCAATTCTGCGAATTTGCAAAGAAAAAGCAAGGGCATATTATTGATCCAAATTCGATTTTTGATGTTCAGGCAAAGAGATTACACGAATATAAAAGACAACTTTTGAATGCTCTTTACATTATTTCTTTGTACAACGACCTTAAAGAGAATCCAGATCTTCCTGTACAGCCTAAAACCTTTATATTTGGCGCAAAAGCCGCTCCTGGATATTATTTTGCAAAGCAAATAATAAAACTCATTTGTTGCTTAAGCGAGGATATAAAAAAGCATCCTAAAATCAACGAAAAACTCAACGTTGTTTATATGGAAGATTATTGTGTTTCAATGGCAGAAAAACTTATGCCTGCAACTGAAATAAGCGAACAAATTTCTCAAGCGGGAAAAGAGGCTAGTGGAACGGGTAATATGAAATTTATGATTAACGGTGCATTAACCATCGGTACACTTGATGGCGCAAACGTGGAAATGCAACAGGTCTGCGGAGAAGATAATATTTTCATTTTCGGTTTAACAGCTAAAGAAGTTGAGAGGGTATGGAAACAAGGCTACAATTCTTCCGTATATTATGCTAATAACGTTAAACTAGAAAAGGTTATAAATGCTCTTAACGTTGGTTTTAACGGACAGTCCTTTTCTGATATTGCGCAATATCTTTTAACGGGAAGTCCTATTGCAGATCCTTATATGTGTCTTGCGGATTTTGGTGCGTTTGTAGATGTTCACGCTAAAGCAGATAAAGTTTATAAGGACAAAATGCTTTGGGCTTCAAAAAGCCTCAATAATATCGCAACTGCAGGTGTATTTGCAGCCGATAGAAGTATTCGTGAATATGCAGATAGAATTTGGGGATTAAAAAAGATTAAATAGCAAATGACAATATTCAATCCACTTGATAAGTTTTATAAAAGTCAAATAGGCGCGGTTTGCGCAGGTAAAAATATTACGTTCAGAGTTAAAGGGAACTTTAACTCTGTCGTTTTGCTTTTAAAAAAAGACCAAAATATTAGCGATGACTTTTATCCTTTAACGAAAAAAGATGGCTATTTTGAACTTAATATTACCTTTCAGGTAGGTCTGTATTTTTACTGTTTTTCTTTGTGTGATGGCCGCTATATAAGTTTAAATGAAAACTATGAGGGTGAAATTACAAACTGTCCTACACGTTTTCAATTAACAGTATATGGTGAAGATTACGTTGTTCCTGACTGGATAAACGGCGGGTTAATTTATCAGATTTTTCCTGATAGATTTTATAGGTTTGGTGATTCGCCTAAAGTTGAAGAGGGAAAATGGTTGCACGATAATTGGCTTGATACTCCTCATTTTTTGCCTAACGAAAAAGGTCAAATCTTAAACAACGATTTTTTTGGTGGAAATCTTAAAGGGGTACAAAAAAAATTAGATTACCTAAAAGGTTTAGGGGTGTCTGTTATCTATCTTAATCCCATTTTTAAGGCATATTCAAATCACCGTTACGATACGGGTGATTATATGCAAATAGACCCTTTGCTTGGGGATGAGAAAGACTTAAATACGCTTATCGAAAGTGCGCATGATTTGGGGATCAAAATTATTTTAGACGGTGTTTTTAATCATACGGGCGATGACAGTTTATACTTTAATAAATACGGAAAATATAATTCTTTAGGTGCATATCAAAGTGAACAATCTAAATACCACGGTTGGTATAATTTTACTAGTTTTCCCGATAAATATGAAAGTTGGTGGGGTATTTCAGTTTTACCATCTGTAAATGAAAACAATCAAGACTACGTGCAGTTTATAACAGGTGAAGCAGGCGTTATAGATAAATATACAAAAATGGGAATTGATGGCTGGCGTCTTGACGTTGTTGATGAACTTCCCTCTTCTTTTGTACGGTCAATTAGATTAAGAGCCAAAAAGGCTAATCCAAACGCTGTCATCATAGGCGAGGTGTGGGAGGATGCATCTAATAAGATTGCTTATGACGAAAGGCGTACTTATTTTCAAGGGGAAGAACTAGACAGCGTTATGAATTATCCCCTAAAAGATGCTATTATAGATTTTGTTAGAAATAAAGACGTTAAAAAACTTTCCTACACAATAAAAGAGCAAATTGACCATTATCCTAAAAAAGTATTAGATGCTTTGATGAATATTTTATCAACTCACGATACGGAAAGGTTAATCACAACACTTGCAGGTCAAAATGGAGAAGGGAAAAGCAAGGCTGAATTAGATAAGATATATATTCCATCTAACCAACTTCAAAATGCAAAATTCCTAGTTAAACTAGCGTCTTTATTACAATATACCCTCTGTGGTGTACCATCGTTATACTATGGGGATGAAATAGGTATGCAAGGTTATAAAGATCCTCTTAACAGAAAGTGTTATCCTTGGGGGAATGAGGATAATGAATTGCTTGATTGGTATAAATTTTTGGGAGCATTAAGGCTAAACTACGATGCTTTTTCTATTGGTGAGTATTCGGAGATTTATGCAAATAAGAATATTTTTGTATTTTCTAGAAGTGGTGATCAATCAGAAATTTTAGTTTGCATAAATCTTTCAGATAAAGATGTTGACCTAAATTTTGATGGGAAACTTTCTGAACTTTATACAAAAAAAGAATATGATAATGTATATTGCTTAAAACCACATTCTTTTGGAATTTTAATAAAAAAGAGTGTTGATACAAAAAATAGTTGACAGACTTGTGAAAAGATGTTATTATTAAAAAAAATAAACCGATGAGGTAAAGTAGTAAACAGAGGCTGTGCTTAAAGAGAGTTTACGGTTGGTGCGAGTAAATTGTAACACTCTGTTGAATGGATTACTGAGGGCGATGGCGAAATTTAGTAGTTGTTGACGCAATGAGCCGAGCGTTAAAACGGCAGGGTATGATAGTACCCGAAAGAGGCATTTTGCAAAAATGGGTGGCAACACGGATAAATTCGTCCCATAGACGGTTTTACCGTGTTTTTATATTTTAAATTTTAAGGAGAGAATAAAATGGCAAGTAAAAGAATACCTACAAAAATGTATCTTGAAGAAAGTGAGTTGCCACGTTATTGGTACAATATAAATGCGGTACTTAAAGATAAACACGCACCTGCATTAAATCCAAAAACTCTAAAACCTGTTACTTTGGAGGATTTAACTGAAGTTTTTTGTGAGGAATTAGCAAAGCAAGAATTAAACGAAACTGACGAATATATTCCCATTCCTGAAGAAGTTCAGGAATTTTACAGAATGATAAGACCTTCTCCATTGACAAGAGCTTATTGTCTAGAAAAGGTTTTAGATACCCCTGCAGAAATTTACTATAAATTTGAGGGGAATAACACGTCTGGCTCACATAAGCTTAATTCTGCTGTTGCACAGGCTTATTATGCAAAGCAACAGGGTTTAACTAATCTTACTACTGAAACGGGGGCTGGTCAATGGGGAACTGCTCTTTCAATGGCTTGTGCGTATTATGGTCTTGATTTGACTGTGTTTATGGTTAAATGTAGTGCAGAACAAAAACCCTTTAGACGTGCAGTTATTGAAACGTATGGTGGAAAGGTTATTCCAAGTCCATCTGAAACTACTAAAGTTGGAAGAGAAATATTAAAGGCATATCCTAATACTGGCGGTTCTTTAGGTTGCGCTGTATCGGAGGCTACTGAAAAAGCATTAGAAACTCCAAATTGCAAGTATGTTTTGGGTAGTGTGTTAGATCACGTTATATTACATCAAAGTATAATCGGATTAGAACTAAAGGCTGTGCTTGATAAATATAATATTGAACCTGATATATTGATAAGTTGCGTTGGTGGCGGATCAAACTTTGGTGGGTTTATTGCTCCGTTTGTTAAGGATAAAATTAATGGAATGAAAAAATATAGAATAATTGGTGTTGAACCTGCTTCGTGTCCGTCAATGACGAGAGGAAGATATGCTTATGACTATGGCGACACGGGTAAAATGACACCGCTACTAAAGATGTACACGCTAGGTAGTGGGTTTATGCCGTCTGCAAACCACTCGGGTGGATTAAGATATCACGGTATGAATCCGATTGTTTCTAAACTTTATCACGATGGCGTTATAGAGGCTACCGCCGTAGAACAAACAAAGGTTTTTGAAGCAGCTGTAACGTTTGCTAAATCGGAGGGGATTTTGCCTGCACCTGAGTCATCACATTCAATAAGAGTAGCTATTGATGAAGCTCTAAAGTGTAAGCAAACAGGCGAAAAAAAGAAAATTGTATTCTGCCTTACAGGAACAGGTTACTTTGATTTGAAAGCATATTCAGCATTTAATAATAATACAATGACAGATTATATCCCTACTGACGAAGACTTACAGAAGGGTTTTGATACACTACCAAATATTGATTTATAATATTTGTGATTATTGCTTGATTTTGTAAGTAAAATATATTATAATAATATTAAATAATCGTGGAGGTGAATTGATGGCTACAATTGATAAAGTTAAAGAACTTATTTCACAACAGTTGAATAAGCCTGTAGAAGAAATAACAGAGGAAAAAGAGGTAGTTAAGGACTTGGGTGCTGACTCTCTTGATGTTGTTGAAATGCTTATGAGTCTTGAAGAAGAATTTAATATAACAGTACCAGAAGAAGATGCGGTTAACATTAAGACCGTTGGTGATATTGTAAAGTTGATTGATGCAAATAACTAAATTTTTAATATTAAACGAGCGTTGACATTTTGTCAACGCTCGTTTAACTTTAAATGTAATATATTACAGTTTTTGTTTTATGTTTATTTTTCCACAAGCCCATTGAAGTAATATCGCTAATGGCACGTCAACAAGAATTACAGCCACAATAATTAAAATATGATGCCAATACTCGGATAGGGGTATCATAGGTTGGAAATTAAAGAATTGTAAACCTATAAACATTGCAATTGCAATAATTGCGACAATTACAATTGTAGCGACAGAAAATAAGATAATTCTAAAGGTATTAAACGGTCTGCATACAAAAAAGAGATTAATTATACCAGAGGAGAATATTGCGAATACTTGCATTGTTGTATATACTTCGGTGGGGAACAAACCTAAAACGTTCTTAAGTATTTCAATAAGAATAACGCTTATTACCATCAAGAATGCACCGGGTAGTGATTTTTTTATTACCTGACTAATAAATCGACCTTCAACACGAGAATCATTAGGTTGTAATGATAAGAAAAATGCAGGAAGACCGATAACAACAACTTCTAAAATTATCATTTGAGAAGCAACAAAAGGATAGGTGTGCATATAGGGTAAACACAAAGTGATAATACCCATTAACATTGTAAACAAAGTTTTCATTAAAAACAGAGAGGCAGAACTTTGAACGTTGTTTATAACTCTTCTTCCTTCGTAAACTACTTTTGGTAATGAGTTGAAATTGTTGTCAGTAAGAACCAAGTGAGAAACATTTCTGGCTGCATCACTACCTGCTGCCACAGAAATTGCGCAGTCTGCTTCTTTTAAGGCAAGAATATCGTTTACACCATCTCCTGTCATCGCTGTAACGTGTCCTTCAGATTTGATTGCTCTAATAAGTATTGCTTTTTGTTCTGGGGTTACTCTTCCGAATACTGTATATTTGTTTGCTACGTTAGAAACTTCTTCGTCGGTTAATCCTTCTAAACTTATATATTTATCTGCGTTTTCTATTCCGACACGTTTTGAAACTTCAGAAACAGTAATAGGGTTATCACCTGATATAACTTTCACAGCAACACCATTATCCTTAAACCATTGAATTGTGGATATAGCGTCTTCTCTAATATTGTCAGCAATAACGATGAAAGATAGTGGGGAGAAGTCATTTGGGACATTATCTTCTTCTAGAGGAGAGTTGGAATGCGCAAGAATTAAAACTCTTAACCCTCTGTTAGCGTAGCAATTAACTTTATCTTCTATCTTGGAATAATCCTCTTTTTTAAGAACAAATTCAGGTGCACCAAAAGCATAAGTCCCAATATCCTTGAAACTAACGGCAGAAAGTTTTCTTGTTGAATTAAACGGAAGTGTTTTTATAACGTTAAATTTACTTGATTGACCAAAAAAGTTTTCTAACGCAATTGCAGTTTGATTGTTATCTTTTAATGCACCAAGCATACAGCTGACAATTTCTTTAGTGTTGTCGTTGTCTGTTAAAGGAACAATTTCGTTTACTGTCATTTTACCATCTGTTATAGTACCTGTTTTATCAAAGCAAATTGTATCAACTCTAGCAAGCATTTCAAGGGAATAAAGGTCTTGAACGAGAGTGTTATGTTTTGCTAATTTAACTATTCCAACTGCGAGAGCAACGCTGGTTAATAAAAACATACCTGCGGGAATCATTCCGATAACAACAGTCGCAGCGCCTAGTACGGCTTCTGGTATTTTATCAGGTTCGATAATAAGTGATTTTATCATAAAAGCCGTAGCGATAGGAACAATAATAAAACCAATAACTTTAATAATGAGTTTAAGAGAATTCATTATTTCAGAGTGTGGTTTTTTGTATTGTTTTGCTTTAGCGGATAAGGTTTGAACGTAATTGTCTTTACCTACTTTTTCTGCTCTTGATAAGCAAGTTCCGCTAGTGATAAAACTACCAGCAAGAATTATATCTCCAACTTTCTTTTTTACGGGAACAGATTCTCCTGTTAGAAGTGATTCGTTAACTTCGATATCACCTTGAACAATAATGGCATCTGTAGGTATTTGAGAACCGATGCCAAGTTTAATAATATCGTCTAAGACAATGTTATCTACAGGAACTTCTAACTCTTCACCGTTACGGATAACTTTTACACCCTTATTTGCAACTAAAGATAGTTTATCTATACAATGTTTTGCTCTAATTTCTTGTATTATTCCTATTGTAATATTTGCAATATAGAAAAACACAAAAAAGAACTGCGAAAGGGAAGCCCCTGTCGAAATTAGTGCAATAAAGCAAATAAGACCGAGCAAATTAAAAAATGTACAAACGTTATTGATAAAAATGTTAAGATATGATTTAGAATATTTTTGATTTACAACGTTTGATAGGTTTTGTTGTAGTCGTGATTCAACTTGATTAGTGTTTAACCCTTCTGCGATAGAAGGGTTAAAACGTTCAATATTTAATGTGTTTACAGTTTTTTTCATATGAAACCTAAATGATTATATTAATAAGTCTGTTTGGAATGATAATAAGTTTTTTGATTTCTTTTCCAACTAATTCTGAATTTAGTTTTTCGTCTTTAGAAATAAGTTCTCTAACTTGTTCTTCGGTAACGTTGTTTGGAACCATAATTCTCGTACGCATTTTGCTATTGATTTGAACTGCAACCTCGATTTCATCTAAAACTAGCGCGCTTTGGTCGCACACGGGATATTTTGCGTTAAAGATAGAATTTTTATTACCGATACTTTCCCAAATTTCTTCAGCAAAGTGGGGGGCGCAGGGAGCAAGTAAAAGAATTAGCGTTTTGAAACAATTCTTGAATACT
>JAZORG010000036.1:0-2398 GCA_045656465.1 Christensenellaceae bacterium
CTTTAATAATGTAATCTTTACCTTCAGAGCGAACCTTACCTTTTTCTTTAGCGGCGTTAAAACTGCCGAGTTCAACTAAAACTTCGTAGTCAACAATTTCAGCACGGATAAATCCTTTTTCAAAATCGGTGTGGATTTTTCCTGCTGCTTGCGGTGCTTTAGTTCCGTTCTCAATAGTCCACGCACGAACCTCCTTTTCGCCTGCGGTAAGATAACTTAAAAGCCCCAAAAGTTTATAAGAAGTTTTAACAAGTCTGTTAAGTCCGCTTTCGGAGAGGCCTAATTCCTCTAAGAACATCTGCTGTTCTTCGGGATCAAGCATAGAAAGTTCTTCTTCTGTTTTTGCGCAGATAACCATGTATTCAGAGTTTTCTGACTTTGCAAATTCAATAACCTTTTGAACGAGCGCAAGTTCACTCTCGTCTTTTCCCATATCTTTTTCTGCAATATTTGCCGTGTAAATTACAGGCTTTGCTGTAAGGAGGAAAAGACTTTTTAAGTATTCGCTCTCATCTTCGCTAACTGATAGGGTTCTTGCAGGTTTAAGGCTTTCTAAATGGTCGGAAAGCCTTTGTAAAAATTCAGCTTCGATTTTGTATTTTTTATCGCCCGTCTTTGTCATGCTTATGGCTTTATCTAGACGTTTTTTAACGCTTTCTGTATCGGCAAAAATAAGTTCAAGGTTGATCGTTTCAATATCACGTAATGGGTCAATTGCGCTGTCAACGTGCGTAACGTTTTCATCTTCAAAACATCTTACAACGTGGACAATTGCATCTGTTTCACGAATATTTGCTAAAAATTTATTGCCTAAACCTTCGCCCTTACTGGCGCCCTTAACTAAACCAGCAATATCGACGAATTCTATAACCGCAGGGGTTATTTTTTTGGTGTTATAAAGCGCCCCCAAAACGTCAAGCCTTGGGTCGGGAACTGCAACTATGCCAACGTTCGGTTCAATAGTGCAAAAGGGATAATTAGCACATTCTGCACCTGCGTGTGTGATTGCGTTAAATAAAGTGGATTTGCCAACGTTTGGAAGACCTACTACGCCTAATTTCATAAAAACTCCGTTAATATAAATGTAATACGCATATCATTATACTTTAATTTTGATAAAATAACAAGTTTTTTATGTTGCTTTTTTAATAAAAAATATGGTATAGTATAATAGAATACGGAGAAAATTATGGATTACAAAAAACTTATTTGCGAAAAACTTAACATTGACGGCGTTGAAAAAGGCGAGTTGTACGGATATATAGAAGTTCCACCGAATACGGAAATGGGTGATTTTGCTTTGCCATGTTTTAAACTTGCAAGGGCATTGCGCAAGCCACCTATAAAAATTGCAGAAGAACTTGCTAACTCCTTTAGTTTAGACGATAATATTTCGGGGTGCGTTGCAGTAAACGGCTACCTTAATTTTAAAATTAACAGGAACGGATTTGCTAAAACATTACTTTCTGACATAATTTTACAGGGAGAAAATTACGGCTCGGATAAGATTGGAGAGGGCAAGACGATTTGTATTGATTATTCGTCTATAAACATAGCCAAGCCTTTTCACATAGGACACTTAAGTACGACTGTAATTGGTAGCGCGCTTTGTAAAATTTATAGATTTTTAGGCTATAAAGTTGTTGGGATAAATCATTTGGGTGATTATGGTACTCAATTTGGAAAATTGATTGTAGCCTTTAAAAAATGGTCTAGTTTTGAGGCTGTTAACAAAGACAGATTAAAAGAACTTACCAGAATTTACGTTAAATATCACGACGAAGCAAAACTTCATCCTGAAATGGACGACGAGGCAAGGCGTTATTTTAAGTTAATTGAGGACGGAGATAAGGAAAGTAATCAACTTTTTGAATTGTTTAAGAAAATCACTTTAGAAGAAGTAGATAAGATTTATAAACTCTTAAACGTTGATTTTGATAGTTATGCGGGCGAAAGTTTTTATAACGATAAAATGGCGCCCGTTGTAGATGAATTAAAAGAAAAGGGACTAATAAAAATTTCCGAGGGCGCATCAATCGTCGATTTAGAAGAATACGGAATGCCACCTTGCTTGATATTAAAGTCAGATGGGTCTTCGCTATACGCAACAAGGGATATGGCGGCGGCTGTTTATCGTAAAAATACTTACGATTTTGATAAATGTCTATACGTGGTTGCTTATCAGCAAAATCTACATTTTAAGCAGTTCTTCAAAGTTCTAGAATTAATGGGTAAACCTTGGGCTAAAGATATGGTTCACGTTGCTTACGGTATGGTATCGTTAGAAAGTGGTGCAATGAGTACCCGTGGCGGTAACGTTGTGCTTTTAGAAGACGTTATTAATAAAACCATTGAAAAAGCATATTCGGTAATTGAAAGCAAAAATCCGGACCTACCC
>JAZORG010000037.1:0-19605 GCA_045656465.1 Christensenellaceae bacterium
TAAACTTCGCAATACTTCGTTACTGTTTTGCGTTTAGACTTCGATGAACAGACGTTCTATCTCATCCCAAACGCATCACGTGCCTTGTCTTGCTTGTTTCTAAACCCTTAAAATTAAAGCGTGTGAACTTCGCAATACTGCGTGTTTCCCTAAATAAAACTATATACAAAAAACTCCTTGCGGAACTTCCGCAAGGAGTTTTGAATTTTAATCTTAAGATTATCAGGTCAACAAGAAAGTTGCGAGATATACACCTGCAAGAACCCAAGTTGCGATGCTGATTTCTTTAACTTTACCTGTGCAAAGTTTAACTACTACGTAAGCAATAATACCGTAGCCGATACCCTTGTTAATACTGTAACCTAAACACATAATGATAAAGGTAATGAAAGCAACGACTGCTTCAACAGCATCAGACCAGTCAATATCTTTAACACCAGTCATCATAAGAACGCCAACCCAAACAAGAGCAGATGCGGTTGCGCATCTAGGAATAAGTTGAGCAATAGGTGATAAGAACATTGCAAGAATAAAGCAAACGCTTGTAACTAATGCTGTCATACCGGTTTTACCACCAGCAGCAACACCTGCAGAAGATTCAACGAAGGTTGTAACTGTTGAAGTACCTGCAATTGCGCCTGCACAAGTAGCGATTGCGTCTGCAAACATACATTTGTTCATATTGAGAGGAACACCATCTTTATCAAGTAATCCACCTTTAGAGCATGCGCCGTATAATGTTCCAATAGTATCGAACATATCGATCATACAAAGAGAAAGAGCGGTTGTGATAATGATGAGAACAAGACCACCTGCGTTACCAGTAAATGATGAGAAATTGAAACCCTCGGTAAATACTTTACCAACATTTTCTCTGCCCCAAGCGCCAAAAGCATCAAACGGGTTAGAGAATGTAATACCAGCAAACATTTCTTTTGCAGCAGCGTTACCAGCAAGAGCGCCGATACCGTAAATTATATAGTAGAGAACAGCTGCGCCCAAAAGACCCCAAAGTATAGCGCCTTTAACGTTCTTTTTAGAAAGTACTGCAATTAAGATAACGCCGATTAAAGCAACTACAGCGGGAACAGCTGAAGCGAATGTTGCAGAACCTAAAACGTTGAAAGAAACTAACGTAACGAGTGTAGCACCGTCAGCAACGATAATACCAGACTGTTGCATACCGATAAATGCAATGAACAATCCGATACCAACACCGATTGCTTTTCTAACAGAAGCGGGGATAGCCTCAAATATCTTCTTTCTTGCGCCTGTTACGGTAAGAACAATGAAGATAATACCCTCTAAAAGGGTAAACATCATACAGTTAGCATACGTAAGACCTGTATTACCCAAAATAAGAGAGTAAACAATGAAAGCGTTAATGCCCATGCCAGATGCTTGTGCTAATGGCATTTTAGCAAGTAATGCAATCAAAAGGGTACCTACGACAGCACCAATAGCCGTTGCGATATACATACCACCGTAAGAAATGCCAGCGACAGCTGCTGCGTCAGAGAAGATACCAGCATTTACCATGAGGATGTAAACCATAGCCATAAAGGTTGTTACACCAGCAACAATTTCAGTTTTTAAATTGCTACCAGACTTTGTGATCCCAAAGAAACTGTCTAATTTAGAAAGTTTCTTGGTTTCTTGAGAGTTTTCCATAGAACTATTCTCCTTTGTAAAAATTTTATAGTAAAATTATACCATATTAAGGAATGTAGTTCAATAGTTTTTTAGAATTTTTTTAAGTTTTTTTCAAGTTTTTAATTTAAAAAAACAAGTTGATTTAAAAAAAGAAAAAAGCAGGGCTACATTTTGAGCCCTGCTTAAAACCGTGGTTTTTATTTGGCGCTTATTTGCATCCGCATCCGCCGCCGTAACCGCCTAAAAATCCACTGTTACCGCCTTTGCAGAAACAACAGAGTAAAAGGAGTGCCACAGGCAGACAGTAACAACTGTTGAAGAATCCATTTAAGCATCCGCTCTTACAAAGACAGATTATAAGTAATATAATCAGAATCCAAAGACAGCAGTTGCCACCGAATAAGTCAAAACCGTTCATAAAAGTACCTCCAAAGTAAATATACACCTCCGCCTATGTAGAATTTTTGTGTATTGGCGAAGTTTTCTATTATCAATATAAGCCGTGGCTATTAAAAATGTTACTTTTTGATTGTTATTTAATTGCTTTGGAGGTTTTTTTGTGCTAAAATTATAATTACCTAAGGCGGTTATTCAATAAAAACCGACCGATTAACGGTGAAAATATTTTTTACAACGGATATCCTTTTGTTTTTGGGAATTCGATTGGAGGTTAAAAATGAATGGTAGGTATTTTACCGCACGCAGAATTTCGTGGTTCGCAATTCTGTTTGCATTAGTTGTTGTGTTGCAAATTTGGGGTAGTGCAATTCCCTTTGCAGGAACGTCGCTTAACTTAACCCTAATCCCTGTGGTGCTTGGCGCAATTATTTTAGGACCTATTGCAGGTATGGTGTTGGGTATTGCAGTAGGTGTGGTGATTACCATTAACGCCTTTGTGGGAACAGACGTTTTTACATTATATCTTTATCAGAACAATCCTATAATGACCTTTTTGATTATATTCGTTAAAGGTTCGCTTGCTGGTCTTGTTCCAGGATATTTATATAGAATATTCAAAAAACATCCTGTATTAGCAACGTTTATTGCGGCAGGTTCAGCACCTATTGTTAATACTGGCGTGTTTATAATCGGTGCGCTGATTATTAGCGGAACGATTGGCGGATTTATGAATTTTGCAGGTATAGCTGGGCAAACTGTAGTTTACTTTGTGATAATCGGTTGTGCAGGGATTAACTTCTTAGTTGAATTTGCGTTGAATATACTTTTAGCACCTGCGCTTCATAGGGTAATAAAGGTTCTTGATAAAGCGACGAATATTCTTCCAGAAGAAAATGTTCAAGATCAAACGCAGATAGAAGAACCCGAAGAAGAAAGTGTTTCGGAGGCGTAGAAGAAATTATGCTTCTTGCAATAGATTTAGGTAACACTAATATTAAATATGGCGTATTTGACGGGGAAAAATTAGTTGCGTCTTTCCGTGTGTCGTCAAGGATTTCTAGAACGGCAGACGAATACGGCTCTGTTTTAGTTGGGCTTTTGTCTGACAGGGGAATAAAAAAGGGAGATATTGACGGGATAATTTTTTCGTCAGTTATTCCTGCACTTAATTACACCATATGTCATATGTGCGAATACTTTTTTGGTATATCTCCTTTAATTGTTGGGCCAGGGATAAAAACGGGTCTTAACATAAAGGCAGATAATCCTAGAGAAGTTGGCGCAGACATCATAGTAAACAGCGTGTCCGCATATAATAAATATGGTGGTTCTATAGTAGTTATTGACTTTGGAACTGCAACTACTTTTGATATTATCAGTGAAAAGGGAGAACTTTTAGGTGTTGTAATATCTCCTGGAATAAAGACCTCGTTAGAGGGTCTTGCGACAAAAACGGCGCAACTTCCTATGGTAGAACTTGATGCGCCAAAAACGGTTATTGGAAAAAACACCAAACATTGTATGCAAGCGGGAATAATATTCGGTTTTTCTGGGCTTGTGGAAAATATTATAAAGAAAATAAAAAAAGAACTCAAAATTGACAGCGTAAAAGTTGTTGCGACAGGCGGATTAGGGGAAATTATTGCTAAAGAAACGCCGAGCATATCGCTTGTTGACAGAACGTTGACGTTGGACGGATTGAGAATATTATACGAATTAAACAAATAAAGTAAAAATTAAAGCAATATTATAAAAAAAACAAGAAAAACTTGTTTATATAGCGGAGGTAGTTATGAAAAAAGCAGGCGTTGCCATATTAGGTCTTGGTGTCGTAGGCGGAGGTACTTATCAGATACTTACCGAAAAGAAAGAGTATTTCAAGAAAACGCAGGGCGTTGATCTTACTGTGGAATGTGTTCTTGAAAAGAATATTGAAAGAGCAAAACAGTTGGGAATAGAAGAGAGTAAAATTGCTTCTTCAATCGAAGAGGTGGTTACTAATCCCAACGTTGATATTGTCGTTGAAGTTATTGGCGGAACAGGAGTAGCAAAAGAGTTTGTAACAAAGGCGCTTATGAGCGGAAAAACAGTTGTTACTTCAAATAAAGAACTCTTTGCAAAACATTGGCCGGAACTTGAGGAAGAGGCAAAAAAGATGAATGCAGGCTTGTTCTTTGAGGCAAGTTGTGTAGGAGGAGTGCCTATTATCCGTACCTTACAAGAGGGTATGCAGGCTAATAAGATTTTATCTATTAAAGGTATTATCAACGGAACGACCAACTATATATTAACTAAAATGGCTAACGAGGGTTCGTCTTATGAAGAGGCATTAAAAGAGGCGCAAAGATTAGGTTATGCCGAATTTAATCCGACGGCAGACGTTGAGGGGTTCGATGCAACCTATAAACTTTCAATCCTTTCTAGCCTTGCATTCAACAAAAAAATCTGTATAGAAAACGTTTATCGTGAAGGCATAACAAATATTGATAAAGAAGATATCGCATACGGAAAAGAAATGGGATATACATTAAAACTTCTCGGTATAGGTAAAGATACCGAAAAGGGCGTTGAAGTAAGAGTTCACCCTACGTTTGTTAAAAATGATGACCCATTAGCAAGTGTTAACGACAGTTTCAATGCAGTATTGCTTAACGGCGATTCGGTTGGTGAAATTATGCTTTATGGTAGAGGCGCAGGCGCATTACCGACAGGAAGTGCAATAGTTTCAGATATTATCTTTGCCGCTAAACATCACGATTATTATTACGCAGGATTTGAAAACAACTTAAAAGGAAATAAAGAAACTAAGTTTGTTTCCGACTTTACGTCAAAATATTATATTAGATTATCTGTAAGCGATAAGGCTGGCGTTTTGAGTAAAATTGCAGGCGTTTTTGCAAAGAACAACGTTTCAATCTCTGAAGTAAAACAGGTTTCCGAAGATAACAACAGCGCACAAGTTATTATTATAACTCATACGTGTGGAGAAAGTTTGGTTAAAAAGGCTCTTGCAAAACTTGAAACAACTGAAGAGGTTTACGCAATTAAAGGTACAATTAGAATGGAAGACTAATTTTACTAAAAAACTTTAAGGGGCTTTGTGTTGCAGAGTCCCTATATATTTAAATTTTTATAATATTTATAACTTTTTCATAATGTGGCTATTAATTGATTGACAATATCAGCCTAAAATGATAAAATACCAAAAGCAAAAAGGAGGTTGGGTATGACACATAATCAATATCAAACAATGGAAATTGCAAAACTTGCTCAAATTTGCAAAGATACTCCAAAATTCACAGAAGAAACATATAAGAAAAATGAAGTTAAAAGAGGACTTCGTGATGAAACGGGTGCAGGTGTTGTAACCGGGCTTACCGATATATCAGACGTAATCGCAAAGAAGATGATTGACGGCGTGCTTACGCCTTGTCCGGGTGAACTTTATTATCGTTCTATAGACGTTCGCAAACTTATAGAAAACTATGATGATCAAAGCCATTCGGGGTTTGAAGAGGCAACATATCTTCTTCTTTTTAACAAACTTCCAAACATAAATGAATTAACTGAATTTAGAAAATTACTTGCCAGTTACCGCAAGTTGCCGAGAAACTTTGTTAGAGACGTTATTATGAAAGCGCCCAACAAAGATATAATGAACTCTATCTCAAGATGTATCCTCGCTCTTTACAGTTATGACAACCATGCTTTGGATAATTCTACTGAAAACGTTTTAAGACAATGCTTGATGCTTACGGCAATAATGCCTATGTTTGCAGTTTATGCTTACAATGCGCATATGCACTATAACGAGAACAAGAGTTTTTATATACACCGTCCACGCCCTGAACTTTCTACGGCTGAAAACGTTTTATATATGCTCCGTCCTGACAGTAAATTTACTGCGTTAGAAGCAAAAGTTTTGGACATTGCCTTTATTTTGCACGCAGAACACGGTGGCGGTAATAACTCTACCTTTACAACACACGTTGTAACTTCTGCAGGAACTGATACATATTCTACAATAACTGCAGCACTTTGTTCACTAAAAGGGCCTAAACACGGTGGCGCAAACATTAAGGTAATGGAAATGTTTGCAGACCTTAAAAAGCACGTTTCCGACTGGAACGATAGGGAACAGATTAAAGCATATCTTACAAAACTTCTCGCAGGTGAGGTTTACGATAAAGCTGGACTTATTTATGGTATGGGGCACGCAGTTTATTCTGTATCCGACCCAAGAGCGCAAGTATTTAAGGAATATGTTTCCGCCCTTGCTGAAGAAAAAGGCAGAAAGAAAGAAATGCGCCTATATAACACCGTTGAAGAAGTTGCTCAAGAACTTATTTGCGCAAAACGTAGAGTAATAAAAGGTGTTGCCGCAAACGTAGACTTCTATAGTGGATTCGTTTACAATATGCTAGGTTTGCCTGTCGAATTGTTTACACCTATGTTTGCCGTTGCCAGAATTTCTGGTTGGAGCGCGCACAGAATGGAAGAATTGTTAAATGCAGGTAAAATCATTCGTCCTGCATACGTTTCAACAAATACAAGACTTCCTTACGTAAAAATGGAAGACAGAAAGTAATTAAGTATTTGATAAATACAAACCCTCGGCTTTAATTAAAGCCGAGGGTTTATTTATAGTTGTATTTTTATTCAAATTTTGTCATAACAATCGCAACGGTGAGTTCCAACGTACCCCGTGTCGTTACATTTTTCACAAGCGTAAACAGGGGATAAATCTCTTAACGTAATTCCTATTGATTTTAGTAATTTTTCAGCGGTTAAAATTAGGTTGGATTTTTCCTCTTCAAGTCGGGTAATAATTTCTTTATTGTTAGCAATTTCCGCAAACGCTAGCTCTTTTTCGATACCATTTAATCTAGCATAGGTCTCCATAAAGCCCTCAATTTCCGATGCTTTTTCATTGTTTTTCTGCGCACGGGACATAGCGAGGTTGCGCCTCTTTTCATATTCTCTATTATATGCCTCTTGAGTATTCGGTTTTTCCTCTTTTTCAGTTATCATATCGGAGGTGTATATTCCGTTGTTCTTCCAATTACTTAGAATTCCGTTTATATAAGCGATAGGGGAACTTTTACCTGCGGAAAGTTTTGCCGCTTCTAGAATCATATCTTCAGAAAAATTCCAACTCTTCCAAACGTTTAGGTTTTCTCTATCCCACGGGGTGGGTCGTCTGTTTATACCTGCTGTAACGAGTAATTTTGAAATAAATAGGTCGGTATTTTTCAATCCATCGAAATAATCGCCAACACTTGATAAATCTATAAAGCCACGGTTTCTTAAATTTTCTATAAGTTCATCCATATCCACTAGACTATTTTTAGAAACCTTAAAGCAATAGTTTGCAATATATAAAAGCGTTTCGGATGAAAAACCATACGACAGCCACTTGTTGGTATATGTATCAATAACGGGGTCGAGAACGTCAACGTAAACGGAAAGCGCCTTGTTAATTTTGATAGCGAGTTCGTAAACTGAGCCTTTTCTTTCAAGGTATTGAGAGATTTCCTCTTTTGAAAAACTTTTAGTGGAGTAGAGTTCAAGCAAAAACTCATCCAACTTTGTCATACTGCCTTTTTTAAGTTTTTCAGCAACAAAAACGATATTTTCTTCTTCAAAATGAAGTTCTTGCGTCCATTTTTTAAGAAGTGTTAAATCTTCTATTTCAGGCGCACGGCGTAATGACATTGCCTTTAATATGCGTTCTAAAATACTTGTTCTTAACACGTAAGATTCAAGTTCGGTTTCTATTTTGTCAACCGTGATTATTCCTCTGTTTCCAAAGTCTTTAGCAACCTTTGAAACGTAGCGATAACTTATATCCGTTCCCTTTCTATCAGCGCAATATTTAACAATCATTAGCATTGCTTCGGGCTTAATAGAATAAGTTTCCATAATATTGAAATATTCTGTATATTCACTCGTAGATATCATACGAGAGGGTAGAATAGATTGTAGGCTTTTGGAAAACTCTGTGTATTTTTCCGCCTTTATTTTTTTGGGTTTTGCAGAATATGACGAACGTATAGGCTGATACTGTACCGAAAGGGGGTCTTTTGAAAGAACGTAAACTAAACCGAACTCTTCCCAAAATGAAAAGCAATCTATAACCGTTTCTTCATTCATTGCTAAAGATGACGCCATGTCCTGTAAAGATTGGTCAAAGTTGGGGTTTTGACACATAAAAAGACCGTAAAGGTAAACCTTAACGGCATCTCCCGAAGCGAGAGGTAAATATTCTGTTATAAAAGCGTTTTCTACGTCTGTAAACGCACCGACTGAAAACTCTTTGGAATAAGAACAAGTCATACCCAACCACCAAAAAAATAAAAAAACAAAAATTTGCTTGCTATTGAATAAATAATATTATATAATATAATAACTATTATTCTAGACATACGCTTCAAGAAAAAGCGGTGAAGTCAATTATATATCAAAAGTCGGCAAAAATCAACTTAAATTATAATTTATTTTTGCAAAAATCAATAAATAATCATATTTTTAACAATAAACAAAAACGGTTTTGAGGAATTTATGGCAGCAAATATTCTTACTCCATCGGCTATTTGGGGAGATTTTAAAATTGAAAACACCCCTGAACACTCTTTAATAGACAGGAAAAAAGAGGGAGATATTATAACCGAAAGGCTTTACATAGACGGAAGAGAAACTTCTGACGGTAAAGTTAAAATTTTTGCTACGCTTATGCGTTCGTCTAAAATGTCTTGCGCTCCTGCTATATTTTTGTTGCAGGATTTTAATGCAAACGGAGATGAGAGGTTGCTTAAAGCGATTGCGAAAAAAGGTTATACAGTTCTAACAGTCGATTTAGTAGGATTGGTGGAAGAAAGAGATTTATATACCGTTTATCCGCCTTCTATTTTATATGCTAATTACGAGGATAGTAAAAACGAACTTTACGTTGTTGAAACGGACGCTAAAAAAACTTGTTGGTATGAGTGGGCGTGTGTAGCGAGATACGCGCTAAAATTTTTATCAGAACAAGAATACGTAACGAAAATCGGCGGGTTTGGTATTGGTCAAGCGGCTACTGTTATGTGGCAAGTTGCAGGAACGGATACTGTTCTCGATTGCGCAGTATTTGTCCTTAACGCAGGTTGGGAAAGTTATAGGGGTATATATAAGTTCGGCGGAATGGTTGAACCTCAGTTTTCCGATAATAGTTTAAAATTTATCGCAGGTATAGAACCACAATCGTATGCAATGCACGTTAAATGCCCTGTATATATGCTTTCTGCTACAAATAGCGGGAAGTTTGATTGCGACAGGGTATTTGATACTCTTTCAAAAATTGGTGACGATATATATTCGGCAGTTCATTATTCGGTTAACTGTTTTGATAGAGTAAACGTGCAAGCCTTTAATAGCGCAATGGTGTTTTTCGGTGAATTTTTGGCGCATAAAGAGGATGGAGTTACCATCGCTTCCGATATAGAAGTTGGAACGGAAATTTGCGATGGTAAAATCGCTGTTACGGTTAACCCTGAAAAAGGTCAGATTAAAAAGGTCGAACTGTTTGTGGCGGAACAGGTTGTTAAACCGGTTTCCCGCTGTTGGAAAAAGATAACTGATAGAGTGGAAAATAAAGACGGAAGTTACACTTTTTATATTATGCCTTATCAGCAATCAAGTTCAGTTACCGTTTTTGCACAAGTAGAATATGAGAACGGATTGGTAATTGGCTCAAGGATAATAAACAAAAAATTCAAACCTGAAGAGATTATCCATTCACATAAGAGCAATATTTTATATTCGTCTAGAGAAAAGAATGCGGACAGTATGTTTACCGCTGATTATAGTTTAGAGGACAATCCTCCCTCGGTGGAAATAGATCATAAAAAGGGCGTAAAAGTCAAAAAAGGACCTATGGCGATAGATGGCATTACCGCAGAGGGCGGGCTTTTAACCTTTAAGTTTAGCGCAATTAAAGACAAACCTCAAGAGGGTTCACTTTTAATGCTGGACGTTTATTCAAAAGAAAAAACTACGCTTACGGTAAAACTTATATCCGACTTTGCTAATTCAAGAACCGAATATGCCGTTAACCTTGCGCTTACAGGTGGAGATGTTTGGCAAAACGTTAAGATTGATTTAAGTAAGTTTAAAACACAAGAGGGTATGTCGCTTAAAAATTTAGACACGGTTGAGGCGATTAAGATAAGCGTTGACAGTAAAGATTACTTAATAAATAACGCTCTTTGGGTTTAGAAAAGTTTGTGGTGAGAAAATGATATTCGGTGTAGGCGGAAAAATTACATCTAAAAAAAATCACGCTTGCGGAGGCAATGAATGGGTTGTTGTTCGTACGGGCGCAGATATAAAACTTAAATGCTTAAAATGTGGAAGAACGGTATTTCTTTCCATAGACCAAACGGAAAGAATGGCAAAAAAATATACAGTTGCAGAAGGAACGGATATTGAAGAACAAAGAAACGATTAACAAAATTGAATATATAAACAAATTGTCCGGGCTACCTTTTGTAGAGGAAAATTTATTCGAAAGGAAAATTAAAAAAATCCGTTCGGATAGGAATTTTATGCTTGCGATTATGTTGGTTGTAATTATTGTGTCCGCAATAATAATGGTAAATTCTTTGGTGTTTTTTAACGTTAGGGTTAGCGGTCCGTCAATGCAACCTACTCTTTATACGGGAGACGTGCTTATAGCAAACAGATATAAGGCGGTTACACGTGGAAGCATTGTAGTAATTGAAAAGGAAAAACCGAATAGTAACGATTGGCTTATAAAACGTGTAATTGCAGTTGAGGGGGATACCGTAAAAATTACAGATGGTTACGTATATTTAAACGGTGAAAAGTTAGAGGAAAAATACATTCTTAGCGAGGGCAAAACCGAAGTAGAGTCAGATGGTGAATTTATAGTAACCGTTGCCGAGGGAGAGTATTTTTACCTTGGGGATAATAGAGAAAACAGTAGTGACAGTAGGCTTAAGGGATTTGGAACTTGCTCAAAAAATCAAATTGTAGGCGTTATAGAAGAATGGTCCCTTTCCTTAAAGAATATAAAAAGGAAATAATATGAAAGATTTTTTTAAAACTGTTTTTTCGATAGTATATAAAATTCTTAATTTTTTCAATCTTATTCCCGCTGTGTTTATCTTCCTTTTGGGTGCGGTGTTGTATTTTACAGGTGTTTTTGTAAAATATCCCGTAATACTGTATCTTTTTGAAGGGTGTTTAATATTTGCTTTAATATACGCTATAGTAGCAACTATTCGAAAATTGTTAGGAATAGACAAGAAAGTAAAAAAGAGCAAAGGTGCGCAGATAATTAGTGGCAAAGATGGGGGCGAACAAACGCCACAGACGGCAATTTTACCTCCAAAAACGGAAAATAATAATACTGAAAAAGTGCCTAGATATTTTAGGGTTAAGCAAAATCCCGATTACGTTATGGCCGAATATGACGACAGATACGAATTATATTTAATTAAAGACGGAAATTTAAGAAAAATAAGAACAGACTACAAATAAACGGAGAAATTATGAAAGACTACTTTAACGAACAAATGTATATTGATGCAAAAAAACAAAAGAAAAAGGTTGTTGCGTGGTATATCGTGATAATGTCTATATACGCTTTGATTAGCGTAGGACTTTATTGGTGGTATAGAACGTTGCCTTATCAAGATTCAACTATAAATGCCGTAAAAGCGATACATTATTCACTTTCTGCATTGATGGTGGTTTTTTCCTTTATATATTTGGGCATACCGTTTAAGAGAGTAAATAGATATTACCGTATAACTCATCAAATGATGACGGGTATAAGGGAAACGTCAACGGGTAGTTTTTTCGAGTATGACGAAACCGAACAAGATAAAGACGGTGTAGATATGAAAGCGCTTGTTTTTATCGAATGGAATAAATATAAAAATGATTTTTACGAAAGAAAAGTTTTGGTGTTTGAGGAAATGGATTATCCTGAAATTCCCGAAAACACCAACGTGAAATATATAACGCAAGGAAACGTTTTAATAAGCTACGAAATTTTAGATTTACCTCAAGAAGATGCCTCTACGAAAAAAACGGAAAACGAAGAGAATAAAGAATTTAAAGAGGATAATAATGAAGGAGAACAACAATGAGAGCAATAGTAACAGTTATAGGCAAAGATAAACCGGGAATAATCGCAAAAGTATCAACCGCTCTTGCAGAAAATAACGTCAACATAGAAGATATTAGCCAAACAATTATGCAAGGCAATTTTACTATGATAATGCAATGCGGTTTTGATTGTGAACAAATCACTATTAAACAATTAAAAGAAACGCTTTTAGTGCTTGGTGAACAAATTGGCGTTTCTATACACGTTCAGCACGAAGATATTTTTAATGCTATGCACAAAATTTAGTTTGGGGTGTAACAATGCTTAACAGAAAAGAAATATTAGAAACCATAGATATGGTTGAAAAAGAGCATTTTGACGTGCGTACTATTACGATGGGAATATCTTTACTTCCGTGTATTCGTGAAGATGCAAAAACGACTGCTGATCTTTGTTACGATAAGATTTGTAAAAAAGCCGAAAACATTGTTAAGGTCGCATCTGACCTTGAAACAGAATACGGTATTCCTATTATTAATAAGCGTGTATCAATAACTCCTGCAAGCCTTTTAACCTCGTCTTTTAAAGGGAAAGAAGTTGTGCTTGCTAAAGCGCTAGATAATGCTGCAAAGACTGTTGGGGTTGACTTTTTGGGCGGTTACTCTGCGCTTGTTCAAAAGGGAATGACGTCTTACGAGCGTTCGTTTATAGAGAGTATTCCTGAGGCGCTTGCTGTTACGGAAAGAATGTGTTCGTCCGTTAACGTAGGCTCTTCAAAGGCGGGCATCAATATGGATGCAGTTCGCCTTATGGGCGAAATAATAAAAAAGACAGCCGATTTGACAAAAGACAGAGACGGTTTCGGTTGCGCAAAACTCGTTGTGTTTTGTAATGCCGTTGAAGATAACCCATTTATGGCAGGCGCATTCCACGGTTTATCTGAGGGCGAAACGGTTATTAACGTGGGCGTTTCTGGTCCTGGCGTTGTTCATCACGCTTTGAAAAATATGAGGGGCGCATCTGTTGATGAAATAGCAGAAACCATTAAAAAGACGGCATTTAAAATTACTCGTGCAGGGCAATTGATAGCAAAAGAAGCATCAAAAAGGCTCAATGCGCAGTTCGGCATAGTGGATTTATCCCTCGCTCCCACACCTGTTATGGGTGATAGCGTTGCGCATATTTTAGAAGAGATAGGGTTAGATTGTGTTGGTGGGCACGGAACAACCGCCGCCCTTGCTATGCTTAACGACGCAGTTAAAAAAGGCGGTGTTATGGCAAGTAGTAACGTGGGTGGATTATCTGGTGCGTTTATTCCCGTAAGTGAAGACATAGGAATGATTAAGGCAGCAGAAAAAGGAGCGATATCACTCAGTAAATTAGAGGCTATGACTTGTGTTTGTAGCGTGGGTATAGATATGGTAGCCGTTCCCGGTGATACGCCTGCAACAACTCTTTCAGGTATGATTGCAGACGAAGCGGCAATTGGTATGATAAACAATAAAACAACGGCTGTTCGTGTAATTCCCGTTCCCGGTAAAGGCGTTGGAGAAAGCGTGGAATTTGGTGGGCTTTTAGGTAGCGCACCTATTATGGAGGTTAGCCCTTACGGCTGTTCAACGTTTATAGAAAGGGGTGGAAGAATGCCAGCCCCGATACATAGCAATAAAAATTAAAAAGTAGGTAAAAGTTTTGGATAATAAATATTTGTGGGCTACCGAGGAGATATTCGATAGCGAAAAGTCTTGGAATCAAACGTACGAAGAAGTAAGCAAAAAACTTAATTTTGATGAGTTTAAAGGTAAACTTTCTGACCCCGAACAGTTTTATGCGTGTATGAAAGCGCAAGAAGAAGTGGGTAGAGTTATTGAAAAACTCAGCGTTTACGCAATGATGAAGCACGACGAAAATACAAAGAATGCCCAGTATGATTCACTATTATCTAAAGTAACTTCTCTCGGAGCGATTATGGGTGCAAACACGGCTTTCGTTATGCCCGAATTAACCGCTTTATCCGAGGAGAATTTAAAAAGTTTAATTGAAAACGAAAAACTCAATGAATACGATTATTTTCTTAAGGGAATATTAAAAGAAAAAGCACACGTACTTTCAGAAAGTGAGGAAAAATTGCTTGCAGAAAGTAGTGAGATGATGGCGAGTTTTAAGGATATCTTTACAAAGATAGACAATGCCGATTTGCCATTGGGCGAAATCAAACACGGCAAGGAAAGAATTCCTTTAAGCCACGGCACTTACGGCGTTATTATGCACGGAGAGGATAGAAAACTTCGCAAAAAGACCTTTGAAAAGTATTACAACGCTTACGTATCACTTATAAATACAATATCAGCAACTTATTATGGCAACGTGAAAAAGGGCGTGTTTTTAGCAAAGGCAAGAAAGTTTAACTGTGCGCTTGACCGTGCGCTATTTAACGAGGACGTTTCAAGAAACGTTTACGATAATTTGATTGAAACGGTAAATGACGCATTACCTTTATTGCATAAGTATATGGCCGAAAAGAAGAAACTTTTGGGTCTAAATAAAATGTATATGTACGATGTTTACGTTCCCGTAGTAGAGGGAGCAGAACTTAAACTTGAATATGAAGATGCTTACGATTTAGTGGTCAAAGGGCTTAAACCTTTGGGTGAAGAATATTCAAATCTTTTAATTAAAGCCAAAAACGAAAGATGGATAGACGTTTATGAAAAAGACGGAAAACGTAGCGGAGCATACAGCGTTGCAGTTTACGATACGCACCCTTACGTTCTATTAAATTATCAAAAAACCACGCACGACGTGTTTACCATAGCGCACGAAATGGGGCATAGCATTCACAGTTATTTTTCTAACCGCACTCAACCTTATGCAAAGGCAGATTATAGGATTTTTGTGGCAGAAGTAGCAAGTACGGTTAACGAAGTTTTGCTTATTAGATATCTTCTTGCTACCGAGAAAGATAAAAAACTTAAAAAGTATTTGCTTTCATATCTTTTAGAAATGATTAGAACAACGTTATTTCGCCAAACACAGTTTGCAGAGTTTGAGCAGTTTGCGCACGAAAGCGTGGAAAATGGCGAGCCTTTAACAAAAGAAAATTTATCTGAAAAATATCTTGAACTCAACAAAAAGTATTATGGAAAGGCAGTAGAGAGCAAGGGCGCAATTCAGTATGAATGGGCAAGAATACCGCATTTTTATAGGGCATTTTACGTGTATAAATATGCGACTGGTATAATAAGTGCGTTGGCGATTGCAGATAGGATTTTAACAGAGGGGCAAAGAGCCGTTGATGAGTATTTTGAGTTTTTATCGTCTGGTGGTAAGGATAGCCCAACAGAATTGCTTAAAATAGCAGGGGTAGATTTGAATGATAAAAAGCCGTTTTTATCGGCGTTTAGGGTTTTTGAAGATACACTAAACGAATTTATAAACCTTTAAGGGGGATTATTATGGCAAAAGAGAACAAAAAGAACCTCAATATGATAGGGGATATGCCCCACAGTTTAGAGGCTGAACAAGCAATTTTGGGGTGTATTCTTTTAGATACGAAAATTCAGGTTGAAGTTGCCGCATTCTTAAAAGAAGAAGATTTTTATGCGGAAAGCCACAAATACATTTTTGGCGCAATGCAAGAAATTATAAGTAAAAACCAACCTGTTGACTTGGTTACACTTACTGACGTTTTAGAAAAACAAGGTAATTTAGAGCAAGCAGGCGGAATATCTTACATTGCAGAACTTACCAACGTGTTGCCCTCTGCGGCAAATTATCAGCATTACCTTGATATTGTTACTAGGGATGGGATTTTGCGTAAACTTATAAAAGGTTCGTCGGAAATAATCAGCGAATGTAAATCAAGTGTGGATAAAGCGTCTGCGCTCACCTTTGCTGAAAAAACCGTTTATGAAATATCCAATCAAGCAGATACTAGCGAAATGGTAAAAATCAATAGCGTTATTCCAGACGTTATGAGTAAGTTTGATGAACTTACCAACGATAAATCAAGTCTTAAAGGAATTAAAACAGGATATAAGGGGTTAGATAATCTGCTTAACGGTTTACATCAAAGTGATTTAATGATTATAGCCGCACGTCCTGCAGTAGGTAAAACTTCTTTTGCTATGAATATTGTGGAAAACGTTGCTTTGCAAGGTTATTCTTGCGCAGTTTTCTCTTTAGAAATGGGCAAAGAACAGATAACCGAAAGAATTTTGTGTTCTGTCGCAGGCGTTTCTATGGAAAACGCAAAGAAAGGCAGAATGAACAAAACCGAATGGCTTAATATCGCAAAGGCAAAAGAAAAACTATCTAATGCAAAAATATTTATAGACGACTCTGCGGTTATCCGCCCGAGAGAACTTATATCTAAATGTAGAAGATTAAAGAGCCGTTTTGGGCTTGACCTCGTTATGGTGGACTACATAGGTCTTATGACCCCCGACAAATCGAGAAGTTCTGACAGCCGTCAAAACGAAATAAGCGACATATCTAGAAGTCTTAAAATTTTAGCAAAAGAATTACACGTTCCTGTCCTCGCTCTATCTCAACTTAATCGTGCGGTAGAAACGAGAAAGGGTAGGCCTCAACTTTCCGACCTTCGTGAATCGGGTGCAATCGAGCAAGACGCAGATATAGTTATGTTCATTCACCGTCCTGATAAGAGCGCAACGGAAAAGGAACTTGCAGAGGGCAAAGTTCAGAAAAACGTTGCGGAAATTCTTATTGAAAAACATAGAAGTGGTCCTACGGGTATGGTTAAACTTTACTTTAAGGGAGAATGTACAAAGTTCTTAAATCTTAACGAAGAAACGGGCGAACCCGAGGGTGAAGAGGGGGCATACAAAAAAGCCGATAAACCTGTGGTAAGCGGATATGAGGATTTACCACAGCCACCAGCACCGACTGATGAAGAAATTCCACCGCAAGAGGATTACGATATGGAAAGTGAACCCGTTCCGATATCCAAAACGGTTGATGACGAAATATTTTAATATGCAGACTAAAATAGAAATATTATCACAAAAAAGCGTGGAGAAAGCAAAGGAAATTTTGCTTTCGGGTGGGGTTATAGGTATTCCTACCGAAACGGTTTACGGGCTTGGTGCTATAGGCACTATGGATGAGGCTGTAAAAAAGATTTTTACTGTTAAAGGCCGTCCGTCAGATAATCCGCTTATTGCACACGTTCATAAAGATTATGACTTAAATAAACTTGTTATAATCGAACACGAATACGTGTATAAACTTATAGAAAAGTTTATGCCAGGACCTCTAACTTTGGTATTTAAAAGTAAGGGTGTGGTATGTGATAGCGCAACTTGTGGAGGGGATACGCTCGCAGTTAGAATGCCATCACATAAAGGGTGTCAGCAACTGTTAAAGGCAGTAGATATGCCCGTTGTTGCGCCGAGCGCAAACCTTTCAAAACACACGAGTCCTGTTACTGCTATGCATGTGTTTAACGACTTAAATGGCAAGATAGAACTTATTTTAGACGGCGGAAAATGTTCGGGCGGAATTGAAAGTACCGTGCTTGACGTTACCGATAAAACCCCTCGTATTTTGCGTGCTGGGTTGGTTACTAAAGAAATGGTTGAAGAAGTTGTTGGCGTTTGCCAAATAGCCCAACATAACGAAAAAGATAAAGTTAAATCTCCCGGGGTAAAATATACTCATTACCGTCCACGTTGTGAAACTATGCTTTTTGAGTGCGACGAGGTGGAAAAGGTCGGGCGTGAATACGAAAAATGCATTACGGAAGGCAAAATTCCTTACATAATGTGTTCGAACGATGTTGCTAAAAATTTTAAGGGTAAAAACATATTAAACCTCGGCAAAACGGCTTGCGAGATAGCCTCTAATCTTTACGACAAACTATTAGAGGGAGAAGCAAAAGCCGATATTATTATAGCGGTTGCTATGCCCGATGAAAAGGGTGTAAATATGGGTATAATGAACAGGATGAGGAAATCGTGCGGATGAAAAAGAAACAAATAATATTCGTGTGTACGGGAAACACCTGTCGCAGTCCTATGGCTGAAATAATACTAAAGACCAAAATTAAACTAGCAGGAATTGAGGGTATAAGGGTATCAAGTGCAGGGCTTTGTGCAAACGACGGGGAAAAAATAAGTAAAAATTCAGCCGAGGCATTAAAAAAACTCGGATATAAGCCATACGGATTTAAAGCTAAAAGGCTTACTCCCAAAATGGTTGAAAAAGCCGACCTTGTACTGTGTATGACGGCTGAACACAAGAGATATCTTTCAGCCTATAAAAACGTGTTCACTTTAGCCGAGGCTATTGATGGATGGGACGTTTTGGACCCTTACGGTGGGGATTTATCGGTATATATGGAGGTATCGCATCAATTAGAAGATGCGTGCAATATAATCTTGAATAAAATAATTATGGAAAAAGGAGAAAACTAAAATGAAAGTAGCATTTGGATGTGACCACGGCGGAATAAATTTAAAGCCCGTTTTAATCGAATATTTGGAAAAGAAAGGAATAGAATATAAAGATTTCGGTTGCTATGATAAAAATTCAACCGACTATAACGAATACGCATTAGCAGTATCAAACGCAGTAGCAAGTGGCGAATGCGATAAAGGTATTTTGTTTTGCGGTACAGGAATAGGAATGAGCATTGTTGCAAACAAGGTAAAGGGAATTCGTTGTGGGCATTGTCACGACGTGTTTTCAGCAAAAATGACAAGGCTTCATAACGATGCAAACGTTATGGCTTTGGGCGAAAGAGTTGTAGGACCTGGACTAATGTTAGAAATCGTAGATGCATTCTTATCAACGGAATTTAGCGGTGATGCCAGACACGAAAGACGTGTTCAAAAAATTAAAGATTTAGAAAATAAAAATTTTAAATAACAAAAAAGATAAGGAAAAAGAAAATGACAAAGTTAAAAAAAGCAATTATTCCTGCGGCAGGGCTCGGCACAAGATTTCTGCCCATAACAAAGGCAATACCAAAGCCTATGCTCTCTGTTTTAGATAAACCTACCATTCAGTATATCGCAGAAGAACTATCTTCTGTTGGTATTGATGAGATAATAGTTGTTGTCGGTCCTGATTCAGACGTTATTAAAAATCACTTTGGACCTGCAGAAGAACTTGAACAGAGATTGCTTTCCGACGGAAAACAAAAGCTTTATGAGATTGAAAGAAAAACACGCAGTTTTAATATTCACTTTGTAGTTCAAGAAGTTGCAAACGGGCTTGCAGGCGCAATTTTATGCGCAGAACCATACATAAAGGACCAGCCTTTTGCTCTTCTTTTAGGGGACGAACTCATTTATGCAAGTGAAAAAGATAAGCCGTGTATGAAAAGGCTTGCGGAAATTTTTGAGAGTACGGGAAAAAGCGTTATCGCTACAATGGAAGTTTTTGGCGACGACGTTTCTAAATACGGTAAT
>JAZORG010000038.1:0-5613 GCA_045656465.1 Christensenellaceae bacterium
GGGTTTGACGTGGTTGACGTTCATTCTGTTTTTGGAATAGCCACCTTTTTCATAAAATATGCAAAAAAGAGAGGGCTACCAATCGTTTATCACGGACACGGAAAGTTTGACGGCGAGTATCCCACGTACATAAAATTCAAACCCGTATGCAATTTTATGGTAAAAAGAGGGTATAAAATTGTTAACAAGGCAGACCTTGTTATGCCTGTAAGTAATAATACAAAAGATAATTATATTAAAAACGGGGTTACAAAACCAACGTTGGTTTTGCCCAATGCAACAGACATGACAGAGTGTTGTGATAAAGAAGAGGCGTATTCGTATGTAAAACACACTCACGGCATAAAGGCAGAAGAAGAAAACGTTTTAGTTATTGTTACACGACTTGAAATGGAGTGTAAAAATATAGCCTTTTTATTAGATAGTCTAAAAATAGTAAAAGAAAGGGGCGTTTGTTTTAAGTTGCTTATCGTTGGCGGTGGGCGTGATGAGGATAAAATTAGGGATAAAATAAAAGAAAACGAACTTTTAGACCAAATAATAATGGTTGGGGAGATAAAAGATAGGAAGATTTTAAGTTATTATTACCGCCGTGCGGATTTATTCGTATTTCCGTCGATTAAAGACACTTGTTGTTTAGGCAAACTTGAATCTGCAGGGCAGTTTACGCCCACGGTTGCAATAGAGAATACGGGTTCTGGAGAAAATATAGTTGACGGAGAAAACGGATACTTATGCGCAGAAAAGGAAGAATTATACGCAGAAAAAATTATACAGGCGTTAAGCGATAAAGAAAAACTTTCTATCGTATCAAAAAATGCAAATAAAACGCTAGCAAAGGCTTGGAAAGACAGGGCGGAAACGCTTTTAGAAGAATATCAAAAACTAAAGAAAAGTTAAAATTTACCCCTCATCTTGCTGATGAGGGGTAAATTATTGGGTTTATTAGTTAATTATGTTTACGGAAATTTTCGCCGTTTCTTCGGGCGAGATTTTAATTGTTACGGGATAAACACCAGCAGTTTTTATGTTGGATTGAAGAATTATCTTCTTCTTGTCAACTTCAAATCCAAGTTCATAGAGTTTATCTGCAACTTCCTTGTTGGTTACGCTACCGAAGAATTTTCCACCAGCGCCACTTTTAACTTGAATGGTAATTTCCGTTCCGTCGAGTTTTTCGCGTAAAGCCTTGTTGGCTTTTAAGGTTTCTTGACGGTGAAATTCTTGCGCCTGTTTTTGCGCTTTATTCTCGTTTAACGCTTGTGCGTCCGCTGGTTTTGCAAGACCTCTTTTAATTAAAAAGTTTTGAGCAAATCCGTCCTTTGCCTCTATAATGTCGCCCGCTTTGCCCGAGCCTTTAACGTCTTTAAGTAAAACAACTTTCATAATTTGCCTCCGAAAATGTTTTGTCGATAATATTTTATATTAAAAATCACAAAATGTCAATAATAATATGCCGTGTAAAAAGTAAAGTTTTAATAGGGTATAAAAACAAATACAAAGGGCATAATAAGGTTATAAAAAATAAAGGAGATTTATTATGGAAAGAAATTTTTGTATCAAATGCGACGTAACGAAGTGTAAGCACAACGTTGAGGGAACAAATTGCCAACTCGGTACTATTAAAGTAACCTGCGGTTGCGGAGAACAATGCACCTGCTGTGGAGATTATCAGGAAAAATAATCTGATAAAATCAAACCACTTGGATGGCAAAAATTGAACACGTGTTCGGATTTTGTTTCAATTATTACAAAAAGGATAAAGACAAGAAGGTTGCATCAAAAGATGCAACCTTCTTTACTCATATATTATTCGGAAAATTTTATCCGCCTACTGCGGTAATCAGAATAAAATACCTAACGGCCCCCTAAACCGTATAACGCCTTATCTCAAGGCGGTCGCCACAAATCCACAACGTGGCAATTCGTTTGAAAAATTAGGTTTTTAGTCTGTAAATGTGAGGTTTTTCTTCAAACTACTTTTGCATTATATCATAAAAAAGCCGTTTGTCAAGGGTTTTTTGAAAAAAATTTCCAAAATTTATTAAAAATTTTCATCATTTTTCCATATTTTAGCGATTTTCTTTCTTATTTTCTATGCTCGCTATCGTTTATTTTAACCTAATACTACTTGACAATTAGTTTATTATATTATATAATAACAAAAGTCGGGAGTGTTCCCGATTGATTTTTATGCGTAAAAACGCAAAATTGAAAATTAAACCATATATTTTTTGGGAGGTCAATATTATGGCAGAAGAAGTAATGCTTACAAAAGAAGGTAAAGAGGAACTTGAAAAACGTCTTGAGTTTTTAAAGGTTGTTAAGAGAGCGGAAATTACAGAAAGAATTAAAACGGCAAGAGAATTTGGCGATCTTTCGGAAAACGCAGAATATGATGCTGCTAAAAACGAACAGGCTATGATTGAGGGCGAAATTTTAGAAATTGAAAATAAACTAAAATACGCTGTTATCATTAAGGAAGCAAAAAGGGGTACGGTTTCTTTGGGTAGCAAAGTAACTTTTGTTGACGACGATTTGGGCGAAGAGTTTACCTATGAAATCGTAGGCACGACAGAGGCAGACGTAGAACAGGGTAGAATTTCTAACGAATCACCCATAGGTAATGCTCTATTAGGTCATAAGGCAGGCGACAACATTAAAGTTGCTGTTCCCGCAGGCATAACAAGCATCACCATTAAAGAAATAAAGTAAATAAATTTAAGGACGATAATTATGGACGAAATTAAGACCACTTCTGCTCCTGTAGAAGAACAGGATTTAAGCGAGATTTTAAGAATAAGACGTGAAAAGCTTTCTAACCTTATTGCAAACGGAAAAAACCCATTTGAAAAGGTAAGATACGACAGAACTGCATTAAGTCAAAATATAAAGGACAATTATGCAGAGTTTGAAGGTAAAACAGTTGGTATTGCAGGTAGGCTTATTTCTAAACGTATTATGGGAAAAGCATCTTTTGCCGTTATTCTAGACGGCGAAGGGACAATTCAGTCATACCTTTCAATAAACGATTTGGCTGATGATTACCTTGCGTTCAAAGAATACGATATCGGCGATATCGTTGGTATTACGGGTGAAGTATTCACAACGAGAACGGGCGAAGTTTCCGTTCACGCAAGAAGCATTGAACTCCTTTCAAAATCGCTTTTACCTCTTCCCGAAAAATATCACGGCTTAAAGGACGAAGATACTAGATACCGTCAAAGAGAAATTGACCTTATCGCTAACCCCGAGGTTAAAAAGACTTTCGTTATGAGGTCTAAAATTCTTTCTGCTATCAGAAGTTACCTCGACGGAGTTGGGTATTTAGAAGTTGACACGCCCGTTCTTCAACCGCTTGAAATCGGTGCGGCTGCAAGACCGTTTAAAACCCACCACAATGCGTTAGATATTGATATGTATTTGCGTATTGAAACAGAACTATACTTAAAACGCCTTATCGTTGGCGGTTTTGATAGGGTTTACGAAGTAGGCAGAATTTTCCGTAACGAGGGTATGGATAGATCGCACAACCCTGAATTTACTACGGTTGAAATGTATCAAGCGTATAGCGATTACTTTGATATGATGAATTTAATCGAAGATATGTATCGCACTATAACCATTCAAGTTTGTGGAACGGATAAAATCACTTACCAAGGCGTTGATATTGATATGGGTAAAAAATGGGAACGCCTTACTATGGTAGAGGCTGTTAAAAAATATGCAGGTGTCGATTATAACGACTGGAAAACAGATGAAGAAGCAAGGGAAGTTGCAAAGAAGATGAACGTTGAGGTTGAAGAGGGCGACGAGGCTACTAAAGGCCACGTTTTAATTGCGTTCTTTGATGCGTTTGTAGAAGAAAAGTTGGTTCAGCCGACAATTATTTACGATTATCCTGTAGAAAACTCACCGCTTGCAAAGCGTAAACCGTCTAACCCTGCGTTTACTGAAAGATTTGAATATTTTATTTACGCAAGAGAAATGGGCAACGCTTTCTCTGAACTTAACGACCCGATTGACCAAAAAGAAAGGTTTGTTAAACAGGTTGAAGCAAAACGTGCAAAGGGTGGTAACGATGCAAAAGTTGACGAAGATTTTGTTACCGCATTAGAATACGGCTTGCCACCAACAGGTGGATTGGGATTCGGTGTGGATAGGCTTGTTATGTTGCTTACCGACAGCGCATCTATAAGGGACGTAATACTCTTTCCGACAATGAAACCCATTAAATAATTAAAGGAAAATATGGATAACAAAATAACAAAAAAAAGGTTGGGAAATTTTCTTGCTTACGAGTGGATTGCCATCATAATCGTTTGTTTAGTGGCGATTTTCGTGTGGGAATTTGCCTATACAGTAGGTGCAGTTCGCCTTACAACTGGTCAGCAGTATAAATTCTACTACGACCAAAACATCTCGACTGTCGGCGCAGGCAGGTTATTTAATTTGCTAAACAAAGACGGAGTGTTAAGTTACGACGTATTGGAACTAGAGAGCGAGAATTTGACAGGGGATTATAACGTGCTTTCGGTAAGGCTTTCCGTTCAGGAAGGTGATATAATAATTACCGATACAAAAGCCCCTGCTGAAGACGCCGAGGATAAGAGCATAAGGGCAAAAACCATAATTGATGGAATGTACGGCAGTTCTTATACTAAACTTTTAGGCGAGGCAAAGACATACTTATCCGATAATTTTCTTTCTGATACAGTAAAAACTGCAGATGTAAAAACCAACCTTGAACTTGCCACAGATTACGCTAACCTTGACGGTGAAAAGATTGCAAACCACTTTAGAAAGAGAATGAGAAAGGACAACCGCTATAGAAAAGAAGAGCAAATTTTAAGCGGTATTGAACTTGAAAAGACAAGAATAGAAAACTTGTGCAAAGAAGTTAAAGACTTTGAAAAACTGTTAAAAGCAGGGCTAGAAAACCCCGATTTATTTTTCCGTTACACAAAGTATCAGCAGGCGTTCGATTCTCTTCCTGAAGATAAGACAAAGGATAGGGAAAACTATCAAAAACTTTTAGATAACGAAAAAAACAAAGGTAGAGAGAACGATATATACGGACTGAACGTGGTGGCGCTTAAAGATAGCAATCCCAATGAGGGTGAAGCAAAAATAAACCCGTCAGAATACTTTAAGATGACGGGAGAGACCACGGCAAAAGACGTTGTCATTTTGGTTTTTGATTTTTGTGCGCATCAATACGACTTGCATTACGAAAGCATATCAGTTATAAATGCAATCGTAAGGTCGTGTAGCGATATTTTAGATTAGAGATAATTATGAAAGGAAAATTTATTACATTCGAGGGGTGCGAGGGTGTAGGAAAATCTCGCCAAATCCGCCTAGTAGAAGAATATTTGCAAAAAAACAGAATAGATTATTACCTTACTCGTGAGCCGGGGGGAACACCCGTTTCCGAACAAATCCGCTCGGTTATTTTAGATGGAAAAAACGTTGCAATGGCAGACGAGTGCGAGGCGCTATTATATGCTGCTGCACGTGTTCAGTTATTAAAGGAAGTAGTTGGTCCAAAAATCGAGAGTGGACAACTGGTATTATGCGACAGATATATTGATTCTTCGCTAGCGTATCAAG
>JAZORG010000039.1:0-9825 GCA_045656465.1 Christensenellaceae bacterium
GAAGAAGATAATTCTTCAATCCAACATAAAAACTGCTGGTGTTTATCCCGTAACAATTAAAATCTCGCCCGAAGAAACGGCGAAAATTTCCGTAAACATAATTAACTAAAAAACTAACAATAATTTACCCCTCATCAGCAAGATGAGGGGTAAATTTTAACTTTTCTTTAGTTTTTGATATTCTTCTAAAAGCGTTCTCGCTCTGTCTTTCCAACTTTGAGCAAGCGTTTCTTTAGCATTATTTGATACTATTGCTAACCTTTCCTTATCGGATAAAGCCTGAATGATTTTATCAGCATATAAATCTTCGTTTTCTGCGCTTAAATAGCCGTTTTCACCATCAATTATATTTTCTCCAGACCCCGTATTCTCTATTGCAACCGTTGGTGTAAATTGTCCTGCGGATTCAAGTTTTACCAAACAACAGTTGTCTTTAACCGATGGAAAAACGAATAAATCTGCACGGCGGTAATAATAACTTAAAATTTTCCTATCTTTTATCTCCCCAACCATTATCACTTGACTTGTAAGCCCATTCTCGTTAATTTTTTCTTCTATTTTATTTTTATCCCTGCCCCCGCCAACGATAAGCAATTTAAAAGGCACGGCTTTATCTTTAACCTTTTTTAAACTATCTAACAAAAAGGCAAAATTTTTGCACTCCATCTCCAAGCGTGTTACGATAAGTAAAACGTTTTGTTCATTCTCTAAAATTCCGTGAGCGTTTTTAACGTATGAAAAAGCCTCTTCTTTATCACAACACTCGGTTAAATCAGTTGCATTGGGCAAAACCAACGCTGGTTTTGTAACCCCGTTTCTAACATAATTTTCTTTTGTATTATTACTTACAGGCATAACAAGGTCTGCCTTATTAACAATTTTATACCCTCTTTTTACCATAAAATTGCATACGGGTTTAAATTTTACGTACGTAGGATACTCTCCGTCAAACTTTCCGTGCCCGTGATAAACGATAGGTAGCCCCCTCTTTTTTGCATATTTTATGAAAAAGGTGGCTATTCCAAAAACAGAATGAACGTCAACCACGTCAAACCCAATCTCGTCAATAAGTTTTTTTAATTTACCATCAAAGGCGGGTAAAGGCAAACTATCCCCCCACGCCTTGGGAATAGGGAAACTTTTAGTTCTTATAACAGGATATGGTGCATTGTCTTGATAACCCTTAACGTCGCCCGTGAAAACAGCAACGTTCGCCTTTCCGCTACTTATCAATGCTCTTGCAAGATTGTCAACAACAAAAGACACACCGCCACGGGTAGGGAAAAATATATCCGTAACGATTGCGACGTTTAATTTTTCGTGCTTAAAAAATTCGTTTAAAAGTTCCTTGTTATTTATTGTCATAAAAAGCTATCCCTCGAATAAATATGTTAAATAATAGCATATTTTTAATTCTATGTCAAGCTAGAATTTTCCCCTTGCAATTTTTCCGTTGACATATTAGATTTAAAATGATATAATTTTAAATATGGCTGAAAAGAAAAAAATTTCAACAAAAATAAAAAACTATCAGGAAAAGGAAAAGAAAAATCGTAAAGAACTTCTTGATATTATCGAGAAAGAAATTAACCTTTCTAAACAACCTAAAGAGATAGTCATAGAAAAAGCTGACTTTATTGAAACCAAGTCAGACAAGGAATCTGCAACCAAAATGGTGGCAGAAAAGGTTTGGGGTGTTAAACAACAAAAAGCGGATAAAACCATTGACAAACGGCAAAAGGTTTTTAAAAATCTGTTTACGATTATTTTTATTGTGTTTGTTGTCTGCGTTTTGCTTTTTACTGCGTATAACGACTTCTTTTCGCCCGATGAAAACAGAAACGTGCCTGAATGGAAAGACTTTAAGTTACTTTTGGTTCATAGTTGGCAATATCTTATTTACGCCCTATTGTGCCTATTTGGCGGTTTGCTCATTAAAGGTCTTAAACTAGCAATAATGTGTAAAAAGATGACGGGTAGTTTCCACTACAAAACGTGTTTTGAAACGGGAATTATCGGCAGTTACTACAACAACGTTACTCCGCTTGCAGTAGGCGGTCAGCCTTTTGAAATTTATCACCTCTCTAAACACGGTATTCACGGTGGCGTTGCCTCCTCTTTGCCGATTGCCGCATACATAACCAACCAATTTGCGTTTGTTATTTTGGGATTGATTGCCGTTGCGCTTTACTCCACAAACGCTTTGGGTATTCCCTCTGTGTTAACAGGCGCATTCCCCTTGACTTTCACGGTTATGGCAACGGTTGGTATTATTTGCTGTTCTATAATGCCTATTTTAGTTATCCTTTTCTGCTTTATGCCGAGAACTTGTTCTAAAGTGGTGCATTTTGCAATTTACCTCGGCAGTAAAATGAGGATAGTAAAAGACCCTAAAAAAACCACTATAAAAACAATCAAAAACATTATTCATAATGCTACTTGCTTAAAGAAACTTGCATCACAACCGTTTATACTTATAGGCTCTTTCTTCTTGAGTTTTGTTGAACATATATCAAATGCTTCTATCGCTTACTTCTCATTAAAAGCGTTTAACTTTCATATTGATGGTATGGGTGGCGGTATGGAATTTTTGCAAATTCTTCAACTGTGTTTTATCGTGTTCCTTGCCGTTTCGTTTATTCCAACACCTGGGAATGCAGGCGCTGCCGACCTCTCTTTCTACGCCCTGTTTAAGATTGGTCTTCCACAAGGCTTTGCTTTCCCCGCAATGGCGGTTTGGAGAGGCTTGAGTTTTTATTCGTATATCGTAATAGGCTTTGTGTTTGCTAACCTTAAAAAGCGTTCGGATAAAAAGAAACAACTCTTAAATCCACAACCTCAAGAATCTGAAACACAGGCGCAAAACGACCCGGTTGATGACATTGAACTTCCTGAAAACATTATGGAAATCATAGAAAACGACCCACCAGATAGCAATGAAAACCAAAGTGCTGACGAAAATGCACAAGCAGATATAGTCGCTCCACAGCCTCAAACGGCTGACAGCGAAAATCAATAACGTATATAAAATTTACGGCAGATTGCATTTGCAATCTGCCGTTTTGTTTTTAAGCCGTGGTTACATTGCCCCAAGCATCATATTCATAGGTTGCAACTACGTAACCATCTTCATCTCTAATAGCAACTATATCTCCAAGGATATTTTTTAGAACGGGAAAAGTTCGTTTATATTACTTTCATCTAATTTTTTACCATATTCTGAAAGCATAAATGCTTCTGCAAAGAGCATTTTTTTGCTTGCTTCTCCGTATCTCTTTATGAGCAAATCACGGAACTTAACCGCTGCAAAAGCCTCTCTAAATTCGCTGTGGTTTTTTGTTCTATAAGCCTCTAACTCTTCCATTGTGAGCACCCTATCTCTAGGTATTCTAGGACTTCTATACCACTCTTTTCTTTCCTCTTTATCTAGTGGAACTTTATCTAATTCCCCGTGTGTATATGGCAACCATTCGTAAACTTGAGAAACGTGGCAATCATACATCTCATACTTTTTATCCAAAACCTCGTCGATAGGAATAACGATATCGGGAATAAAAGGTGGTTGCTTGAATGGGTCTTCAAAGAACATTATAACGGGCATTTCTTTCATTGCGGGAACTTCTGGGCAGAAGTTAGGAACAATCAAAAGATACGATGCGTCTTGCACCAAAATTGCTGCGTTACGGTGGTCTGCGTGATAGTCGTTTGTGCGGTGTGAGAAAATTATATCGGGATTGAATTCACGAATATATCTAACAAGACGTTTGCGTGTTTCAAGGTCTGCCATAATTTCGCAATCGTTAATTTCCCAAACGTCATACTTTAAGCCTGTAATTTTTGCAACGTTTTGCGCTTCGTTATAACGGCGTTTTGCTATTTCTTCGGGAGTGTGCGTGTGATGACCTCCGCAACCGTTACACATAGAAAGGAACTGAACTTCGTGCCCTGCCTGTAAATATTTAAGCGCTGTTCCGCCACCGCAAAAATCGTTGTCGTCTAAATGCGCTCCTAGCATCAATACTTTTAACTTCTTGCTCATAATATATCCTCTAAAATTTATTTGTTTTTTATATTTTACCATTACAAAAATCTGCCGTCAAGCCTTTGTTAAAATTATTATAAAAATGTCAATAAAAAACTCATATGTCAATATATTACTTAATATTTTCGCTTATTCCTAATGTGCCTACACTTCATTACGGAGGATTTCGTCCAAGTCCCTTTATTTGCTTTACACAATAAAAAAGGATAAAGGGACTTGCTTCTCTCGAGCCTCCCGCAAAACAGTCCACTGGACTGTTTTTTCGCCTTATGGCGAACACGCAAACTTTCGTTTGCTCGCTCCTAATTCAAGCCCCTTTTTGACAAAACAAAAAGGTTAAACCGAACTTATCGGTTTAACCTTTCCGTGGTGCGGATAAAGGGACTTGAACCCCCACTCTCTCGAACTAGATCCTAAGTCTAGCGCGTCTGCCAATTCCGCCATATCCGCTCACTGACCTTTGTTATTATATCACATTGAAATTTAAAATGCAACATCTTTTACGCTGGACAAGTAATTTTTTCTTATAATACTTCACCCTAAATACATAAAGCACATTTGAACAAGCATTTGCTCTGCCGTAACGAAAGCAATTTTCACTTTGGGTCTAGATAAGGCTTTTTAATTCTTTTATCAAAAATTCCAAGCGTTCAAAAGCAACGGCAAAAGAGGGCAAAGACATTATCTAAAGTAAATTAGTTAAGTAAAAATGCGCAATACTAAAAAACATTGACCCAAAAGATTTTTTATGATAAAATATTTTTATATTTATTGTTTAGTTATAAACCAAGCAAATTTAAGGAGAAAAAACTATGTGCAACAGATATGAAAGCGCTAAAGAAATTTATGCAAAACTCGGCATTGACACCGAACAGGTTTTAGAAAAGATTAAAACTCTTCCCGTATCCCTTCATTGTTGGCAAGGCGATGACGTTAAAGGGTTTGACCAAGACGGACCTTTGACAGGTGGTATTCAAACAACAGGTAACTACCCTGGAAAGGCAAGAACACCTGAAGAACTCATTACCGACATGGAAAAGGTTATGGCTCTTTGCCCAGGCGCAAAGAAAATAAACGTTCACGCTTGCTACGCTATCTTTGAAGAGGACGGATTTGTTGACAGAGATAAAATCGAGCCAAGACACTTCAAAAAATGGGTAGAACTCGCAAAAAAATATGGCGTAGGTCTTGACTTTAACCCCACGTTCTTCTCACACGCAAAAGTGAAAAACGGTCTTACGCTTTCTAGCCCCGATAAGGCTACAAGGGATTTCTGGATTGCGCACGGAAAGGCTTGTATAAGAATTTCCGAGTATTTTGCAAAAGAAACAGGTTTCCCCTGCGTTATGAACATTTGGACGGGCGACGGATACAAGGATATCCCCGCAGACAGAATGGGTCCACGTGTTCGCTATAAAGAAAGTATCGAAGAAATTTTATCCGAACCATTTGACAAAAACTTGGTTAAACCTTGTGTAGAAAGTAAAGTTTTCGGTATCGGCGTTGAGGCATACACGGTAGGTAGCGCAGAATTCTCACTTTCCTTTGCCGCTATGCACGACGGTTGTTTACCACTTATGGATAACGGCCACTACCACCCCACCGAAGTCGTTTCGGATAAAATCCCTGCTCTTCTTGCTTTCTTCCCCGAAATTGCACTTCATATTACTCGTCCTATACGTTGGGATAGCGACCACACCGTTTTATTTGATGATGAAACCAAAGAAATGGCTAAAGAAATTGTTCGTTGCGATGCGCTTGACAGGGTTTATATGGCACTCGACTACTTTGATGCAAGCATTAACCGTATTGCATCTTGGGTAATCGGTTATAGAAGTTGGCAAAAAGCATTACTTATGGCAATGCTAACCCCCAACGCAAAATTCAAGGCTTTACAAGACGAAAACAAACTTTCTGAACTTATTATCGCACAGGAAATGGCAAAAGTTTTACCTTTCAGCGACGTTTGGAATGAATACTGCGTTAGAAACGGTGCGCCCACAGATTGCGCTTTGTGGGAAGAAATTGCTAAATACGAAAAAGAAGTTCTTTCAAAGAGAGTGTAATTATTAACAAATTATAAATTCTCAAATTTAATAAGCACAAAAGCACGTTCAGTTTTGCTGTACGTGCTTTTCTTTTACATTAGATTTAGTTTAGACTACATCAAAAGTGTTCCCTCTGTAGATTCAATTACCTTGAACATTTCTACTTGCCTACCTGAAATAGCGTCTATATAAACGTAATAAGTTGAGCCTTCAAATTCGCCTGTAAATTCATAACAGAGTTTTTCACTCGTTTGCCCTATCGGAACGATTACAAGCCTACCCGTTTCCACGCTGATATTGTCGGATACTTTTTCTTGCGCCTGTTTTTTAGTAAACACAGGTTTTTCTATAAGTCTTTCCACGTGATTAGTATAGTATGAACGAGCCTCTGAACCGATAACCGTGTTTGTCTCTGCGCACACCCTTACCTTAACTAAATCCGAATAAACTATAACGTCGTTTAATGAATATGCAAAGTTTATGGTGTAAACGTTATTTGCAAGGTTTATCCAAACGGCTTGCATATCCTTTAGATTAACGCTAGTTAAAAATTCTTCAGCAGTCTTTATTGCGTCCGCCTCGTCTATCTTTACAGTTTCGCAACTGCCTGCAAACGAGAACATTACGAGTTCTCCGCCTTTTTTGGAGATTTGCGCATACAAAATATCTCCGTCCTTTTCGCCTTGAATATTATAAACGTCTATCATTCCCGTTGCTTCGCCCGTGTTTTTAATATCTTCTAACTGATAGTCTGAAAATATTTTCTTAAAGTTTTCTACGGCGGTGTTTGCGTCAATTTCCGCACCCGTTAAGCCTTTTATCTCTCTTTCAGTTAGTCCGTCAGAGAAAGGTCCGTCATAAATAAGTTCGGGATATTGCACCGAAAGATTTTGCAGTTGGTTAAAACCGTGAATAACTAGGTTGCCGTCTCCACCGTTTATAAGCGAGGAGAACGAATAATCTCCACTCATTTCGCCCGTCATCTTACCGAGCGCATCTTTAAGCGTTTTATTTGCGTTATACAATTGAGTTAAACCCTCTTTATCACTCTTTGAAAGGCTTTCGCCTTGCGCTAATTTATTGTTCAAATATTTTGCAAAGTCGCCTATTTGGTTTACTAGTTTTGTGGTGTAATACTTGCTTTCGTCTTGCAGGGGTAGTTGTTGCAAATCGTTTTCGGCTATTTCGCTATTAATTGCCGTATCCACCAAATACTTTTGCAATGCAGAACTATCGCTTGTCGCTATGGCTTTTGAAAGATTTAAGTCCATATTATCGACCTGCTCTACGGTCGAATAGAAAGATTTTCTATATCCCGATTCGAGCATATTGTCGCTAGCGGACGGCATAAGAAAGGTAAAGGTTAAAACTGAAGCAAGAACAAGCGTTGCAACGCCTAAAGATATTACTGCGGCAAGCCATCCGCCCACACCCTTGTTGCGTTCTTTTCTTCTTTCCTTGTATCTTCTTTTTTCCTCTTTCTTTGCTCGCTTATCGGCAAGCGCTTGCTGTCTTTTCTGTTGAGCAAGTCTTTTATGCTCTAATTTAGCCTCTCTCCTTTGCTTTTTCTCTTCCATAATGCGCTTTTGCTTATCTTTTTTGCTTTCGTTTTTAAGCATTTCTTTTCTAGACTGTTTTTCGGCTTTTATTTGCGCTTGCTTTGCCTTATGCTCTGCCTTTCTTCTATTTTTCTCTCTTAAAGCAGTAGCCTTGGCCTTTTGTTTTTCTGCCTTTTTATGAGCCTTAATTCTAGCCATTTCAACACGCTTTTCGGCAAGATGCTTTTCTTTTTCTGCCTTAATTTTTTCCTTTTGGGCTAGTTTTTCTGCTTTTTTAGCGAGCATTTGCTGTCTTTTTTGTTCCTTAAGGCGTTTTTTTGCTACTGCTTTTTTCTTTTTATCGGTTAAGGAAGATTTTTTTGCTTTGCCCTTTTTATTCTTTTCTTTTTTATCAGCCTTTTTAACGTTATTTTCGGCTACTTTTTCCGCTTTTTCTACAGCGTTATTCTTTTTTTCTTGCATAATTAAACCTCCTTATATAGCAAACACGTGATTACCGATAGTAACCGTTGTTTTTCTTGAAAAAATCCACGCACTCGTTGCAGTTGCAGGATTATAATAATAAAGCGCTCCGTAAGTGGGGTCCCAACCATTCATTGCATCTTGAGCGGCTTTCTTTGCCGTGGCGTTTGGCGTTAGATTAATCTGTCCGTCATCAACGGCAGTAAATGCATAACTTTGATATATTACACCTGCCATTGTGTTGGGAAAAGACGCACTCTTTATTCTGTTCATAACAACTGCGCCAACCGCAACTTGCCCAACGTAACTTTCCCCTCTCGCTTCGCCATATATGAGTTTTGCTAAAAGCATTACGTCGCTATCAGAGTAACTTGACGATCCGCCTTGATTTCCGCTAGTGATATACGAACTCATTCCCAAGGCTTTGAGAGTTTGGTTGCCAACCACCCCGTCGGCTGTAAGATTGTTCTTTCTTTGAAAATACTTAACTGCCTCTTTGGTCTTAGGTCCGAAAATTCCGTCAACAGAGCCGGTGTAGTATCCCCAATTTTTAAGTTTTTGCTGAATTTTTCTTACCGTACTGCCTCTGTTCCCTTGTTTATACACAGCAGCGTAAACCGTTTGGGGCGTATCCACGTGCGTTTGAATAGAGGTTGCAAAGCACACGCCTGTAACGGTAATCATTACGGCAAGGATGAATATTTTTATTGCCTTTTTCATATTTTTACTCCTTCTCCTTATTGAAAAAATCGTTTATAACGTCATATATCTTACTCCTGTAAACGTACTTTATTCCCTCGCCCGTAAAACACAAGGGGGGATAAATTACGCACCACCAGTTGTCCCCTTCTCCGCTACCTAAATTTATAATGAGCGCATCGTAAAACCCTTTTTCCAACTGCACGCCGTTATAAACTCGGGTGGGAAATTCTTCGTTTTTTAACCTCGCTTCCGCCTTATACGAAAAGCCTTTCTCTTTGAGCGTTTTCGTGGCAACCTCACCAATGTTATCAAGGTTTGATTTAAGCATATTTTCCGCCTTTAGTTTTGTATCGCATTCGGCAATAAAAGGGGTTAAATATTGAACAATCTTTTCCTTAACAAGGTATTTTACGCTTTGGTCAATAGTGGTGTTGGAGTTAGCACGGATATGTATCCTAAGATACTCCGTCTCCGTTTTGCTTTCAGGTAAAGATAGACCTATTCCCGACAGGATTATTATGGATAATGTTAAAAAAACTATGCAAAACTTTTTCATTTTTAATTCTCCGCATTATTTTGTCGGTTAAAGTTATTGACATATATTTTAATTTTTATACATTAATAAAAAACCCAAAGGCGAAATTGCCTTTGAGTTTTTTTGTTGTTCTATTTGTTTATTTTTATTAGTTAATTTTTATTTTATTACACGTTGAACGTTTGCGCTTTTATTAGTTTTTCCCCAAACAATGGTAATAGTTTTCTATAAGCCCGTTCTCTTTTTTCTGGGCTACTAAATATTCCCACAACAGATGGTCCACTTCCCGCAACCAGGCTTTTTTCTGCGCCCGCCTTTTCCATTGCGGTGAGGTTAAACTGCACGTCGGAAAGAAGTTCACAAGCACAATCGCCCAAATCGTTTTTAGCCACGCTGAAAAATCCGCTCATATCATTTTCTTTTAGCATTTTAACCGCTTTAATCGTGCTTTCGGGGTAGATTTTCCCTTTTTTATCA
>JAZORG010000040.1:0-13866 GCA_045656465.1 Christensenellaceae bacterium
CCCCGTCTTTTGTGAAAACTAGATTAGAAAAAGAATTTTCCGTTACAACTGATATAAGCAAATGCATTCAAGCCAACGTCTTTAACCATCTTTTCGCATCTTTCAAAAAATTTTGCCATTTTAACCTCCTTTACTACGTCCGTTTCAAATAATTTTCATGCTTTGTAAATTTTTAACAATATAAGTTATAAATAAACACAGTCTAATTATTTGGTAATCGGTGTGTGATTTAATTTTCATCCGTATTATAATAATTAAAACAAATAAAGTCAACAGTTTATAGCACAAAAACTCAAAAAAAATAAAATAATTTTTTATTTGTTATTTTTTATCTTTTTGTGAAAAATTATCACTTATCGCTTTTGCTGAATTTATAATATTATATCAAATTATGTGATATTTTAACAAAAACGCTCCTAAGTTTTCACTTTGGAGCGTTTTATAGTTTTAGTAAATTTAATTTATATCTAGTATTTATATGATAATCTTTTTACGTTATATAATCTATTTTCTAATTGAGCCGTTGCCTTTAATAAGATATTTGCTTGTAACAAGCGCGTCTAACCCCATAGGACCACGAGCGTGAAGTTTTTGTGTGCTTATACCTATTTCTGCACCCAAGCCGAACACAAATCCATCTGTAAATCTTGTTGACGCATTGTGATACACAGACGAAGAGTCAATTTCGTTCATAAATATTTGAGCATTTTTGTTGTTTTCTGTTAAAATTGATTCCGAATGATGAGTGCTATGCTCGTTTATATGTTCTATAGCCTGCTCTAAACAGTCAACTGTCTTAACCGAAATTATAGCGTCGCCATATTCAGTATAAAAATCTTCCTTGTCTGCTTTTTTTAGATACGGATAATCTTTTATTACCTCGTATGCCCTTTCATCTGCACGAATTTCAACCTCTTTCTCTAAAAGTTTTTTTGCAATATTAGGCAGTTCTCTTTCAAGCACGGCAGAATGAACAACCAAGGATTCGCAAGCATTACAAACGCTGTATCGTTGGGTTTTTGCATTGAATACCACGTCGGGCGACATTCCCTCTTTAACATATTTATCAATATATATATGACAATTACCCGTGCCTGTTTCTATAATAGGAATTGTAGAATTTTCCACCGCAGTTCGAATTAAAGATGCACCACCCCTAGGAATAAGTAAATCCACGTATTTATTAAGCCTCATAAATTCTGCAGTGGTTTGCCTTGAGGCATCCTCGATTACAGCGATACAGTTTTCATCAATACCTTCTTTTATTAACGCCTCTTTTATAACCTTAACGACAGCAACGTTTGAGCGAAGTGAATCGCTACCGCCTTTTAATATAACGGCATTAGCCGTCTTAAAACAGAGGGCAAAAGCATCTGCCGTAACGTTGGGGCGTGATTCGTAAATAATACCTATTACGCCGAAAGGTACGGTGATTTTTTCCACCTCTATATCTTGCTCAACATTTTTATAAGAGTAAACGGTTTTATTTAAGGGTGCTTTAAGCGTAGAAACTTGTTCTAAACCAACCGCCATAGATTCAATGACCTTATCGTTTAAGGTAAGTCTATCGATAAAAGCGTCCGTCATACCCTTTTCTTTTGCGTTTTTAATGTCAAGTGCATTTTCCGAGATGAGATATTCTTTGTTTTGCCTTAAAAAGCAAGCCACCGTTTTGAGGGTAGCATTTCTTTTTTCCTCTGAAACCTTAAGCAAAGTCGCCGATGCTTTCTTTGCGTTTTTACCAAGAGTAATTAAATCAACCATTTGTTTTTTTCCTTGCTGAAAATATCCTTTTTAGTTTGTTTTTTACCCTTTGAGAAAAGTAAAATATTTTCAACCTTAATTTTCTCCATTTTTTTCTTTTATACCAGCGTTGAACTCGGCTACAGTAATTTTTATCGGTAATGCTAATATACTTTTTACCACGGTAAAAGCCCTCCATTACCCCAAAAACCTGTGCTTCTTCTATTTTTTCTAGTGTAAACTGACTGTCTCCACACATTATGTATCCGCCAGAAATTGGCTCTATTACCCTATGAAGAACAAACATTCCGTTATCACGCTGATAAAGAGCCACGTCGAACTTCTTCAACCGTTTCTCTTTTTTTGTTACAATTACAGACTGTTTACGGTTTTTAAGCATAGGCCACATACTGTTGCCCCCAGGCACGAACGCAATCGCTCCGTGCTTTTCTAGTTCCGTTTTGTAATCATAAGAAGTGGTTTTATCCATATTAGTCCTCTAGCCCTCTTATGCCTACAACTTTATCAACAGGAAGAGAGAAAACTATACCGTGCGCATCTGTATTTACGCCCGATTTTTCCATAATAGCGTGCATAATATCATCACGTTTATCTCTTGCCGTTACGATATAAACCATTTCCTTTTCTTCGCTTATGCTAACGCCGAAGAATTTTGCCATTTCAGCGCCCGTACCTTTTGCTCTAACAACCGTTCCACCGCTTGCGCCTGCACCTCTTGCCGCTTCCATAACCATTTCGGTGTTACCTTTATCAACAATAGTTATTACAACTACAGCCTTATTTTCAGCCATAACTTCCTCCTTTTTCTCTACGGTTTCTTCTCCTACAAAATATTTTAGCGAAGATTTTCCACCAATACCGTCTATCGGTATAAATATCGCTATTCCGTTACCCGCCGAATTTATATCCATCTCGGATATAAGTCCGTTTTCTATATCGGACGTTTTGTCGTCTGAAATCATTGTTTCAAACATTACCTTTTCGGTTTTTTCAAGGCCCAAACAATCTAAAGTATTATCCGATGCCGTTCCTACGCAAAATTTACTTACTATACCGATTGCTCCGTGACGATGAAAAAATTGATTGTATTGTTCGGCATATTCTCTTTTTGTAATTGCTATAACGTATTTAAGACCCAACATATTCTCATCCTCCTAATCGATAATTTCTTCTTTCCCTGCATTACTTGCAGTCTGCTTTTTAAGTCTAGCCATTTTAATTCTATAAACCAACCCAAGTATTTGAATTGCTATAAGTGGTGTCATAGCAACCATTGCAACAACTCCTAAACCCTCTGTAGCAACGTTTCCGCTAATTCGCTCTGCCCCGCAAGCACCTAAAGCCATCGGCAGTAAAAAACTTGCGGTCATTGCGCCCGAGGCAACTCCACCCGAGTCAAACGCTATTGCCGTAAACACGTCCGGCACAAAAAAGGTTAACACTATCGCTATTACGTATCCCGGAATTAAAAAATACATTATAGGGATATGAAAAACTATTCTCATCATTGCAAGCCCAACAGACACGGCAACACCAACCATTAGGCTTATGCTCAATGCCTTTTTGGGGATTGTACCCGAAGTAAGTTCGTGAACTTGCTTTGTCAAAACGTGTACGGCAGGTTCTGCCGCTACCACGAAAAACCCAACTAGCATACCTATTGGAATAAGTATCCAATTATATGATAAGTTTGCTATTTCTTGACCGAGGTAACTTCCTACAGGCAAAAATCCTACGTTAACACCGAGCAAGAACAATACCAACCCAACGTAAGTATAGCCAATACCGATTATGATTTTTATCATTTCGTGCCTACTTATCTTCTGCCCGAACAAACGGAAAATAAAGAAAAAACACACTATCGGTAAAAGCGCCAAGCCAACCTCTTTCATATAATGAGGTAAACTCTTTAAGAATATACTTAATAACCCCTTAGAATCTGCAACGTTAGGTATAACGTTTTCTGTGATTTCAAAATGTTCGGGTTTATAAATTATACCCAAAATCATAACTGCTATAATAGGACCAACCGAACACAAAGCCGTAAGACCAAATCCGTCTGTTTCTGCGCCCTTATCACTTCTTATTGATGCAACACCCGTGCCGATTGCAATTATAAACGGAACACTCATAGGTCCTGTTGTAACACCACCCGAATCGAATGCAAGCGGTACGAAATTATCAGGAACGAAAAATGATAAAACAAAAACGGTAGTATAGCAAACAATAAGTATATATGAAAGTTTAACCTTTAACACAATTCTCAAAAAGGCAACGACAAGGAAAAATCCAACCCCTGCGCCAACGGTAAATACGAACACCCAATAATCAACCGTTTTAGATAGTTGATTTGCTAAAACTGCAAGGTCGGGTTCGCTTATAGTGATTAAAACGCCCACCAAAAAACAAACGGGCAAAATAAACCACAATTTTTTTGAACGCATAACGGTAGAGCCTACGTATTCGCCTATCGGTGTCATGGCCGTATCTGCGCCGAGTGTAAATAGTCCCATACCGAATATAACGGCAATAGCACCTAAAATAAACGCTAAAAACGTTCCACTCGCTATCGGAGTAAGAGTAAAACATAAAAATAAGACAATAAGAGTTATAGGTAATACCGACGAGTATGCTTCTTTAACCTTTTCTCTTATTATCGTTCTGTCACTTCTAATAAAGATTTTTCTTTCTTTCATTTAAATACCGCCAATTTTATTAAGTATAGCAAATAAGCCGAACATTGTCAACCATCGGCTTGTTTTAATTTCTTGAATATCGTCATAATTATTTAGTATTAATATATTTTCAAATGTGTTAATTACAAAATGTTTTTTATTTCTTCTAAACTATTAACAGAGTAATCGTACAGTTGTTTTTCGGGAAGCGGATTTTTATTATGATTATAATAAATGCTTTTTATCCCAACGTTTTTTGCGCCCGCAATATCTGCGGTAAGCGAATCCCCAATCATTATAATTTCTTCTTTTTTTATCGGGGAAAGTTTTTCTATACATTTAAGAAAATATTCTTTGCTCGGCTTGCTAACCCCCATTTCTTCGGATATAAAAAGATAGGTAAAATAATGCAAAAATCCCGCTTTATAAAGCCTATTTATCTGTATTTTCTTTGATGCATTACTAGCAGCGCATAGAGTATATTTACCGCCTAAATAAGATAGCAAGTCATCTGCCCCATCAACCTTTTCCACGCTTTCGGATAAAATCTTTCTATAATCGCACTCTATTTTTTGACTATCACCGTTTAGCCCTAACTCGCTTAAAATAAGATCATACCTTACCGCATAAATGCCTGCCCTATCTATTTCTCCCCTTTCAAATTGCGCCCAAAGTCTATCGTTAACAGATAGAAAAACCTTTGAATAACTATCCTTAAACTCAAGACCGTTATTACTAAATGCAACACGCATAGCAAGGGCGGAATTTTTATTAAAATCAAGCAACGTGTTATCTATATCAAGCAAAATGGTAGTAAACATATCTCCCTCCTATAATAAATGTTATATTAAAGATTAATTTTTGTCAACCTACTATACCACTTAAATAATACGAATCTTGACAAAAATTAAAATATTTGTTATATTATTTATATAAGGAATAAAAAATATGGCAAACTATCAAAACTTATCCCCTCAAATAGAAAATCGTATTAAAGAGGAAAAAAAGAATAATACATTTAAGGATTTTTCGTTTAAGGAAGAACTCTCCATACGCCGAAACACCGCCACTCACGACACTTCTACCGTGTGGAGAACGGCTTTTGTTAGAGATATTGACAAAATACTTAACTGCCCCTTTTATAACAGATATACGGATAAAACGCAGGTGCTTTCTTTTTATAAAAACGACGATATCTCTCACAGAGGATTACACGTTCAACTTGTTTCTAGAATTGCTAGGACTTTAGGGCAAGCACTAAACCTTAATACAGACTTGATTGAATCGATTGCTTTGGGGCACGATATAGGGCACACGCCTTTTGGACATACGGGAGAAAAGTTCTTATCGGAAATATACTTTTTAAATACGGGAAGATACTTTAATCATAATATTCATTCGGTAAGAGTTTTGGATAAAATTTTCCCACTAAACGTAACACTTCAAACTCTAGACGGCATTTCTGCCCATAACGGTGAACTTGAACTTTCCGAATATCGCCCAGTAAGTCTTGACGGATTTGACGAGTTTGACAATAAAATCGAAAAGTGTTACACCGAAAAAGATTACATTATTAAACTTACGCCCTCCACGCTTGAGGGTTGCGTTATGCGAATATCGGATATAATTGCATATCTTGGAAAAGATAGATTAGACGCACAAAACAGCAATATAACAAAAAGCGATGTTTTTGCTGACTACGGCATAGGCACGATACACGCAGAAATTGTAAATAACCTCATTGTAAATATAATTGAGAACAGTTACGGTAAGCCTTATATTAAAATGAGCGAGAAACACTTTGAGGCGTTAAAGAAAGCAAAAGCGGACAATTATGATAAAATATATAAGAACGAAACAGTTAAAAAATCCGACAACGTTATCAAAATTATGATGCAAAGCATTTACGAAAAAATAATTTATGACCTTGAGAAAGGTAACGAAAATTCCCCTGTCTTTACTCACCACATAAATTACCTAAATAAACCTTATTACGCATCGAGAAGAGTTAAACCTTATGAAAATAACGACAAACACGATATTGTAGTAGATTATATAGCAAGTATGACAGACGATTATTTTACAGAACTTTATACCTACCTATTCCCCGAAAGCAATCTTAAAATTGACTACGTGGGATATTTCGATAAATAGTAAAAAGCATCAAAAAAAAGACTAACAAAATTATTCTTTTTTTACATTTTAAACATGCAAAACATAATTTATCAAGCAGAAGGAATTGCTTTAATTAGCGCATTTGCCGATTTTGCCGAAAGAACGTTAATCGTATAAATTCTTGTAACGAAAGGAGCATAACAACATACTATTATGTATCCACTTTCAGGAAGAGAGGCATCTATGTTTGCCGAAATATCCGCATATTTCCATTGCGCTTTTGCGATAAGAACCTTTCCATTACTTTCTACCTTGTAAATAATATAATAGAAATCGTTATTATTATCTATACCCGCAACGATACAATATTTTTCTCCCTTTATCATTCCCGTTTTCAAATAATCATTCGCATATCCGTTGTACATTGTATAATTAGTTTCAACTCCTGTTGAGTCATAATGAACGGCTACTGTTCCGTCTTCATTTGCGACAAAAGAAAAATGTTTTCTCCATAAACTAGTTGTTGTAGTTGAACTTGTTCTTAAGGCGATGTTTATATCGTTATCGGCAAGATTACTGCCAACAGCCGTAAACTCCACACTTATAAACTCATCATCAAAAGCATCTGAACTTGTTCTAATGTTTGTAGATTTGCTAGGCAATTCTGGATTTCTTGCCCAAGAAATTGCATCCTCTACAGTTGTAAGCGTTACGCTAATACCCTCTGCAGTTTTATTACTCGTGTAAGTATATGCGTTTTCAACAACAACTGAAAAATCTACAGCATCGTTTTCAATAACAAGGTCATTTAGGCTTGAAAAGTTGCCTCTTGCTTGACCCACTACAGCACAAACGCTTATATTATAAACACCACTCTCACTTATTGTATAAGAGTTCGTGTCAAGGGATGTTTCTACTCCGTTAATACTAATAATATATCCGTCTGCATTTGCCACTTCGTTCCAAGAAATTACCTTGTCCTTTTCAATTAAGCCTGTAATATCTTTTTCAACCGTAGTAAGCGTTAAGGTATCTTGTGCGCCGAAAACGCTTGCGGTAATAGTAGTTATTCCAGGAGTTGTGGCGGTAACTGTGCCATCTAAAGCAATATCAACGTTTTCGCCTGTATATTTAACTAAATTGGTTGCAATTGCAGGCGTATAAGCAAGTTTGAAAGAATCGCCAACGAAAACCTTTTTAGTTGTTTCAGTTAAACTGATGCTCGGCACTACACTGTCTTTTTCACTTTCTATAATACCGTTAGCCTGTTTTATTCCGTCGGTAATAATTCCCTCAAGGCCCGCTAATACCATTTGAAAATCAGCATATTCGCCTGATTCATAAGTTTCTTGAGCTTTTTCTACGATTGAATAACTACTCGGTATTCCGTTTTCAAATTGCGCAACGTTATACTTGATTTGGTTTCCCTCTTCCGTTTGATAATAAGCAATGCCAAGAAATTTTCTGTTAAGGTTGTTATAGTTAATTTTTACTATACTACCCTCAACAATGTTCCCTTTAATTGCACAGTTTTGAACGATTGCAAGTTTGTCTTCGCCAAACTTGCCGATAAGGTATTCAACAACGTTCTTATCGCCCCTATCATCTTCTCCCAAATAGCCTTCGTAATAATCTTGTGGGATTATAAGCATTTTATATTGTTTACTTGTATCTGTAACTTTTGCAGCAAACTTGATTCCATACAAATTTTCATCAGTTTTATGCACTCTAATACTTGCACCGTTAACCATCTCAAAATCCGTTGATGCAGTTGCAGTAATCGTATAAGCCATACACGTGATAAGCATTAACAAAGTTAGAGTTGTAACTAAAAGAACTCTTAATCTTTTACGCATTATTCAACTCCTCCTAGCCTTAGTTTGCAGGATACAATTGGTTATACACATCGTAAGTATATGACATACGTATAACGTCTTGGCTCATGTCTTCGATTGTAACAATCGGTTTTGTATAAAATAGTTTCATTTGTCCCTCCTAATTACGGGTTTTACCATAATCTTCATCATATATTGTAATTATGTTCCTTGCTGACCATTAAAACATACTATACTTTTGCTGGTAGCAAACCATAATTTATCACATCTAAAAGTTTACCATTTTTATCCAATTAAATAAACTAAATTATTGTTTTTTTTTTGCAAAATATATATAATATATTTATATATACTATATAAAATACTTTAATCTGGACGATTTATAAAACAATCCTAAACAAAACACAGGTATCGAGGCAATTATGTTTGAACACAAAATAAAAGAAATTGCATATATAAAAAACGACTTTAAAGAAAAGTTCGGTATCCCTCGTCAAAGCGGACGTGCGCCCGACGTTATATCTAAAATAATTTTTCATCCTGAATATCGTTCTCCCGATGCATTGAGAGAAATTGAGGGATTTAATTATTTATGGATTATTTTTGATTTTAGCAAAGCGCATAAAGATGGATGGACACCACTAGTAAGACCCCCACGACTTGGTGGAAACAAAAAGGTAGGAGTGTTTGCCTCTAGAAGTCCTTTTAGACCAAACAATTTAGGTTTATCTTCAGTTAAACTTATCGGTATTGAAGATGATGAGAAATTCGGAAAAGTACTAATCGTTTCGGGGGCAGACCTGCTTGACGGCACTCCTATTTTCGATGTAAAGCCATATCTTCCTTTTTCCGATTGCCATTTTGATGCTACAAGCGGATATGCCGAAGAGCAAACCGAACACAAGTTAAACGTTATCTTTAACGAGGGTATTAAAAGTCTTATACCTGAAGATAAATTATCTGCAATAACACAATGTTTAGCAGACGGCCCACGCCCCTCCTATCAATCTGACGGAAAAGAATACGGAATGAGGTTTGCAAACATCAATATAAAATTTACCGTTAATAACGACACGTTAACCGTTATTAACGTAGAAAAGGTATAAAAAAAGAACGCTAGCGTGTAATTATACACAAAAAACGCTAACGTTCTTTTTTTACGTGGATCAATTAAACCTCTTTATAGGTATGAGCATTCTCGTTTGTTTTTTATACTCGTTAAACCCTTCTTTTTTTGATTGCCTTTTATCCGCCATAGGTACAGAAACGAATAAAAACATTAGATTATTCAGCACCGCACCGAACAAAAGATACCACATTGAGGGAAAAGCACAAACAAACGCAAGCCCTATTCCCCACCACATAAGTATCTCACCAAGGTAGTTAGGGTGACGAGAATATTTCCATAACCCTATGCTAATAAAACAAGTTTTGCGGTTTTTTCTGTATTTGTGCATTTGAAAGTCTGCTATTCCTTGCAACACGGTTGCGATAACTGACACAATAAAGAATACCACGCTAAATATATTTAGGTTAAAATCTATGGAGAATGTAAATATAACAGGCAACATACAAGAATAAACAACTAACGTTGGAAACATATGTATTCCAAGTAAGTTTACTACAGGATAAAACACCCCTGTTTTTTCTTTTAACATAACGTAGCGCCAGTCTTGATAATTAAAACTATGAAAAGTGTAAACCCAGTTCGCTGTTAATCTTATGCCCCATAAACATATTACAATAAGAGGTAAAATCCTTGTAGGCGTTAAATCAAAAGTAAAGCAAAGCCCAACAACTATTACAATAGGTTGAACACTCCAATACGCATCATAAACTGATGCGTTATTAAAGATTAAACTAAATACATAAGTTACTACGGTTGCAATTATATCCGCTAACAATATATTAAGCCACAATGAAAAAGGCAGATATATGCAAGTTAAAACTCCCACGGTTATTGCTATTACGTAAACGAGAACAACCGCTATTAGCGAATATGTTCTGTTATCTTTAGGTTTTGACATATTTTTTCCTTTGTTTACTAGATTATGCCGTTTGCTCGCATTCTTCAGATTTTTCCTCTTGATTTGCCATCTCCTCTAAAATCTTTTTTCTTTCTTTTTTAGCAGAAGAGATTACAAATTGCAAACATATAATTACACAAAGCATTACTGCAGCGCAAATGTAAAGTCCAATATTATAACTTTTTGTAATATCATAAACGAGGTTGATTGCAGGAGAGCCAACTGCATAACCCGCAACGTTAAACGATACGACTATGCCGAGAATTTTACTATAAGATTTCTCACCGAATAAATCGTTTGCGTATATCGGCAACAATATTGTTTCAAGCGGAAGAGCAAGTGATGAGAAAATTCCGTAAACCATTGCCAAAACCATTCCTAAAGGAGTTGGAGAAACAAGCGCCAAACATATCATAATCATAACGGCGGTTACCGAACAAATATTAACCGTTATCTTTAAACCAAATCTATCGTAAAGAAAACCAGTTAAGAATTTAAATCCTGCAAGCGCAATAGAGTGTACGCTCAAAACAGTTGCAACGTAAGTTGGGTCAATGCCCGTGTCTTTCATATGCGCAGCGGCAACTCCGTTAATTCCCTGCAACACAAAACCCGTTAAGAATATGCACGCAAGCGCACCGTAAAACCACCATTTTTTGAGCGCAACTGAAAAATCAATACCTACCCAACTTTCGCCCCTTGTCTTCTTTTTATGTGAAACTTTTTCCCCTGTTTCAACAGCCCCTTTAGGTTTATCTCTAAAGAATATTATAAGAAGAACTGCTACAACTACGAGAATACACGCAACTACAAAATAAGCGTTTTTATAACCTAATGGCGAACTTTCTATCATAGGCGTTATCATTTGCATAGCAACTGCTCCGCCTAAACCGTTAGATGCTAGAACCGCACCCATTATCGTTCCCTTATTTTCTTTGCACCATTTATTTATAACGTAACCGACCATTGTCGTTGAAGTCCAAGAAAAACCAAGCCCAAGCAATGCGCCACCTATGTAATAAACGTAAACAACTTTTGCAAAAGCGTAAACAAGCATTGCACCTATAAGACAAGTCATTCCCGCTACAATCAATTTTTTAGGACCAAATTTTGCAATCAACGTTCCAAAAAAGAGATTTACCACAGCAGTAACAATAAACCTTATACTTTTATCAAGGGAGAATACGCTTCTGCTAACGTTAAGAGCCTCTGAAACAGGCCCTAAAAACAAACTTACTGGCGAACTACAAAAGCCTAAACTTATGCACACCATCATAAAACATAGAACTACGATAACCCACTTGTAATCAAACTTTTTTTTACCAAGTTTCTCATTCTTCATTTTTATGCTCCTATATTATAATTTTCAGTTAAATATTACTCTTAAAGAATGGCTTTGTCAACATTGTAGTTTACGAAATATTTTCGCTATTTACGAAAGTTTTTCGTTATCTTTGCTTTGCAATCCAACTTCTCTCATAGAGAAAACGCAACCGCAATAATTCTGGCGATAAAGTCCAAACTCATTAGAAAGGGCAATTGAACGTAAATATCCGTTTTTCTTCTTAAAATCTGAAGGTAAATAATTTACCTTTTCCTTTTCTTCTATTTGTTTTCCAATTTGGTTTATAACGGTAGCGTTTTTTAGGGGGCTTACAGTTAAAGTTGTAGCAAAATAGTCAAACCCCATTTCCTTTGCTTTTTTTGCAGTTTTTTCTAGTCTTAACTTAAAGCATTGGGCGCACCGTTTTCCACCCTCTTTTTCCTTTTCTAACCCTTTAACAACTGAATAAAACTCTTGAGAATTAAAATTTCCCCCGATAAACTCAACGCTTAAAAGTTCGCATAATCTCTTTTGTTCGTTTTCACGAAGTAAAAATTCTTTCTCGCTATCAAGATTAGGGTTATAATAATATACCGTAACGTCAAAATAGTCTTTTATCCTTTCCAAAACGGAAGACGAACAAGGCGCACAACAAGAATGGAGCAATAATTTCTTTTTTATCCCCGATTGGTTATTTCCCTTTATTATATTTTCCATTTTCTCGTTGTAGTTTATTTTGTTCATTACAGTTGATTTTTTATTATTTTTCCATCTTTTTTCTCTACATAATAGGCATTTCCCCCTGCAGAGATAACAGAGGAAAATTTACCATTAACAAACTCTATAGCGCAATCGTTTTCCACGCAGTAAGCACCATTTAGAGAACCTTTTTCAAGCGCAAGCGTAAAATCCTTTTCACGCTCGTTAAAATGCGGACACATTGCCCCGTCTAAAACTCCCAAACCTTTTTTTAATACGTATTCAGAACTTTGTCCACGCATAATTTCATAATCGGTGTACATATCCTTAAACCAACAGATTGCACCTGCAGACAATCCACAAATGATTTTTCCCTGCTCGTACGCCTCGATAATCATCTTGTCTATGCCGAATTCCTTCCATTTTTCTAGCATAAAAACAGTATCTCCACCGCCGATATAAATGCAGTCTGCCATCTCGATTTTGCCCTTGATTTTCTCAGTTGACATTTCCCCGTAAACCATAAGAGCAACTTCCGCTTTTATATCAAAAACAGAGGTATAAGTTTTTCTAAAACTGTTAAAATAAGGCATACTGTCGTGAGATGCTGTGCCTATAAATAAAGCGTTAGCACGCTTTTCGCCTGCGTGCGCTTTGGCTAGGTTTGCTATGTATCTATCAATTTCAAGGGTGGTTTTATTTTTTATCTCTCCACCGCCTATAGCGATAATTCTTTTCTCCATATCTTCTCCGTAAAAAAGGTCAGACAACCGTCTAACCTTTTATAATCTTTTCTGCATTTAACTTAAATACTCTTTCAGCCGTTTGTTTTCCGTATTTTTTACTTACAAACGAATAGGCTTTTTCCATATGTATATTGCGCATTTGATGAATATCACTAGCGACAAAATCAACTAAATCTTCTTCAAATAGCGCCTTTACTTTGCGTATAAGATAGCGTTTATATTTACCGCAAATAGAATCCGCATTAACCTGAATATATCCGCCCAAAGCCTTAACTTCTCTAGCAACGTATCTATCCGCATACGAATAGCGTTCAATATGCGCAACGATAGGCTTGTACCCCATTTTAAGCAAGTCATAAACGGTTTCAGCAATATCGTGATCTTCGTTAAATTCAAATTCAATTAAAACGTACTTCGTTCCGCAAAGAGGGAGATATAAACCTTCCTTAAACTTTTTCTTAAACTCTTTTTCTATGTAAATTTCTTGACCCAGATAAAGATTAACATTTATTCCCTGTTTTTCTTTTTCCGCACAAAAACCATTAAACACCGTTAACAGTTCTTGCTCCGTTTTATCGTAGTCCCTGCGGTAATGCGGAGTAAGTATAATATCCGTTATACCCTGTTGCTCGGCATCACGAAGCATTTTTATGGATTCATCAAGCCCCGTACTTCCATCGT
>JAZORG010000041.1:0-3646 GCA_045656465.1 Christensenellaceae bacterium
TCGAGTCCGTGAAGGCCCACCACATCCTTAAAAATAATTTGGCCCGGTAGTACAGATGGTTAGTACGCCAGCCTGTCACGCTGGAGGTCGAGGGTTCGAGCCCCTTCCGGGTCGCCAAGTTAAAATGCTTGTAGAAATACAAGCATTTTAATAAAAAAGAATAACATGCCTCGGTAGCTCAGTCGGTAGAGCAAGGGACTGAAAATCCCTGTGTCGGTGGTTCGATTCCGCCCCGAGGCACCATAGTTATTCTTACACTTTGCTGGTGTAGCTCAACTGGCAGAGCAGCTGATTTGTAATCAGCAGGTTGCGGGTTCGATTCCAGTCACCAGCTCCAAAACTTAATAATAACGGGCAGGTTCCCGAGCGGCCAAAGGGAACAGACTGTAAATCTGTCGTCAGCGACTTCGGTGGTTCGAATCCACCCCTGCCCACCAAATCGTTAGTATATTACTAACGATTTTTGTTTATAAAAAAACTTAAGAAAAAGAGCCCGATTAAATATCGAACTCAATCTCAATACATTTTATATGTTTTTTAAACTTTTATGTTTACATCAAAGTTAGACACTTTATGAATCAAAAATTATTTAAGAAATTTACGATAAAATTCTCTTCTTTATTTCCTCAGTAAAATCATAGTGCCACTTTGCGGATCTCGGATACTCATGCCTATCTTTTACTCCGTTTTCGTGTAATATTTCAAGAACTTTTTCTTTGTCTATCTTTTTCTCTAACGTTTTTAATAATCTGTATTCTTCAAACGCTTTTAGTAAGGTAAAGTATCTTAAGGAATATTCTACGCCATTCTTTCCAGGATAAACTAAAAAACTATCTCCTGCGCAGAAGTTTCCACCTGCCGTTGTCTCTTCATAAGGATTTAGCGGTCTTGTTGAATACTTGGTATTGTAAAAGTTAAACCCCCAGTGTAAGAAGCCTTTTGCACCCGTTTCATACACCTGCATCCCTATTATCTCTGTCCTTTGCAGTGGCATATGAAAATATCTATTCGAAAGATAATTTTCGTCCACATCTATACAATAATAAATCAGTTTTTCCGTGTCATCAAACAACTCGAATTCTTTACTTGCCGTGCATACTGCTGGTAACGAAACCGCATTGTTTTTTACTATATCAAAATGTGATATTGCATCAAGTGTTTTGAGCCCAAAATTGTTCGCTTTGACAAATTCCGCAAGTTTTAAGTACGTTTGTATATCTTCATCACAAATTGGTTCGTCTGTTAAATGCATATACGTATTATCAAATATTTGCAGTTCGTGTAAATGCTCGGTAAGACACTTTAGATATGCTTTTAAGAATTTTAAGTATTTTTCGTCCGTACTTTTCACTTCCCAACCGAAAGGCATTTTTCTTTCGCCATTTTCAGTAATGAATATTTTCGGACAAAACTTTCCTCCCCATTGCGTAAACAAGTGCGAGAGTTCAAAATACTTTATCCCATACTTTTTTGCAATCTCAATATACTTATCAAACTTTTTATAATCAAAGAAGTATTCTTCCCCAACCTTTGTTACTTCAACAAGCTGGGTTGTAAGGCGTTCTCCCCCGACGGCAGTATCTAAAGGTGGAGTAAATACGGGTACAAGCAACATATTGTTTCCCATTTTAACGAAAGCAGAAAGGAAGTTTTCAAAACGCTCGTAATATTCTTCTGAAAAGGGTTCTACTCCGTAATAGTTACATATTCCGTCATTATGAAACCAATGCGTTATAATCAAGTCTGTGTCAACGAGTTTTTCATCAATAACGTTTAAAGTTAATTTTGCCGATTTATCTGCTATCTTTACGCTTATAGTATATTCCCCAGCCTTTTTTTCTATTGCTGGAATTTCAAAAAATAAAGTTGCATTCTCATTTTCTGCTATATCCACGTAATCAGTTTTTATAAGCAAGTCAGGATACATATGGTCTTTAGCATAAACATAATAATCATCTGTTTCCTTATCAAGATAAAAATCTCCTTTTATCTTTTTTACCAGATACGAATTAACCGTTAAATCACTTTCTATTTCTATTTTAGAATTTATTGCTTTTTTTGTTTCGATAAATATTTGAAAGAAAAAACTTTCGTTTTTTAATATAGTCCTACTTTTTAACTCAACGCAATCCTCTTTTGAAAAAATCTTTACGTTAGACGTGGATAAAGTCAGTTCCATCTGCATCTCCATTTTGTTCCTTTATTATAATACACATAAAAATGCATATCGTAAATTTTAGTGAATAAATAATCTTAGTTTAAAATTCATTGTGGAATAATTTTAATTAAGTATACCGAATAAAGATCAACCTTAAGATAACTTGCAAATTCGTTTGCCGTAAAAATTTCTTCACGAACAATTTCAAGGTTTTTATCCTTATCGAGCAAGTAATATTCAACCTTAACTTTGTCATCAAACTTTGAGTTCTTAAACTCTAACTTAACTTCCTTTTCCCCCGAGGTGATATTATCATCAAAATAAGTTAAAAGAACCGCACCCTCTTTACCGTTTGTAGCAACTGCGTGGTAAATATTATCATAACCAGATTGTGTTTGAACACTACTACCTAGTTCTAATAAATGTCCGAATGATTTTAAGGCATAATATGGTTTTTTAGGTTTGTCTAGGTGGGCATCAAGACCATTAAAAGCACATGCAGGTCTTGCCTCATAATACATTAACATATCAACGTCAGAAGCTTGAGAAGCACACATTACACCCGTAACAAATGATGCGCCCCTGATAGCCCCAGCGTCCTTTAATGAATCTCTGTAAATTGCACCCGACCATCCTCTAATATACTGCCATTCATTAAGAATCTTCTCAACTCCTAATAACCCGTGCTTTTCAAGAAGTTTATTAGCCTGCGCAATAGTGTCAGTAAAATTCTCTACTGTCGGTCCGTAGCAGTGATATGAAAAGAAGTCCATCACAGAGCCGTTTTCTTTAACCTTTTTTAAGAAATAATCGGGCAACTCCTCCGTCCAAACAGTACAAATAGCCGGACCACCAATTTTAAGATGAGGAAACCTACTTTTTAAATATTTAGATACAACGTCATAAAACTCTGCAAATTCTTCTTTTGAACCTTGCCAACAAGGGTTTGTGCCATCAGCATTTCTGCAGTCGGGTTCGTTCCAAATTTCCCAGTATTCTATACCAAAATTAAAACCATTCGCCCAGCCTTCGTTGTAGTGTAAAATAATTTTTTCACAAATTTTTGCCCATTTAAGGTAATCTTTAGGTGGAAACGTACCGAACTTATAATAATGCTCAATCGACGCACCTAAACGATAAAATATTTCACAACCTGATTGTTTAATGGCCTTAAGATAATTATCAGTTGGCTCGAAAACGTAATTATCGGGATTATTTTCGTCAGCATCAAAATTGCGAAAAATTCTATGTACGTCAACAGCCCATTCACCACCATACGGCTGATAAAAAGCGCTGTCGTGTAAACGAGCGTAAGGAATTTTTGCCTGCTTAAAATTTTTAATAAAAGGTGTTTTACCACGAACGCCATCGCCAATAGGTCCGTTATTAGTGGCGTTCATGGGCTTAATTTTACCCTTAATATTGTTAAAATCAATTGATATTGTTTTCATAATTTATATTAAAGCCTTTATAATTATTTTTGCGTTG
>JAZORG010000042.1:0-2418 GCA_045656465.1 Christensenellaceae bacterium
CAAAAAATTGAAAACTATCTCAGCTGATTTCTTGGCTGCATTCGAATTAACTTTAGTTTTCTACAAAGGCAAACAAATTGCTGATGGCGAACTTACACTCAATCAGTTGAACGAAATAACAACTAAAGAAGTGAAAAAAGCTTCTGCTGCTGCCCTCAAAATCAAAGGTAGCACCAAAGTAGGCGATGCCGAACGCATGTTCGACGAAACTTTTGGCGTAACTGTTCAAATCAAAGACAAAACAGGCAAAATTCTCGTACCAAACGAAATCACAATCGGCAAAGCCGCTCGCGGTGAATATTGATTTTTTCGGACTATAACGTTATTTCCTTTTGAGGAAAAGTCGGAGGTGCAATTCTAAAAGCTGTTACTAAGAAAAAAAAATAAATAAAAACGGAGGAAACTGAAAATCCAGATAAATAGAGTAAGTGAATTTTTAAAAAAATTTAAAGTTATGGAAAAAGTTATGGAATTTTTTAAAATTTTTGTTAGTATTATTTTATTAATTGTTTGGTTATCAGGGCTCTTCTGGCCAAAAACAAAGTCTGGAGGTTTAGATCGAAGATTTAGTTTTAAAACGAGGTTGATTTTTGGTTTGATAGGTTTTGTTATAATGATTGTTGTAATGGGTTTAATGTTCTATTTTTACACTTAATCAGTTAAACGAAAAAACAACAAAAACAGTGAGAAAATCGTCGGTTGAAGCACTTAAAATCAAAGGTAGCACTAAAGTAGGTGATGCCGAACGCTTGTTCGACGAAACTTTTGGTGTAACTGTTCAAATTAAAGACAAAACAGGCAAAATTCTCGTGCCAAACGAAATCACAATCGGCAAAGCTGCTCGTGGTGAATATTAATAATAAATAATAAGGCATTCGGGCTTGATCGCCCGTTTGCCTACAAATAAAAGGAAGATACCGAAAATCTAAAAGAGTAGGCAGAAAATACTTAAAATCTAATTTATCATGGCAAAGAAAACCGCATCTTATGGCGAATATACTATCAATATCGCTGGAGTTAATAGAGTGTCTGTATTGAAAAATGGCGTATTATTCGATTAATAGGATAGTTGTTTAAAATTTAAATTATGAATAAAAAAATCGTTTTAAATAGAATGTATAATGGCGATTATCTTAACGATAATTTGGGTCATGAGATAATAAATCTTTATCAATCAGATAATGGTTCTCATTATATCTATTTGCAACATTCAGGAACGTTCCATGTTTCGCAACAAGATAAGGTTGGTTGTGTGCTTCTTGTTCGCTCTTTGCCTGGTCGAAAAATGCTTGAAGTGCTTGGGAAGGCAGAGGGAATTACAGAAATTTATCACCCAAAACAAACTGCTGAAGATCAGATTAAGTATATTGTTGAAAACGATGTACGATATGCAGGTGTTTTGCTTAATGAACTTTTTATAGAAAATGAGTATCAATATGTCTATTTGACATATAAGGCCGAGCGTGTTAGTCGCCCTATTAAACCTTTATATGTGTCGTTTGATAAGGATGGGATTGATACTGTGGTGTTGACCGAAAATAAGCAGGCAAAAGCATCTCTTAAACAATATATTGATTACGAACTCACACCTAATGACTATATTGCACTGCAAGAGAAGATTAATGATGTTAGTCTATGGAATAATGGGGTGGATAAAGTCGAAATGAAAGATGTCGATAAAAGGGATATTACATATTTTGATATTTGTGGTGTATCTTCTAATGAATTGGCTTTTTCTAATGCGTTTGCTTTTTTTATGGAACGATATCCCGATTTGTTAGTTCGTTTTGCCAAAGAAGAGCTTGGGTGTAGCTTCTCAACCGATTTTGATGTTGCGCGCGAGGAGGGAAATATTGACTTATTGATTCGAGGAGGAAATAAAATCGTTGTTGTTGAGAATAAGGTGAAATCTCATATAAATGGTTTAATTTTTAATCGTAAATCGAACCAATTAGATCGTACACAACTCGAAAAGTATTATGAATTTGCTAAAAAAGAGGCAAAAGAAAAGGGTTGGGATACTGCATTTTATTTGTTAACTCCAAATTATAATGACATTGATTTGAGTGTATACAAATCGGGATATTTTTATAAGAAAATTTATTATAAGCAAGTTTATGATTTTTGTGTAAAACAAAAAGAATATAAAGAAGATATCTATTTTCGTGATTTCGTTAATGCGTTATATCCACATACAAAAGATATTAGTGACGATTTATATGAAGATATGAAACATTTATTTTTACAAAGGATAAAAGGACGTAGCCGAAAATCCTAAAAGAGTAGGCGTTAACTAACTAAAATTTATTACTATGGCAGAAATTGCATTGAAAGGTAACATGAAAGTGAAAACCTTGAAAAACGAATTCAAAAAAGCATTTGGTTCAACTCTTCGCGTTTACAAAAGTATAACTTGCA
>JAZORG010000043.1:0-17709 GCA_045656465.1 Christensenellaceae bacterium
GTATAATAAATTATAAAGGAAAAAAATATGATTGAAAAACACACTTTTAATGGCGAAGATTTTAAGGTAGCAATGGAATTTGAAGAATGGAAGATAGGGCTTTTGCGTTACAGCAAAAGATTTTCTGTTTTTGATAGGTTAGAGCGTCATCTTTTAACAGACGAGGCGTTTATTCTTTTAGATGGAGAAGCAGTGCTTTATACGGATACGGAAGAAGAGCGAATGCAAAAGTGTGTAGTTTATAATATTCCAAAGGCAGTTTGGCATCATATAGTCGTTAGCAAAGATGCAACGGTTATGGTTGTGGAGAATAAGTCCACCTGTGATGCTAATACTGAAATCAAGTTTATTTAAGGAGAATTAAAATGAAAGAAAAATATTATATAACAACCGCAATCGCATATACGTCTGGTAAACCGCATATCGGAAATACTTACGAGGCGATTTTAGCGGATAGTCTTGCTCGTTATAAAAGGTTTGAGGGATACGACGTGTTTTTTCAAACGGGAACAGACGAGCACGGTCAAAAAATAGAAGAAAAGGCGGCGGCTGCAAATTTGTCGCCAAAAGCATTTGTTGATGGCGTTGCCGAAGAGATAAAAGGTATTTGGAATTTGGTAGGCGTTTCTTACGATAAATTTATAAGAACGACTGATGAATATCACGAAAAACAAGTTCAAAAGATTTTTAATAAACTTTATGAAAAAGGAGATATTTATAAAGGCTCTTACGAGGGTTGGTATTGTACTCCTTGTGAAAGTTTTTGGACAGAAAGTCAACTCGTTGACGGGAAATGTCCTGACTGCGGTAGGGAAGTGAAAAAATCGCAAGAAGAAGCGTATTTTTTCAAAATGAGTAAATATGCCGATAGGCTTTTAAAATATTACGAAGAGCATCCCGAATTTATTTTACCACTTTCAAGAAAAAATGAAATGGTAAATAACTTCTTAAAACCGGGATTGCAGGATTTATGTGTATCAAGAAGTACGTTTAAGTGGGGTATTCCTGTTGATTTCGACCCAAAACACGTCGTTTACGTATGGCTTGACGCTCTTACCAACTATATCACGGGTATCGGCTATGATGCCGACGGTAAAAACTCTGAATTATTCAGTAAACTTTGGCCAGCAGACGTACACGTAATAGGTAAAGACATTATAAGATTTCATACCATTTATTGGCCTATATTCTTAATGGCTTTAGATATTCCGCTACCTAAAAAGGTTTATGGACACGGTTGGCTTTTGCAAGATGGCGGAAAAATGAGCAAGTCTAAAGGCAACGTTATTTATGCTGATGACTTGGTCGAGTATTTTGGTAAAGATGCAGTAAGATATTACGTTTTAACGGCAATGCCACAAGATAACGACGGTTTGATATCGTGGGAGAGCGTTATCGAAACAATAAACAGCGACCTTGCAAACGTTTACGGAAACTTGGTAAGTCGTACAATAGCGATGAGTAATAAGTACTTCGCAGGCGAAGTGGTTGATGGGAAAGAATATGAGGCTGTTGATCAAGAATTAAAGCAAGTAGTTACTAGTGCTGTTGATAAAGTTACTGCAAAAATGAATGAATTTAAGGTTGCAGATGCACTTGCAGAAATTTTTACATTATTTAGAAGGGCAAATAAATATATAGATGAAACAATGCCTTGGGCGTTAGCGAAAGATGAAAGTAAAAAAGACAGACTTAAAACCGTACTTTATAACCTCACGGAAAGCATAATTATAGGAACGTCTTTACTCAATTCTTTCTTGCCAGACACTTGTTTAAAAGTTGCAAATATGCTCAACTTGCCATTAAGATCTTACGAACAACTAAATCAGTTTGGACTTATAGAAAAAGTTACTGTAACAAATGCTCCTGAAATTCTTTTTGCAAGAATTGATAGTGCAAAGGTAATGGAAAAGGTAAACGCTATGATAGAAGAAAGAAGATTGCAGTTTGAAAAGGAAAATGCAAAACCCGAGGAAAAGAAAGAGGAAAAAAAGCCTGAAGTTAAACTTCACGACCATTCGGAGAAACCGACTATTGAAATAGACGATTTTGCCAAAGTTCAACTTAAAATTGCTCTCGTTACCGCTTGTGAAAAGGTAGAAAAGAGCAAAAAACTCTTAAAACTTACCGTTAAAGTAGGCGAGGAAGTAAGAACGGTTGTTAGCGGAATTGCACAGTATTATCAGCCCGAAGAGTTGATAGGCAAAAAACTTGCAATGCTTACGAATTTAAAACCTTGTAAACTTTGTGGAATTGTCAGCGAAGGGATGATAGTTTGCGCCGAGGACGAAAATGGTAATATAGCCTATTTAACTCCCGAAAAAGACATAGCAGAAGGAAGTCAGATTTTCTAATGTATATAGACACACATTGTCATTTGCACGATCCAAAACTATTTGATACGGATATGGTTGTGAAAGAGTATCTTTCATTAAATGTTAATACCGTAATAAATATGGGTTGTTGTGCAAAAACTAGCATAGAGGGAAAAAATCTTTCGGAAAAATATCCGTCTATTTACTTTGCTACAGGTTGTCATCCTAGTGACGTTGGTGGGTTTGATAATGATGAGTTTGATAAAATCAAGCAACTTACAACGCACGAAAAATGTGTTGCTATCGGTGAAATAGGGCTTGATTATTACTGGGAGCCGTATGATAAAGAATTGCAAAAAAAAGCATTTATCGCTCAAATGGAACTTGCAAAAGAGAGTAGGCTTCCAATATGTATTCATTGTAGAAACGCTACGGGAGAAATGCTTGAAATTCTAAAGCAAAATAAAGAAAAACTTAATTATGGCGGAGTAATGCATTGTTATTCGGGTAGTGTTGAAACAGCGTCTGAACTAGTAAAACTAGGTCTATATATATCGTTTGGTGGAACGCTTACCTTTAAGAATGCACGCCAACTTATAGAGGTGGCAAAATTTGTTCCAGAAGAATTATGTTTAACGGAAACGGATAGTCCGTATTTAGCGCCACATCCTTTAAGGGGAACGGTAAACACACCCAAAAACATCCCCATAATTACACAATGTTTGGCAAATATAAAAGGCATAGAAGTGGAAAAACTTTCAGAAATTATAATGAAAAACGCTAAACGACTTTTTACAAAACTATAAAAAATAAAGTCGAAAAAATAAGTTTTCGACTTTATTTTAATTCTCACCTCATTAGTAAAATGACTGATAGTAAAGATTTCTCTTTACGTTAGTATAATGTGCAAATAATAATAAAATATAATAAAAAAACATAGGTAAATAATGGATATTCCCTTAAAATCAATATTGATAAAACACGGTTTAACCTTAAAAAAAGCGTATGGTCAAAATTTTTTGACGGACACGGATATTCTTGATGAAATAGTAAAAAACGCTGGTGTAACAGAAAGTGATACCGTTATTGAGATAGGTTGCGGTGCAGGTGCTTTAACGGCATCACTTGCGAAAAAAGCAAAGCGTGTTGTTGGGTACGAAATAGACTTAAGATTAAAGCCTGTCTTAAAAGAAACCCTGGCGCAGTTTGACAACGTGGAAATTATATTTTCAGATATTATGAAACAAAAAATTTCCGAAGTTGAAAATAAACTCGGTGGCGAATATATTCTCGTTGCAAACCTACCTTACTATATAACAACGCCTATTATTATGCAATTTATAGAAAAGGCAAAAAATATAAAAGCAATGGTGATTATGGTGCAAGAGGAAGTTGCGTATAGACTTTCAGCAAAAGAAAGTACTTCCGATTACGGTGCGATAACGGTTGCTATAAATCTTCGTGGTAACGCAGAAGTTGTAATGCGTGTTCCAAGGGAAAAATTTACACCACCGCCAAACGTTGATTCTGCAGTAGTTAAAATTACCCTTGAAAAGGGCAAAAATAAAGACGTTGATATGGTTGCTGTAAGAGACGTTGTTAGGTGCGGTTTTTCTAGTAGAAGAAAGATGCTTGTAAACAATCTTATGAATACGTATAAACTCACAAGGCAAGAGGCTGAACAAATTCTTGTAAGTTCGGGCATAAGCACTACTGTAAGAGGCGAAAACTTAACGGCAGAAGATTATATAAGACTTTCAAATAGTCTTGCAAAAAGAGGAAATAATGGATAAAAAGCAGAGAATTGTTCTCGCTAGTGGGAACGCTCATAAAATAAAAGAAATAGGGCAAATGCTTCCAGAGTTCGAGGTTGTGGGCTATAAAGATTTGGGGTTTGATCAAGAAATTGAAGAGAACGGCACAACCTTTTACGAAAATGCTTTAATAAAAGCAAAAACGGTTAGTTGTGCGTTGGGACTTCCAGCACTTGCTGACGATAGCGGAATATGCGTAGAGGCGCTCGGTGGTGAACCTGGAATTTATAGCGCAAGGTATGCTGGGGACGGCATTGATGCACATAACAATAAACTTCTTCTTAAAAATATGGAAGGACAAAAAAATCGTAAGGCAAAGTTTGTTTGCTGTATGGTTTTCTATAAGCCTGATGGTCAAATTATAACCTCTACAGGCGAAACTTACGGTATAATTATGGATCACGAAGAGGGCGAAAACGGATTTGGTTATGACCCCTTGTTTTTTAGTGATGATTTACAAAAATGTTTGGGTGTTGCCTTGGCTGAGGAAAAAAACACTATAAGCCACCGTTTCCGTGCGATTAAGGGCTTAAAAGATAAATTAAAATGAAAAGTATAGTTATTGTTTCCGACGTTCACGGCAACGTATCGGCATTGGAAAAAATACTTCCTGTAATGAAAGAAAGTAACTACGTTTTTTGTTTAGGTGATTTTAAGCGAGATATTTTACTTTACCAAAAGGAACTTGGAGATAAAATCTATGCTGTTGCAGGGAACTGCGATGGCGGTGGAGAGGATCTTGTCGTCGATATAGAGGGATGTAAAATACTGCTTACGCACGGGGATAGATACGGAGTAAAATATTCAAAATATAAACTATATTTAAAGGCAAAAGAATTAGGTGTTAAATATGTTTTTTTCGGGCATACACATATTAGTGAGATAACCGAAGAAAACGGAATAACAATTATAAATCCCGGTTGTATGAGTGTAGGTGCAAGTTTACCAACTTATTGCTATGCCGTAGTTCATAATAAAAAAGTAATTCCAACCATTGTAACAATTAGGTAAAGGAGTTAGAATATGTATTATAATAAAATTGACGATTTAGTGGGAAATACTCCTCTATTAAGGGTGCGAAAAACAGAGGAACAATATGGTTTACACGCTAGGTTATTCGTTAAACTTGAAATGTTTAATCCCGCAGGAAGTATAAAAGATAGAACGGCAAAATTTATGCTTGACGAGGCTGAAAGGCAAGGACTTATAACCGACGGAGCAACTATAATCGAGCCTACTAGCGGAAACACAGGAATAGGTCTTTCTGCGCTTGGTGTTGCAAGGGGCTATAAGGTAATTTTGACAATGCCCGACTCTATGAGTGTTGAGAGGATAAATCTTCTTAAAGCATACGGAGCAACTGTAGTTCTTACAGAGGGTAGTAAAGGAATGCAAGGCGCTATAGAGAAAGCCGAACAGATAAACAGTCAAACGCAAAACAGTATAGTTCTCGGTCAGTTTGATAATCCTGCAAATCCGCTTGCTCACTATATTACTACGGGCCCTGAAATCTTTAATGCGCTAAATGGTGAGGTGGATGTTTTTGTTGCGGGTATAGGCACGGGAGGAACGCTTTCTGGAACGGGAAAATTCTTAAAAGAAAAACGCCCCTCTGTAAAGGTTTACGGCGTTGAGCCACAAGGTTCGCCTTTACTTACACAAGGTAAATCTGGTAGTCATAAAATACAGGGAATAGGCGCAAATTTTATTCCCAAAAATTTTGACGGTAGCGTGTGTGACGGGATAATAGACGTGTCCGATGAGCAGGCATTTAGTTGTGCGAAGAACTTTGCTAAAATAGAGGGGCTGTTGGTGGGAATATCATCGGGAGCAGCATTGTCAGCAGGAATTTTACTTGCAAAAAGAAAAGAGTTCGAGGGCAAAAACGTCGTTGTTCTTTTGCCCGATACAGGGGATAGATATTTATCTACTGAATTATTTAAGTAAAAAATACAATATAATTAAAGGAAATCAAGAAAAAAACAAAAGAAAAAACCACCCTATAGGGTGGTTTAACTTTTTAATTAAAATTAAGCTCTTTCAACTTTGTTGCTCTTTAAGCATCTTGCACAAACGTATTCTTTAGAAACAGTTCCGTTAGCATTTTTAACAGATACCTTCTGAAGATTTGCTTCGTACAATTTAGGTGTTTTACGGTTAGAGTGGCTAACCGAATTTCCTGAAAGTTTACCTTTACCACAAACGCTACATACTTTACTCATATTATTATCCTCCGCTTTTGGATTATTTACATTTTAACAACAAATACTTTAACATATAAATCCTAAAAAAGCAACCAAATTATAATGAATTTTTTATTTTTTTAATTTAAACTTTATTGCACAAGGAAAAAATTTCAATATTTTAATTCAAAGTGTTGCAAAATACAATTAAATATAGTAAAATAATTGTGAAGTTTATAGTGAGGTCAGTATGTCTGTTAAAACAAACAACATTTACGGTAAGATAGTAATATCCGACAGAACGATAGAACGTTTTATATATAACGTTGCTATGGACTGTTACGGGATAGTAGAATTTACCGCAAAAAGCACGTGGGAATCCGTCTTGAGTTTTTTCAAATACGGTTCAGAGGTTAAGGGGGTAAAAGTTCACTCTAGTGGGGATAGAATTTTTGTTGACCTTGCCGTAACCGTAAAATACGGCGTGTCCATAAAAGCAGTTGTTGAGGCTCTGAAAGAATCTGTAAAATACAAGGTAGAACGCTTTACAGGAATGATAGTAGACACAATCAATGTAAAAGTAATGGCGGTAAAAAAGTAAGAATTAAATTAGTTTATTATGCCTAATTAAAGGCAGGAGATATATATGCAAAAAACAATTAATGGAGCAATGCTCAAGTCAATGATAATGACTGCGGCAAAACTTCTAGAAGTAAATAGAGTAAATATAGACGCGTTGAATGTTTTCCCTGTGCCTGATGGAGACACGGGAACTAATATGTCGCTAACAATTCAGTCAGCGATAAAAGAGCTTGTTCAATGTCAATCAAATAAAGTACAAGATATAGCAGAGGCAGTTTCAAAAGGTGCGCTCCGTGGTGCAAGAGGAAACTCTGGTGTTATTCTTTCTCAAGTATTAAGAGGTTTTTGTAATACCCTGAAAAAGAGTGAGGAAATTGACACGAAACTATTCTCGCAGGCTCTCGTTGCAGGCGCAGAAGTTGCTTACGGCGCAGTAAGTAAGCCAAAAGAGGGAACAATGCTTACCGTTGCAAGAATGGTCGCAGAGCATTCCCAAAACATAAGAGGCAAACACAAAGAGTTTGAATCTTTCTTAAACGAAATTATAGCCGAGGGTAATAGAGCGGTTGAATTGACACCGTCACTACTACCCGTTCTAAAAAAGGCAGGCGTTGTAGATGCCGGTGGTAAAGGACTTATGTGCCTTTACGAGGGTATGTATAAAGCGTTAATAGGCGAGAGCGTAAGTGAAGAAATGGTTGTTTCTGAAACAAACAGCGCAGATTCACTAATGGAACACGCCGAGATAATGAATTTAGGTAATATCGAATTTGCATATTGTACGGAATTTTTTATTATAAATTTAAAGAAAAAGACTACAATTGCTGATATTGAAAGATTAAGAGAAACGCTTATGTCTATAGGCGACTCTGTAATCGTTATCGGAGACTTAGAGTTTGTAAAGGTTCACGTTCATACAAACGAACCGGGTCGTGCGTTATCCGAGGCGTTAGAACTTGGTGAACTTGATAAATTAAAGATAGAAAATATGTTAGAGCAAAACCGTGCTCTGCTAAAGAAATACGAAGAAGAAAAGAAAGAGATGGGTATGATGGCAGTTTCCGCAGGAGAGGGAATATCCAGCATATTCAAGGACTTAACGGTAGATGCTGTTATAGAGGGTGGACAATCAATGAACCCATCAGCAAACGATATAGCGAATGCCGTTCGCCGTATAAATGCGGACAACGTCTTTGTATTCCCCAACAATAAGAACATTATTTTGGCTGCAGAGCAAGCAAAATCACTTGTAGAAAACAAAAAAATTCACGTTATTCCCACAAAGAATATTCCACAAGGTTTTGCAGCGGCACTTGCATTTAACCCCGAACTTCCCGTTGATGAGAATAAAGCAAACATGATTCACGCACTCGATAGTGTTACCGTAGGACAAGTAACTTATGCAGTAAGAAATACCAAACTCTATGGCTTTGACCTCAACGTTGGCGATATTATGGGGCTTGATAACAAAAAGATTTTGGCAAAAGGTAATGACGTAGGTGAAGTTACACTTGAACTTATAGACAAGTTGCGTAGCGGTGAAGAGATTATAACACTCTATTACGGACAAGACGTAACAGAGGAAGAGGCAATGCAACTTCAAGATAAGATTGCGGAAAAATACCCTGATTGCGAAGTTGACGTTCATTATGGTGGACAACCGATATATTATTACTATATAGCATTAGAATAAAAACGAGGGAAAGAGCAATCTTTCCCTTTTTCATAGGCGAATAAAATGGAAATAAACAAAATTCGTGGAATAAACGAAAAAAGAGAGCAAGAATTTAATAAAATGGGAATATACGATACTGCAGATTTAATGCGGTATTTTCCTCGTGCATATCTTGACTTACGCCAACAGCAACTTTTAAAATATGCCTATCATAACGACATCGTGTTAACGGCAGGAAAGGTTATAAGCTTGCCTGTAACAAGGTATTATCGTCGTGGCGGTGTAGTAAGGGTTGTTTGCGAGCAAGAAGGTTTTTGTTTTTCTGTTTTGTGGTTTAATCAGCCATACGTTGCGAGTAAAATAAAATCGGGAGAAGAATACCTCTTTTACGGGCGTGTTCAGGAAAAAAATGGCGTTTTCAGTTTAGTAAATCCATCTTTTGAGCCGTGTGAAAAAGTGTTTAGATTACAAGGAATCGTTCCGCAATATTCGCTAAAGGGGAGTTTAACTCAAAAACTCGTGAGAGATTCTTGCCGTCTTTCGGTAGATTTGGAAAAACCCAAAAGCATAATTCCTTTTGAATTGCAAAAAAAATATAACCTTACAGATTTGTATTCGGCTTACAAGGAAGTGCATAATCCAACAAGTTTTGAGGCGGAAAAAAGGGCTGCAGACAGAATTGCAGTAGAAGAATATTTTGCCCTTATATCAGCATTTAAGTTTATTAAAGGTGGAAGAGAACAAGTTAGATTAAATAAGTATAGTTGTTCTGCTAAAGAGTTATTAGAATTTATATCAATGCGTTTTCCGTTTGAATTTACGGCGGGGCAAAAAGGTGCTGTAAACGAGATTTTTGCTGATATGACAGGTGCAACTGTTATGAATAGACTAATGCAGGGAGACGTTGGTAGTGGGAAAACTGCAGTTAGTATGTGCGCATTATTTATTGCTGTAAAAAGCGGGTATCAGGCAGTTATGCTAGCGCCAACAGAAGTTCTAGCAAGACAAAATTATAATGCTGTTAAAAATGCTTTTCCCGATTATAACGTTGGGCTTATAACAGGTTCAATGACGGCTAAAGAAAAATCAGAAATAAAAAAAGCGGCAAAATTCGGTTGGTTAAATATTCTAGTAGGTACGCACGCACTATTACAAGAAGATGTTGAACTTAAAAAACTTGCCCTTTGCATATGTGACGAGCAACAGCGTTTCGGTGTTGCACAGAGGAGCAGTCTTTTAAGTAAAGGTGTAACACCCGACGTGTTGGTTATGAGCGCAACGCCAATTCCTAGAACTCTATCGTTGATTTTTTACGGCGATTTAGATATTACTACAATATCAGATAAGCCAAAATCAAGAATAGAAATTCAAACGAATATCGTCCCAACAGAAAAATACAATGATATGCTTAAATTTATTGAACGTGAAATCAAAGAGGGTAAACAAGCATATTTTGTATGCCCTAAAATAGAAGGGGACGAAGAGGGTGCAGTAATTAGTGTAACCGAACTATACGAAGACTTAAAAAATAAAATGCCACACGTTAAGATAGGTCTTTTGCACGGTAAAATGAAAGACAAAGAAAAGAATGCCGTTATGCAAGACTTTAAGGATAAAAAGATTGAATTTTTAGTCTCTACAACAGTCATAGAGGTCGGCGTTGACGTGCCAGATGCAACGGTAATGGTTATATATAATGCAGAGCGTTTTGGTTTATCACAACTTCATCAGTTAAGGGGGCGAGTCGGCAGGTCGGATAAAAAGAGTTATTGTTTCTTATTGAGCCGTGCTACAGAAGGAATTGCTGTTGAAAGATTAAAAGTTCTAAAAGATAATTCAGATGGGTTTAAAATTTCCGAATACGACTATAAACTTCGTGGGTCGGGAGATTTTATGGGCGATAGGCAAAGTGGAAAATTTATGAACGATTTGGGTAATCTAAATTACAGTACGGATTCAATTTTTCTTGCAAAAAAAATCAGCGACGAGGTTTTTGAGTCAGGTAAAATGTTAGAGAATATAAGAGAAGTTGCAATAAAAAAATATCATAAATTAAAGGATATTACATTAAATTAAACTGGTTAGTCAAATTAGAAAATTTTATGACATTATAAAGAAAAAAAGCGCGCTATATTTTACAATGTAGCGTGCTTTTTATAGTTGAAGTCTTAAATAATAAAATTTATTTTTTAATTTTTCTGTAAATTGACCAAAATATTATAATTATTTGTAAAGGTATTCCGATTAAAAACAACATCCAAAGAGAATTTGGCGGTGATGATAAAAGATAAAAAAGTGTTATGTAAAGAGCGGTAATAACTGACCAAACAAGAAGTGAAATAATAACACCCGTTGTTATTTTCTTTTTCCATACCGAAGTAAAAACTAGCGTTACAATCATTGTAACAGGGATAGCATAAACAAAGGCAATCCAAGTTTTGGTTATTGAAGGAATTATAAGATTTATAAAGACAAAAGCGCAAATTGCAACTAACCAAATAAGCGCAATTGAGCAAACAAGTATAGTAACACGTTTGCTTTTTTTTGATTTGGGCGTTTTTGGAATAACTTTAGAAGGTTCTTTAATAAGATTATCAATAGTAATGCCAAACAAATCTGCAATATTTTTTAGCGCATAAAGGTCGGGAACGGATTCTCCACGTTCCCATTTTGAAACAGCTTTATCGGAATAATTGAGCTTTTCAGCAAGTTCTACCTGTGTTAGGTTAGATGCTTTTCTGTATTTTGCAAGGTTTTGTGCAAAGTTTTCTTTAATATCCATATTTGAATTTTAACATAATTTTTTATAAAAATCAACAAAATATAGCGATTTAATAATAATTCTACCGTCAGTAGAGTGCGAAAAATGTCGTTCTACACCCTAAAAAACAAATGTAGAATAAAAATGTGCTCTAGTAGGTTGAAATAAAACTCAAAATGAGGTATTCTATAAAAGTAAATGGAGGAGCGATATGAAAATAGCAATATCAGCAGAAACAACAATTGATTTAACTAAAGAAATTTTACAAGAATATGACATCAAAGTTATTCCTTTCAGTATTCAACTTGGGGATAAAGATGCGCTTGATGGGGAAGTTTCTACAGACGAAATAATAGGGTTTGTTAATGAAAAGAATATTTTACCTAAAACTGCAGCGATAAACGAGTATCGTTATACAGAGCATTTTGAAAATCTTTTAAAAGAGTATGATGCAATTGTGCATTTTTCCTTATCTTCACGATTATCGCTTACTTATACAAATGCTATCAATGCGTCAAAAAATCTTAAAAATGTCTATGTCGTTGATACTATGTCTTTATCAACCGGAATAGCATTGCTTGCAATACATGGTAGAGAACTTGCTAACCAAGGTGTAGGAGCAAAAGAGATTTACGAGCGTTGTTTACAACGTGTTTCTTCAGTTCAAGCAAGTTTTGAATTGAAACGACTTGATTATTTGTATAAAGGCGGAAGATGTAGTGGACTAACGTTGCTCGGCGCAAATCTTCTAAAAATTCGCCCGCAAATTCTTTTAGAAAATGGTAAAATGATACCAGGTAAAAAATATAGAGGAAATTATAACCACGTTGTAAAAAGTTATTGTCAGGACGTTTTAGATAAATATAATACTCCTGATTTATCTATTGGGTTTGTAACCTATACAACGGCAGATGACGAGGTGATTGAAACTGCTAAATCATTTTTAGTTGCACGTGGGTTTAAGAAGATTTACGTAACTCGAGCAGGCGCAACGGTAACAAGCCATTGTGGGGAGGATACGCTCGGAATTTTATACTTAAACGACGGAAATAATTAACGTAAAGATACCCGCATTATAGCGGGTATTTTTTATGGTATATTCACGCCTTCAATGTGAACGAAATCTGCGTGATCAAAGTGGTAACTGAAAAGGTTGCGATTAAAACTGTCAACTGTGTGTGAGCAAACGTAAATACTTCCATTTTCAATTTTGTTGACAAATAACGAATGATAATGTCTGTCATGATTTTTTGAGAGAAATATTACGTCGCCAGCTTCGATTTTTTGTGGTGTAACGCTGATTCCAAATGGGCCATATCCTGTGTTGCTCACAATGAAATTGTATAAATAATTAACTCCTGTCCAAGATGGAGTTCTGTTGTTTAGATTTTTGTAATACCAGCCTAAAACAGGGGTGTAGTTCATAATTTTAGCGCCAGCAAAAAGACATTGTGAAACAAAATTAGTGCAATCTCCACCAAGACTATCAAAATTATAAAATTCGGGATTACGCTTATAAGCCCATTGTTTAGCATATTTTATAGCGCTTAATCGGTCATAAATTTTTGTTCTCATATATATAATATATGTTTTATCAAGAAGTTGCGTAAACATGTGTAAATATAAATATTAAAACATATTTTTATTTAGTATTATTATCAACCAAATGTTTGACAATAAAGTTAAATAATATTATAATTAAACAAAAACCGTTAAAAAACGGCAAAAAGGAGAAAAATATGAAGAAGTTATTTAAGACTTTAGCAATTGTCTTTGCAGTAGTTGTTGCTGTTACTTGTGTTGCTTGTGCAAAGGGTAAACCCGTAAAAGTATTCAAAGACATTTTGTTAACAGAAGAAGATTATGCATTTGCAATTAATAAGGATAACGATACGCTTGAAAATACCGTTAACGATTTAATTACTGCGTGGAAACTTGACGGTACATTGGATAGAGTAATTAACTCTTATTTTGACGGTACTTCTACTTTCACTTATGAAAACAAAACTAATGCTCCTGCTAGTGGCGATTTTGTTATGGCTACTAACGCAGCGTTCCCACCATTTGAATATAAACAAGGCTCTAAATTCGTTGGTGTTGACATAGAACTTGCAAGTATGATTGCTACTCATCTTGAAAAGAACTTGTTTGTTTATGATATGGACTTTAATGCAATAATTCCTAGTGTTCAAAATGGTGAGAGCGATATTGGTATGGCTGGTATGACTGTAAATGCTAGCCGTTTGCAACAAGTTGACTTTGCAGAGCCTTACTATTCTTCTGCACAAGTTATAACCGTATTGGAAGAGAATACCACTTTTGATAATTGCACGACTGTAGCAGAGGTTGAAGACATCCTTAAAGCACAAAACAAATCTTTTATCGTTGGAGCTCAAAACGGTACTACTGGTTATATGTATTCTTATGGTAACGCTGACTTTGAATACGATGGGTTTACAAACTTAACCACGCAAGGTTATAGAACTGGTGCGTTAGCATTTAAGGATCTTTCTAATGGCAAAATTAACGCAGTTATTTTGGATTTGCAACCTTCTCTTATGCTTACTAAAAGCATAAATAAATAAAATGTCCTTATCGGAGTAATAAATGAACAATTTAGAAATCTTTTATCAGCAATTTATTACGTACGGCGGATATAAGGATTATATTAAAGGGCTTTCCAACACCGCAATTATTGCGGTGTTTGGATTATTGATAGGCTTTTTAATCGGTTGTTTAATTGCAATCGTAAAAATTATTCCTAACAAAAAAAGCGTGGTTATCATTATTTTGGAAAAAATATGTGATGGGTACGTTGCTCTTTTCCGTGGAACGCCTATGGTTGTACAACTATTGCTTATGCACTTTGCTCTTTTTCCTGCGATGGGTTTAGATATAAGTAGCGTAGCGGAAGCTGTGATTATCTTTGGTTTTAATTCGGGCGCATATATGGCTGAAATTTTACGTGGTGGAATAAACGCTGTTGATCAAGGACAAATGGAAGCAGGGCGTTCACTTGGGTTTGGTTTTGCTGAAACTATGATTCGCATTATCTTACCACAAGCAATAAAAAATATTTTACCAACGCTTGGTAACGAATTTATAGCATTGCTTAAAGAAACTTCTGTCGTAAGTTTTATAGCAGTAGTTGACGTAACCAAGTCTTTGCAAAACATCGCTGATGCAACTTACGAATACTTCGTGCCTTATATTGTATTAGCACTAACGTATCTTATAATAGTTGTTGGTATTACCCAACTTATTAAAATTATGGAAAGGAGACTTGCTAGAAATGAACGATAATATTCAAATAAACTCTTCTCGCATCCTTTCTGTTCAAAATTTGCACAAATCCTTTGGTGAGCTTGAAGTATTAAAAGGGGTTACAATCGATGTAAACAGGGGCGACGTTGTTGCAGTTATCGGACCTTCGGGTTGTGGTAAATCTACTTTTTTAAGATGCCTAAATTTACTAGAAGAACCTACTTCGGGCGAAATTAAATTTGAGGATGAATATGTTTTTAAGAACGAACGTTCAGAACTAAAAAAACAACTCAAAACGCTTAAAAAGTCTGACAATAAAGACGAGTATGAAAAGGTTAAAGCTGAATACGATAAGCTTAGAGAAGAAGAGAAGGAGATTGAAAAATATGTTGCAAAACATATCAACACTCACCGTCAAAAAATCGGTATGGTTTTTCAACAATTCAATCTTTTTCCGCACCTTACGGTATTAAAAAACATCACTCTTGCTCCCGTTAAACTTAAAAAAATGAGCGAAAGTGAAGCTGTACAAAAAGCAATGGTGCTTTTGAATAAAATAGGACTAGAAGATAAAGCCAACGTCTATCCCTCTACATTATCTGGTGGGCAAAAACAAAGAATTGCTATAATAAGAGCGCTTGCTATGGACCCTGAAATTATACTTTTTGACGAACCGACTTCTGCTCTTGACCCAGAAATGGTTGGAGAGGTGCTTAACGTTATGACCGATTTGGCTAAAGAGGGGATGACAATGGTGGTAGTAACCCACGAAATGGGTTTTGCTAAAGAAGTTGCAAACAGGGTAATTTTTATTGACGAGGGTGTTATAAAAGAGGAAAACACACCCAAAGAATTTTTCTCAAATCCGAAAAATGAAAGACTTAAAGAATTTCTATCAAAGGTATTATAATAAAAAACCGCTCAAATATGTCGGGCGGTTTTAACCTTAAAGGAAAAAGAGTTTTTAGTAAAAGTTATTAATAAGCATTATTTTCAAGACGTTGTTATTCTGAATCGATTTTTAATAGTATAAAGTTTAATAATCCAAAAGTTTGTACACCAAAATTATACTAGGATAAACACACAAAAACTAAATAGAATGATTGACCATCATAGGGATTAAAAATCCAAATGCGGTTAAAAGTCGGTGATAAAAATGTCATCGACTTTTTTTGTATATAACAACGCACCGATTTATATCGGTGCGTTGTGTGGCGGAAAGGATGGGATTCGAACCCATGTGCCCGAAACCGGACAACCGCATTTCGAGTGCGGCTCGTTATGACCTCTTCGATACCTTTCCAATTATTATATTCGAATGAAATTACAATTTAAAAGCGAAATGCTCAACCGCATTGCTCCTACGCTATGCTACGGAGGACTAACGTCCGAGTGCGACTTGCTAGTACGCATCTAATAAATCGTATAACATTATACACAAAATACAACATAATTGCAAGTGTTTTATTTGGCTAAACGAAAAAATATATTAACATAGGTTGTTATAAAATTATTGTATTTTAATTACATAATGTTAAAGCATTATAATATAAAAAGCGTTACAACAAAGGAAAATTATGTTATAATAGCAATAAGAATTTTGGAGGAAAGAAATGGAATTTAAAGATAAACTACAAAAGCTTAGAAAACAAAACCAATTGACGCAAGAGCAGTTGTCAGAAAAACTTTATATATCAAGGACAGCAGTTTCTAAATGGGAAAGTGGTAAGGGGTATCCAAATATTGAATCCTTAAAAGACATAGCAAATATTTTCAACGTTTCCGTTGATGAACTGTTATCAAGCGAAGAAATAATAGACATTGCTAAAGAGGATAAAAAGACTAGTGAGAAAAAGACGGTTGACTTTATTTATGGTTTGTTGGATTTATTTTGTATTCTACTTATATTTTTACCTTTATATCCGTATAAGACGAACGATTTTGTTTACTCAGTATTATTGATTAGTCAAAACAGTTTAACAAGTTTTATTAAGTGTTTAAACGTTATAATATTAACATTGCTATCAATTAATGGATTATTGAAAATAACATATTATTTTTTATATAATAAAAAGGTTCAAATAACGTTTACTATAATATCACTTATTTTTCATACTATATCTGTAATAATCTTTTCTATTTCAGGACAAACATATTTGACTGCAATAATATTTTCATTACTAGTTATAAAAATACTGTTAATAGCGAAAATCATATTTATTAATCGTAAATGAATATTAAATCAATAAACGACACGAAAAGTGTCAATAAGAATTAACAATGTGAAAATAAGTTTCTTGAACGTGGGCAACTTTTGTTATATACTCAAATGGGGAAAACCCATAAAGGAGTGTAATATGAAAAACAAAAGAAAAACAATTATTTGCATCACGTTAACGTTATTATCCATTATTTTTACAGTTCTAGTAAAGACAGTAGATGTAAAAGCAATAGGTGAAAATGAAGTGAAAGTTGGGTTTGCAACGTTAAACCTATTTGTGTTTAATCTAATTGGCGTAAACAAAACGTGGTATTACGTTACAGATTGGATAGGCGTTATTCCAATACTTATGGCGATTGTATATGCGATGATAGGGTTGATTCAGTTGATAAAAAGAAAAAGCCTAGTTAAAGTGGATAAAGAACTTATATTGCTTGGTATTTTTTACGTATTGTTAATTCTAATATATATGTTGTTTGAAATAATCGTGATAAATTACAGACCCATTTTAATGAACGGACGGTTAGAAGCGTCTTATCCTTCTTCACATACTTTAATGGCTGTTTGTATTTGCGTTAGTTCAATTATGGTAAACAAAAAAATATATCATAACAAGATAACGCAATCGCTGAACGTTTTTTCAGTTATTATTTGTATATTAACCGTGATTGGTAGAATTTTGTCAGGCGTTCATTGGTTTACTGATATTATAGGCGGATTGCTTTTTTCGTCATCTTTACTTTCAATTTTTCAAACTGCAGTTCAAATGATTAAAAATGAGCATTAATATGCTCATTTTTTTGCTATTATTTTTTTGTTTAATTGATAATTGTATAAATATATTTTAAAATATTATACACAAAAATGTTTTAAGATTTAAGCAAAATCTGTTAT
>JAZORG010000044.1:0-8885 GCA_045656465.1 Christensenellaceae bacterium
TGTCTGCTTGTAAGCATACGGTTTCAGGTTCTTTTTCACTCCCCTCCCGGGGTTCTTTTCACCGTTCCCTCACGGTACTATACTCTATCGGTCACATGGTCGTATTTAGCCTTACGAGATGGTCCTCGCTTATTCCGACAGGATTCCTCGTGTCCCGCCGTACTCTGGATACTCCCTCCTCTTGAACAATTTCACCTACGGGGCTTTTACCCTCTTTCGCCGTGCTTTCCAACACTGTTCGATTATCGTTCTTAATGGATTATGGAGTCCGTCACCCCAAAGGTATTACTACCTCTGGTTTGGGCTCTTCCGATTTCGCTCGCCACTACTTTCGGAATCGTTGTTTTACTTTCTTTTCCTCCGGGTAATTAGATGTTTCAGTTCCCCGGGTTCCCTTCATTACACTATTTATTCATGTAATGATACCATAACATTACTTATGGTGAGTTCCCTCATTCGGATATCTACGGATCACGGTCTATTTGCGACTCCCCGTAGCTTTTCGCAGCTTGTCACGTCCTTCTTCGGCGCCATGTACCAAGGCATCCTCCTGTATGCTCTTTGTAGCTTGATCTTTTCTAAAATTGCATAAGCAATCTCCGTCGAATTTTTACATTCTTCCTTGACTATACTTACTCGACTAATTTTTCGTGAATCGTTTCCTACGCTTATTTTTTCGTATTAACCTTCGTTAAAAATTTGTCTTTTTTGCTCTTTGCCTTAATGTACTATTTTAATTAAGTCTTTCTCGATTGATATTTGACATATCTCTCTTTCTTTCTATGCAGTTGTCAATCTACTGTTCTCTGACTACGGTCAAAGCGGATTTTTTACCTTAAAATTTCCGTAAAAATGACTACCCTTTCAAGCGGTAGCCTAAATATATTAGCACTTATGATTTTTTAAGTCAAGCGTTTTACAAAAGATTTTACACTTTTTTTGAAATTTTTTTAAAAGATTTTTTACACCCCAATACCTAGTGTTTTTAATAGATAATTAACCACAAAAAACACGCAAAACGAATGTTTTTACCTCTCTTTTGCTTTAAGATTTTTATTAATATATATATTATATATAATGTTTATATAAAAATGTTTGATAATAAAAATCACTTATTCATTTGCTATTTAACGGATATAATGGTAAAATACTGTTAAGGAGATAATTATGGATATAAAACTTCAATGCAAACAGGCAGTAAACGAACTAATTGAAATAGCAAAACTTAAAAAAGGCGATATTTTGGTGGTGGGTTGTTCTACAAGCGAGGTTGTAGGCAGTAAAATCGGCACAAACTCTGACCCCGATACAGCAAAACATATATTTGATGGGATTTACAGTACGTTAAAGGATAAAGGAATTTTTCTTGCCGTTCAATGTTGCGAACATCTTAACCGTGCAATAGTTACCGAAAGGGTAGCGCTCCCTTTTGCGGAAATCGTAAACGCCGTACCACAAAAGAAAGCGGGAGGCAGTTTAGCAACCATTGCGTATCAAAGTTTTGAAAATCCTATCGTCGTTGAAGGCATAAAAGCCGACGCAGGTATGGATATAGGCGACACGTTTATCGGTATGCACTTAAAAAAAGTTGCCGTACCCGTGAGATTAACTGTTAAACAAATTGGCGAGGCGCATTTAACCTGCGCAAGAGTTCGCCCCAAATTCGTAGGTGGCTCAAGAGCCGTGTATAACGAAGAATTGTTGTAATAAATTAAATAGCATAATAAATAATGAAAAAATTAAAGTGTTTATTATTAGCAAATAATTCGCCCGACTGTATTTTAATATGCAGTCGGGCGGTTTTATCTTTTGTATAATTTTGTAAAAAATTTGTCTTTATATTCTGCCGATGATATTTTAGGAATTAATAAATAATTTTATATCTATAAACTATAAAACCCGTTACTATTCACTATATGTGAACTGTAACGGGTTTTTGATTTATCGTTTATTTCTTAATATTAAACGGCAACTTCTATTTTGTCTTCAATAACTACGTGAGACGCCATCCATTTTTCAAGTTTAATCGGAACAAAGAATGCATAAATTCCAAAGGTAATCATTGAAAGTAAAATCCACTTTATCCACGTACCAAGTAAGCCCATACCTTTACCTGTAAATTTAAGTCTTCTTCCATCGTAAACTCTATGCTTATAAAGCCATTTTTGTTTTTTGCAAATAGCCATAGGCAAGCATAAACCTAAAGTAAACATAATTATTAAACCGCAAGCAAGGTTTGTGAAAAACATTGGAATTAACTTACCGTCAAAACAACCGCCAAGTGATTTATATTCGCCTGCTAGGTGTGTGTGTTTTGCTTTCCAGTTTTCTAACTTTAACGGAATAAACAATGCGTAAATTCCCAACGTGATAACGCTTAACAAAGACCACTTAATTAATGTCCCCAAAAGTTGTAAGCCTTTTCCGTCGAATTCCAACCTCTTGCCTTGATATATAGTATGTTTGCAAAGCCACCTCTGTTTCATACATATAGCAGCAGGGATACCAAACCCTAAAGTAATAATTCCCACAAATGAACAAGCAATATTCCAACCGATCATTTGAATTAACTTACCGTCAAAATCACTCTTTCCATCACATTCGGGAACAAAATCCGTTGCCTCACCTTTAGATTTTAAGTCGGCAATATATTCGTTCATTCTAGGTTCGTATTCAGCGTAAAGATCACGGATTTTTTCGTGGTTACGTTCTTTGTATAGTTTAACGAGCGATTTTTCCATTTTCTTTGCGCTCTTTTTGTCCTCAAAAATACTTACCGCAACTACTATTTCTCTGCTAGCCTTTTCAGCCTCTTCAGGCGTATAGACTATATCTTTCTTGCTTTCATACATTTCGTGATATTTATTGAGAATATCGCAATAACTTTCATAACCCTGTTTTGATGCCATTTTAACTTCTTTTTGATAAATATTAACACCTTTTTTACCTAAAAGAATAAATATCTCGTTCTTAATCTCGTCATAGAAAGCGATTTTACCCTTTTGCGCTTTAGCGTAACCTCTTAAAATTGTGATGCTAGTTGATATGAAAAAGAGAGACCAACTAAAAGCCACTAAAAACGCCATATTACTTTGCATCTCTGGTCCCTTGGGAACCATTAAATAAGCCACCATTGGAACGATAACGATAAGGGCGGTTAAAAGATGTGAAAATACAAATTTTCTAAAATCTTTGTTTTGAATCAAATATATAATTGCTAAAATAGGCGCAATATAAAAACCTACAGCAAATAAGCACGTTAACAAGCTTATTGTTAGATAAGTTCTAGCCTTTTTAACAAGAAGATATTGTTCATAATCTTTTTGTTGAATGTTCATAAACTTTCTCCTATGGTAATTTTTTAATATACAATAGATGTTAACAAATTATTATATCTATGTCAATTATTTTTGCAATAACACTTTACTTTTTAAGCATTTTTGAAAGTAAAAAACGTTCGCTTAATCTTTCTAATTGAGCGAACGTTTTTTATTAGATATTATTAGTCTTTATATTCTGAAGTGTAATTATCAAAATAACCTTGTATCCAGATAATCGGTGTTCCTTTATCACCAGAGCCTGAAGTTAAGTCGCAAAGTGAACCGATAAGGTCGGTTAGTCTTCTTGGAGTTGTTCCCATTTGTCCAACAACCGTGCTATCTTTTTTAGCAATTTCGTTTTTGATAGCCTCTTTTAATGCTTCGCCTTTTAATTCCTTGAAATCGTTATCGGCTAGGTATTTTAATTTAAGTTCGTTGGGTGTTCCGTCTAGTCCGCTTGTATAAGCAGGGGAAACAACAGGGTCTGCAAGTTCCCAAATTTTACCAACAGGGTCCTTAAACGCTCCGTCGCCATATACCATAACTTCAACCATTTTACCTGTTGCCTCATATAGTTTTTTCTGAATTGCATCTACAATCGGTTGACAATCCCTTGGGAAAAGTTTTACCGAATCTTCGGTGGATTTATTCGAGCCAAGTAAACCGTATGCCTCATTATAACCACTTCCGTTAACAGGTGCATTCAAAATGTCGTCAAGACCGACAACAGTTTCTGCCCCAGCAGATTTTAATAAACGTTTTGTGCGTGCTCTTGTGTGAATGTCGCAACAGAGAACGTTCTTTGTGTAATCAAGTACAGCCTTGGGATTGTTTGCAAAAATAATCTCACATTCTGCGCCCTGTTCTTCAATAAGGTTTCTATAATACTCTACGTAATCAACCCCTGTAAAGGTATGTTTTTCGTAGCCGAAAAGTTCACGATATTTACTTTCTGTCAAAACGTCGATATAAGGATTAACGCCCTTTTCGTCAAGCGCATCAAGGCTTACTAGGTGATTACCTACTTCGTCAGACGGATAGGAAAGCATAAGCACGATTTTTTTTGCGCCCTTTGCAATACCCTTTAGGCAAACGGAAAAACGGTTACGAGAAAGTATTGGGAAAATTACACCGATTGTTTCCCCACCGAGTTTTGTTTTTATATCGGTTGCAATATCGTCTGTAGATGCATAATTCCCTTGCGCTCTTGCAACGATTGCCTCCGTCATAGCAACAACGTCTCTGTTATGAAAAGCAACTCCCTCTTCTTTAGACGCAGCAAGAACGGAATCTGTTACTACTTTAACTATATCATCTCCGCTTTTAATAATCGGCGCTCTTACGCCTCTTGAAACCGTACCGAATAAACGACTCATAATTTCATCTCCTTAAATCTCACATAAGATTATGTTTTTACGATATACATTATACTTATAAATTTAAAAAAGGTAAAATATTTTTAGTCTTTTTTCTATTAGAATTTCTTATATATAGTTTTACAAGCTAAAAAGTTGCGTTTACAAAAATCAGCTGCGTGCGGAACTTCCGCACGCAGCTTTTAATTTAATAGTTATCCGATAAGCCTAAAAGATAATCTGCCGAAATATCTAAAAACTCACAAATCAAAAACAACGTTTCTACCGAAGGTATACTTTTTCCTACCTTATAATCACTTATACATTGTTTAGATACTTTTGCAGCTTTTGCAATTTCTACCTGTGTTTTCCCACAAATATTCAATATTTCGTTAAATCTTTCTGTAAATTTCATACTTTTATTATATTACTTAAAGTAAGTTTTTACTTGACAGTACGCTGTCACTTGACTATAATATTACATATATTCTACTTACAAAGGAGGAATAAAAATGGAAAAAAAGGCAATTACTTGCCCACAATGCGGTAGTAGCGATTTACTTTTTATCAGCACCGAACAATGTGTATGCCAAAACTGCAAAACGACTGTTATGCTAGAAAAAGAAAAACAACCTATCGTAGTTCAAAACAATATTAAAATTGACGCTGCGAGCGATACACCAAAAACAGTTCCCGCAAAATATTCGATTATGGTTATAGAAAAAGAAATTACGGAAAAAGACTTTTTTAAGAATATGGCGTTAAAATTTGCATTAGACAAAAGAACTACCAAAGATTTTTTTGATAGTAAATTTAGCCCCGTCACCACTACCTACGATTCGTTATCAACCGCCAGAGGTTTTTCCGAAATAAAATACACCGCCTCCGTTGGATACAATAAAATAGTTCAACATAATGTAAACGGCACAAAATTCCCAAAAACCATTACCGAATGGCATCCTTTTACCTCGTCAAAAAACGGCGATTACACTTCTTCTACACTTAACGGAAAAGTCATTGACGACCAAAAAACACGCGAAAAATATTTAGAAATATTAAAGAACTCAAAACAGATTAAACCCGAAGATAGTGGAATTTCAGATGCTAGTTTATTTGGTTTTACACAAGAAGAACAACTGTGTTTAAAAGAACGTATCAACTATTATAGCAAAAAAGATGCTATTAACTCTCTTCCTGGCGATACTTACAAAGATTTTTCTTGCAACGTTCATACCGAAATGAAAAACTACACTAAAACTTTAATACCTAGATATAATATAGAATTTAAATACAACGAAAAAGATTTTAAGTATACGGCAAATGCAGTCGGTAGTGACGATAGCTCAATAAACATAAATAATACTTTTGCTAATAACTTTTATAAACAATTTTACAATGACAACAAAACCCTTTCTTTAATTACTATAATTTCTGCCTGCATTTGTTTTGCTCTTTTTTTACTCGGCACAGAATGGGCGTTTTTGACGTGGATAGCAATAATCCCCCTATTGACAACTATCGGCGCAGGTTTACCACTATTATTAAAATTTAATAAACTGATAGAAAAAGCGTCTGCAAAAAACAAATCTTTAAAGAAAGAACGGTTTATTGAGTTTTGCAGCAAATATAACCTAACCCCACCAACCCAAGAAGAACTTAAACAATTTGACAATATTTAAAATATATTCGCCCGTAGTTTTTTATAACTACGGGCGATTTTTCTATACATTATATATAATATATATTATTTAATTAAATTTTCAAAAGCGGATTTCATTTTTTCAAACGTTTCAAGTGCCTGCTTTTCATTATCAGCTTTTACAGAATAATAAACTTTTAATTTTGGCTCTGTTCCGCTTGGGCGGATACATATAAAACTTCCGCCCTCTAACTCGTAATATACAGCATTAACTTTTGCGCTGTCTATTTTTTCTACGCTACCGTCAGCAAAACGCTTTTCTGCTTTTGAATAATCCCTTGTTGCCAAAACTTTTACGCCTGCAATATCTTTAACTTCAACCGTTTTCATTTTATCAACAACGGCGTTCATTTCTTTCATTGCGTTAAGTCCGCTATATTTTACGCTTACGTTTGTATCATATACGTATCCGTATTTTGTATAAAGTTCTTGTAGCCTTTCATAAACGCCTATTTTATTATAGGTATAATAGCAAACCATTTCTGCAAATAGCATACTTGCTACTACCGCATCTTTATCCCTACAATGCGTTCCTCTTAAATATCCGCAACTCTCTTCAAACCCAAACAAGAATTTCCTCTTGCCTGTGTCGTCAAGTTGCATTATCTTTTCCCCTATAAACTTAAACCCTACTGGCGTTTCTATAAGTTCTACTCCGTAATCGTCTGCTATAAGTTTTGCCATTCCCGTTGACACAAAACTCTTTACGACAAATCCTTTATTCGTTAAATTTCCACTTTCTTTTAATCTTCTTAAGATATAATCTAATAGAAGTATTCCCGTCTGGTTGCCAGAAAGGGTAATAAATTCTCCTTTGTCGTTTCTAATAGCAACGCCCAATCTGTCGCAGTCGGGGTCTGTTCCAAACACTACGTCTGCTTTTAAAAAGTCTGCCATTTTTATCCCAAGTGTTAGCGTTTCTTTTATCTCGGGATTTGGAACTTCTACCGTTCTAAACTCGCTATCTTTATTGCATTGTTCGGGAACAAGCGTCGCATTTATTCCCATTTTCTTAAGTATTGTCGTTACTGGTAAATAGCCACTACCATGTACAGGGGTATATACTAACTTTATTGTTTTACCAACTTTTTTTACTTCCTTTGGTGAAAGCGAGAGTTTTTTTATTGTCTTTATGTACTTTTTGTCTAGTTTTTTTGTTAACAATACTATTTTTTTCTCGTTCGTTTCATCATAAAGAATTTTATCCGAATGACAATCACCTATAGCGTCGATAAATTCCACCACTTTTGCCGTAGCCTCGGGGGACATTTGCGCTCCGTCTTCTCCGTAAACTTTATAGCCGTTATACTCTTTAGGGTTGTGGCTTGCGGTTATCATTATACCCGCTATCGTCTTTAACTCCCTCACCGCATACGAAAGCATAGGTACGGGATGTACGTCATTAAACAAATATGTTTTTATTCCGTTTGTAGCAAGAACAACGGCTGATGCATATGCAAATTCGGGGGACATTCTTCTCGTATCGTAAGATATTACAACGCCACGGCTCATTGCTTTTTCCCCAAGAGTTTTTATGTACTCACACAAACCTTGCGTCGCTCTCTTTACCGTGTAAACGTTCATCATATTCGTTCCCATTCCGATTATTCCACGCATTCCCGCTGTTCCAAACTCTAAATCTTTACCAAAACGATACTCTATCTCTTTTTCGTTTGACTTTATTTCCAATAGTTCTTTTAAATCTTTTTCATTGAGGTTTCCCTCTTTTATCCATTTATCATATATTTCTTTATACATAAAGGTTTTCGCCCCTTTTGATTTTTAATTTAATTAATATAAAACAAGCAATATCTTTTTCGTTTTATATTATATACTACTTTAATTATACATATTATACGCTCTCCTGTCAAAGATTTTTCTTTTCTTGGTTTTTTGCTTTAAGGTTTTTTTGACAAAAAAAGTATTTTAACAAAATTTTTAAAATTTATTTTGTAAACAGTTGACATTCCTTTTTTCTTTTTGTATAATTTATAAGCATTGTTTACGGATTAATTGTGCGGGTGTAATTCAATGGTAGAATTCCAGCCTTCCAAGCTGGCAGCGTGGGTCCGATTCCCATCACCCGCTCCAAATATTCGGGCTTAGGCTGGTATGCACCTGTAGCTCAGTTGGATAGAGCATCGGCCTTCTAAGCCGAGGGTCAGGGGTTCGAATCCCTTCAGGCGCACCAAATGGCGGGTGTAGCTCAGTTGGTTAGAGCGCAAGATTGTGGTCCTTGAGGTCGTGGGTTCGATTCCCATCACCCGCCCCATAATAAATTTAATAGGGGTGTCGCCAAGCGGTAAGGCACGGGATTTTGATTCCCGCATTCGTAGGTTCAAATCCTGCCACCCCTGCCAAAACACAACAACATACTTTCAGCGGATTAAATGTACCTTTAGCTCAGTTGGTAGAGCAACTGACTCTTAATCAGTGGGTCCAGGGTTCGAGTCCCTGAAGGTGCACCAATAAATGATTCATTAGCTCAGCCGGTAGAGCACGTGACTTTTA
>JAZORG010000045.1:0-21433 GCA_045656465.1 Christensenellaceae bacterium
GTTGCTCGGCATCACGAAGCATTTTTATAGATTCATCAAGATCCGAACTCCCGTCGTCAACGTCAGGTAGGATATGTGCGTGTATATCAATCATTCTTTTTTATTCCTTATCGTCAGATACTTTATAGGAATACTTATAATACCCTCTTCCCTCGTAATTCTTGTCTTTCTTCCTATCATACATTGTAAATACTGTACCTAAAATATTTGTATCGTTTTTCCTTAATTCTTTTATTGCCTCTGTAACCTGAACTTTAGTAGTCATTGCGTAAGCAACCAATAATAGCACACCGTCAGCCACTTTAGAAATGTGGATATAGTCGGAAACCTGAAGTACGGGCGGGCAATCCATAATTACGTAATCATACTCTTTTCTCAAGTCAGCAATAAGATTCTTAAACATTTCCGAAACGAATACCGATGACGTGTTGTAAATTTCCGCACCTCTGGTAATTACATCTACGTTTTCAAACTCCGATTTTTTGATAATTGACTTAAGGTCCTTGTTTCCCAAAATGTATTCTGCAATACCGATTTCTTTTTCTACTTTTAAGAAACGGTGAACACGTGGGCGGTGGAAATCGAGGTCAACAACCACTACTTTTTTATTAGTTAAGCCTAAACTTACTGCCAAGTTACAAGCAACCGTAGTTTTTCCCTCGCCTGAAACTGCGCTCTCAATTTGTATTACTTTATTGTTGCCGTCAGCGTTCATATACAAAATATTGTCTTTAAGCCTGTTGTATCCTTCCGTTTGACGAATACAATTGTTCGTGCCTACAACTATTGTACTTTCTCTAGATTTGCTTCTTGCTTTTTTGAATAATGCCATTTATAATTCTCCCACCGCAATTTACTGCGAATAAACTCATTTAGAATATTATACATCAATATCGCACAAATTGCAATAAAATAAGCCTTTTTTTATTTTTTTGGATAAATTATAAATAAAATTATAGCGTTTTATAGTTAATTTTCTTTTTTTGTGGGCTTATTTATCTCGTTATAAAGTTTTTCCATTTGTTTTAAATGCTCTTTTTCACGATTAAGTATTAAATTTAAAATCTTGTTAACTCGAAGATTTTTTATTCTCGACATCAATTGTAAATAGAGAGCAATAGAATTTTTCTCTAAAATAATGTCGTCTAAAATCATCTGTTTTCTTGATTTAGAATACCCCGAACGGTTTCCCGAATGATAAGAAAAATAAAAAGGGTTAAATAGGTTGGTATTTACCTTTACCCCCAAACGCAAAATCAATTCGGATAAAACGGCAAAATGCTCCATCTCGTCAACGGCATTTTGTAGAAAGATTTGGGAATAAGAGTATTCCGCTAGTTTTTTGAAATTTGCGTAATGATAAAAATACTGCAGAGCGGAGTTCATCTCCCCGTGTCCGCCAAAAACAGCCGAACGCAACCTCATTGCCGTAGGTAAATCTTTAGTAATTCCTTCAAATAACGATTTACATAAAACGAATTCACTCATAGGTTATGATATGATTTCTTTCTATTTAAAGGTTAAAACCCCGCCAACTGACGGGGTTTTAATTTCATTTTATTTTTTAATTAAATAATCAATGGAAACCTGTCCAAACCGCATAACAGGCAACGTTAAGCGTTATAACTCCGCTTGCCGATGAGCCAGGGAAGTTTGTTTCGTTAATAATCGTACCTGCAGTTTTATCAACTCCGTTATATCTCCAACAATAGAATCCATATTCTTCTGGGTCACTTGTTATCGCTACAGGAAGAGCCGGCAATGCTTGCCCTGTTGAAAGACCTCTTAAATAATATACGTTTTCTTCCGTATCGCTCTTTTCTAAACCGTTATCTAAAATGTATTGCTTAGGAATTTTACATATAACCGTTTCTTTTTTAACAATGCAAGTCAATACGAACTTGATTGAATATCTACCTACGTATCTTGCATAAAGCGTTACGTTTTTATCATACAACCATTGAGTATCTGCTGTAATAAGCGTTCCATCTTCTGTTTCCCAACCTATAAACACCCAGTCACCTTTCTCGGCTTGTGGCATTTGCCCTACTACACTATCGAATAAAACGTCTAATGTTTGAGTAGCAGCACTACCACCTCTAGCATCAAAGGTAATTGTAAAGTTCTTTGCTTGCCAATGTGCCGTAAGTTCAACGTCCCCCGAAGAACCTGTGGGAATAGTAACGTTTAATTTCTTTTCTGTTTGACCTTTTTCCGTCCAACCTAAAAATTCATAACCCTTGCGAGTAGGTGCTTGAATAACCAAATCTCCACTCGAAGTTCTGTATGACGTGGGGTTAGAATGAGTAAAGGCATTATTATATTCTATAATATAGGCATCCAAAGGAATCCACGTAGCCGTAAGAATTGCGTCTGTGGGATATTCCCAGATAGTTTCTGAATTTATAATAACTCCCTCTACCCCTGCTTGACTTGTGTATTTCCATCCAGCAAAACGGCCTAAAATTGTGTCTTGCATAGTTGGAAGTTGCCCTACTTTGCTATCATAAACAACATTAACCTCTTGCAAATCGTTAAGTTTGTTACCCTCTGCATCTGCAAAAGAAATTTCATAAGTGTTAGCCACCCAAGTTGCACAAACGGTGGTATTTTCCTTTATTTTAAGTATAGCATTTTCATCCCAAACAACAGTATATCCCGGACGCAAATATTCTGGAGGAGTTAATTTATCTGGACTTTTTACCGTTTGATATTTTAACTCATCCGTAACGTTAGTTACCTGTGTAGAATTAGGCTCAAAAGTTACCGTAAAGTTTTTTAAGCCCCAAATAGCGGTAACAGTTGTGTCAGAGGTTATTTTGTCTAATTCAGCGTCCCAACCAACGTGAACCCAGTTTGTCCTACTTAATGCTGGAGGTTCAATTTCACTTGCAGAAGAAACTTCTTGCACAAGTTCGCCCTCTATTATTCTTACTTCATCAGTTGGAGCACCTAATTTAAACGTTACGATAAATGTTTTGTTGAAAGGTACGCATCCAACTAAAGAAAACACCGTGCCTAAAACCAAAACAAAGGTCAAAAATAAACAAATTAACCTCTTTTTCACAAATATCTCCCCCACAAAACGAATGTTTGCTTTTTAATTATATTATAATATGAGCAATAAGTCAATAAGTAACGCAAAAAACCCGCCTTTTTAGCACTTTATTTCTAAAAAGGCGGGTTCTTATTTGTTAAATTTATCCTTTTAATTATCAAATTCCGTATTTGGACATTATTTTTAGCAACGCGCCAAGTCCGTCGTTAATTTTACTTTTAAGCAAACTATCTGCGCCCTCGTTTTCAGCAAGAGAAATTGACGTTTCCAAATCAGTTATAATCTTTTTTTCAGACGGAGATAGAGGATAATAATTCATTTTTTCCATTACGTTTTTAACGTGTGAAAAATCTATCTCATTTCCCCTTTTTTTATCCATCTTTGTCTTTTGCCCCTGCTTAAATATCGGGGCGTTTTCTTCTAGAGGGCTATTTTTGTCTTCATCTTCAACATAGTTATCTTCACTATCTAATGGATTAGAGGAAACCGCTTTATCCAACATTCTTGCAAGATTTCTTGAAGATACGTCTTGATTTGATTTTTTTATTCGCCTATTATCTTTAACTCGAACGGAAAAAAGCGCTGACGTTAGAAATACCCCTACCGATAAAAACAAAATAGGATAGCCCCAACTTAAGTTTGCAAAAAAACATAAAGAGCATATAAATAAAAATTCTGAAAACATTATTGGTATAAATAACGCTCGCTTCTTTATTTCATATCCGACTTTAAAAAGCGATAATAATAAAAAACACAAGAAGTTAATTAACGAAATTAAAGTAAGCAAAATAAATATAATTTTCGCAGTAAAAGTATCACCTAATATCTGCTCTACAAAAACAAAATACATAGTAAAACGCCCTCTAAAAAAGGATATCTTTTATAAGAGGGCGAAATAGCAAAATTATGTTGTTATTTTGACTTTTTTAGTCGATTAGTACCGTTTGACCTGTAAAAATATTTACAATCCACTTTTTTTCAACCTTTCTGCCTGTTATATTTTCCACAGCGTAACTGTAAAGTTGAAGTTGCTTTTTGTATTTCTTTTTTAAACTAATTGAATCCAAAACCGAGTATTTATAGTCAATTATTTGCGCTCCGGTTTCAGTTAAAACTAAAAGGTCAATAATTCCTTGAAGCAATACAGGCTCTTTACTTAAAGTTTCAAAAATCTTATTCGCCTCGATATTAACTAAAAAAGACTGCTCTCTTAAAAGTTTGCTACTGCTAATATCGTTAAATGCATTACTATTAAGCGCCTTTTCAATCCTATCCAAATTAACCTTTTTAATTTGTTCAGCATTAAGAGTGCCTCTATTTATCATATCCTCCACTTGAGAATATAAATTGCTCGAACTTAAAAAGTCGTATTCTTCTAAAATTTTATGCGCTATCGTGCCACTTTCGGTATCCGTTTTATCGTCTTCAAATAATACCTCTGCCTTATACTCTCCATCATTTTCAGGATCGCTTTTAAGCAATGCGGTAACACTTCCCTTTAAGGGTAAAAGCGAATCCTCAATAAATGGATATTCGTAAGCAAAGTTTTCCTTCATTTTTTTTGTTTTAGCCTCGTCGCCATCTAACACGTAAACTTTTCTCGGTGTTGCGCTGTTTGTTGAAAGTTCAATTTCGCTTGCTTGATGAACGGTTACGCCAAGATATGCGGGAATGAAATCTAAATACCGTCTTGATTTTTTGCTTACTTCTTGTATTCTCCCGTCTTCACGGCCACAAAACAAAACGTGCATAGAATAGGTTGCTCTAGTTAACGCAACGTACAAAAGACGCATTTCTTCTTTAACTAACTCTTCGTCTAGCAACTGTTTTGCATATTCTCTTAAAACAGTATCTCGTTTTATGCGTTTTTTATCGTCGTATTTTTTAACGATAAAACCCATTTCACGGCTAAAAATTATGTCCTTATATTCATCGCTTTTATTGAAAGGGCGTTCAAGTCCACAAACAATTACCACAGGAAATTCCAAACCTTTAGATTTGTGAATTGTCATAACCTTAACTGTATCTTCATTTGTAAATGGGCTTATGCCGAATGAATCGGGGCTTTTTTCTATGCGGTTTAAGAATTCTTTTATCGTAAGCGTTTTTCCGTTAACAATACTGCTAGCAACAAAGCGTTTAACTCTTTCCACCATTGACTCGCCCTGTTTTTGAACGTAACAGTAAGCCTCATAATTGCTCTTTATTATAACGTTATTCAGAACGCCGTGCGCACCAATAAAATCTGAAAGAGTGCGGAGTTTATGCAAAAAATCAAAAAAATCTTGTAGTTTATTTTTTATTGCAAGGTTGTTGCCGTATTCTAAATAATACTGAACAGAATCAGAAAAAGTCGCATACGTATCTAAACAATTGTCCTCACAATATCGAACAATGTCATATAATTCTTCCTCACAAAAACCTCCTACAGGGCTTTTTAGCGTCGATGCCAAAGGATAATCTTGCAAAGCGCAATCAACAAGTTTTAAAATGTTAATAAGTGTTTGAATTTCAGGATAATCACAAACGTTTTCTTTTGTTTCCGTTCCAACAGGTACTCCACATCTAATTAAACCGCTAATTAATTCACTTATGTATTCTCCGTTTTTTGCTCTACACAGAATGGCGATATCTTTATAGGTTATTTGCTTTTCCTTTTTATCCTTTATACAGTAATAAGTTTTAACTAATTCCTCGTCGATAATTTTAGCAATCATTTTTGCTTGTAACAAAGAATTGTCTTTTCCCTCGAATACTTGCTCGGTGATTACGTCGTAAATTCTCGGCTCTTCCGTTTCTTTTTCTTCCTTTTCTGTCTGTAAAAAGTGCAATTCGACTCTTCCAGACTTGTCCTCTGGGTATAGTCCGCCACGTATAAGCGCACTATTACGGTAGTCGTTTCCATATACATCATCGGTCATACAATGATTAAACACCGCATTGACAAACTCAATAACTTTGTCTGCAGAACGGAAATTGTTGTTGAGCCTTATAATCTTTTCATTTGACTTTTGCATATCGGACATTTTTTTTGTAAAGAACTTTGAACTGCTCCCCCTAAATCCGTATATACTCTGTTTATCGTCCCCCACCATAAAAACGTTATCGTTTGATAGCATTGAGACTATTCTATCTTGGACACCGTTCGTATCTTGAAATTCATCTATAAAGATATACTTATACTTTTCTTTTATTTCCTTTCTAGTTGCCTCGTCAGATAACACCTTTAGCGCAAAATGCTCTAAATCGTTAAAATCCAAGCCATTCTCTTCAGCCTTTTCTTGCGAATAAACCTCTCTAAACCTTTTTAGTATTTTAACTATGCCCGCTGTATGTTCTTTGCATTCATTAAAACATTTAACATCTGAATTATAATTTTCACCCAAAACTTTTTTGAGTTTATCCAAAATGGAAGATATCTCTCCGTTCGCTTGCTTTATTGCACTCCACTCTTTTTGATAGTCTGATTTTTTCTTTTCACTACTTCTTAAATCTTGACCAACAAAAACAAAATTTCTGTATGCGTAAACGTCTTTTAATGCAATTAGTTCTTTAAGCGTTCCCAAAAGCGACAAGGCAATTTTGTTGCATTTTGGAAAGAAAATCTCGTCAAAAACCCTAACGGCGTTTGAAACGCCAATTAAGAGTTCATCTAATTCAGACTTTATAGTTTTAAGTTGCCAATCTAATAAAGACTTTAAGTTTTCCTCTGTATATATTTGTTCGTAAGTTAAAGCAAACTGTTCGGGATAAGCCTCTTGATCACAAAACTCGTAAGCGGATAGCATTGTCTTTTTAAACTCACCATCCGTACGCTTTTGGGAGTGGCGGTCAACAAGGTTAAAAAACCAGTCTTCGCCCTGCTCGTAAAATTCGGCAAAAACTCTATCCATACAGTTGAGTTTTATGGCGTTTGCCTCTGCTTGGTCTAAAATTTTAAAATCAGGCAAAACTTCTGCAACAAAAAAATACGAACGTATTAGCCTTGCACAAAAAGAGTGCATTGTAGAAATATCTGCCGTAGAAATTTCCTTTAATTGCTCTGCTAAATTTAAGATTTGCTCGTCGTTTAACTGTCCGTATAACTCACGACTATAATCCCCGTTTACTGCATTTATAAGGGCTTTTTTAAGTTTGTCTTTCATATCGGTCGCCGCCGCCTCTGTAAAGGTTACGGCAAGCACCTCGGATACTTTTACACCCTCTTGGATTATAAGTCGTTTTAGCCTTTCTATAACGGTATGTGTTTTCCCACTCCCTGCAGATGCAGACACCAACAAATTACCTTTTGAGTGAAGTATTGCATCTAACTGTTCTTTTGTAAAACTCATTACTCCACCCCTCCTGTTTTAAGTGTTTTAACAAATAAATCTTTGCTAATTTTCTTAATTTTCCTCTCTCCATCGCAATAAAAGCACATAGATTTGAATTTACAATATTTACACGCACCCTCATAAGGCGAGGGCTTAATATATCCCTCTTTCATTCTTTCTATTGCGTTTTCCGAAACTTTTACCGCATAGTTTACATACGCATCCATTTCTTCTTTGGTTACGCCATTTTTTATTTTATTATTCTTGTCCTTTTCAATTAGCGAATATTCGCTCACTCCCTTGCTTAAGAAAGTTTTATCTTGTGCAACTATCGCTTCTTGTTCGTTAAGCGTTTTACCAACAGCCTTTGCGCCCTCTTCTTGTTCATCTCCCGAAAAAGCGTCTGAAACAGGCAAGTAATAGCAACCTGCAGGTCGCTTTTTGTTTTCTTCGGCAGTCATAACCGCTTGCGTATATAAGTAAAGTTGGAGTTTTGTGCCACCAAAAAGGTTTTTATCCCCCTCTTTAACGTTACCCGATTTATAGTCTATTATTCTAAAGTAGTTTTTACCCTCGTCAACCCTATCTATTTTTCCTTTAAGTTTAACCGTTCCGCCGGCAAGGCTTACCGATGGATAACCTCTGCCTAAAGCAAACGATTTATCGTCAAAAGCGACTTCCGTACGGCAATTATTAAATTCAGAAGAGATAAGCGACAAATACGTTTTATAACAATATTTGTTCGTTTCTTTTACAATTCTTTCTACCACGGATTTAGTAGCAGGGTCGAGAAGAAATTTAGAATACTTTTCATCCGTTAAAAGCATATCTATAACGCTATTAAACACCGTATCCGACGTTTGTTTATCTGATATCTCTTCTAGCCTGTCAACATACATATTAAAGATATGGTGCATTAACGTACCAATTTTTAACGAATCGGTTTCGCCTGTTTCACGGTCTGTAATCTTTAACGTATGTTTTAAAAACGCCAAGTACGGGCAGAGATTATAATTTTCTATAGTAGTAGGTGAAATTACTTGTTTTATTAAAGAACGCTCGCCTTGAAGTTTATTTGTAATTTGTTTATTTGCTCTATCTAGTAAGGGTGTAACTTTCTCCTTTCCCACAGCAAGACAGTATGATGAGGGCAAAGTAAAGTCGTAAGGCTTATCGTTTTGAGTTTTTCCCTCTGCAAATTCTCCACAAGACAATGAAAATGAACGATACCCTTGATCTTTTGTAAGATAACCGTCATATTCGGGGAAAGGCTTAACAGTAAAGGTGTTTTCTATAAAATCTAGAATTTCGCTCTTAAAGTTGGGTTCACCATCAATGCCCGATACAGGATAACTTAAATATAGTTTATCTGAAAATGCGCTGACCGCCATTCCTGTTTTTTCCCGATTTCTGTGATTTATTATGCGGATTTTAGGTTCAACCAATACTTTTATATCCTCTAAAACGTCTATATCACTATCCGAAAGTATAGCGATATCTTCACTAACCGAAGGAACACCGTCAGTTAATCCTATTATAAATAAACGTTTGGCTTTTACGAGGGCAGTTTCCTTAAAGCCACCTATATATACCGCATCGTTATATTGCGGTATAATAGAAAGTTTTAGCGCGCTTACTCCGCTCAAGAAAATATTCTTAAATTCGCTTTCAGAAAGACTCATTCCGCCAAGCATCATATCCATTTCATTTAAGATATTTATTACCGACGGATAAATCTGACGTGTTAAAGCCCCCTCTTCTTTATGATTTATTTCATCAAGGCTTAACGCAAGGGTTTCGCTCATTTTTTCTGCGTCTATTCTTTCTAACATCTCGCCGACAGTCTTTACACTTAAAATATCGACAAGCCTAATGCGTATTCCCTCTAGTTCCGTTATATCCTCGTCCTTGTTCTTTAAGGTAAATGGCGAGGTAAACCTACTGTAATTTATATTGTATTTAAGAGTGTAATTTTCAAAACGATCACCCAAGTTTTTATCGCATATAAAATAAGGATTTTTAACAAAACCTAAAACGCTCTCCCTATTAAAACCACGTCGTTTTATTTCATTAAAGGCAAGAATTAAGGTAATTAGCGGATGATTATTTAAGACGGTTTTATCATCTAAAAAATAAGGAATATCTAGCATTTCAAAGACTATTTTAATATGGTCTTTGTAATTTTGCGCATCGTTAACGGCAATAGTTGCGTCACGAAAACGTATATCGCCACTCATAACCGCTGATTTTATAATCTCGCCTACACGCAAAATTTCATCAAACGGATTTACAGCCGAATAAACGTGAATTTTATCCGTTTGATATTTTTTATTATACTCAATACTATTTACGTCCTTTCTATTTGAATAAACTCGCTTTTCCTTAAACGGACTAAACAGATTGTCCGTTATAATTTTACCCTCCAACGTATAATCGGAATTTACAACGTTTATTGACAATTCTTTTCCCTTTGATTTGCAATATGCCTTAAAATAATCGGTTGTTTCATTAACAAACATAAAGGGATTTTTTCCGCACGTTAAAATAGCGGTAACATTCTTTGAGTTTTCTATAAGCGCCTCTATTGCAGAACGCATTTGCGCTGTAAATCCACTATACCCTACCAAATACACTTGAGAGTTTTTAATTTGCTTTGAACTGCTAATAACCTCGGGCAAATAGGAAAGTTGAGAACTTTGGTCGTCATAACCGTTTTCCGTAACAAACCTTTCGTATTCTCCGTAAACGTTTGCAATATCAATTAACTTATTTTTTAATATCCCCTTTACTGATTGAGAAGAATTTTTAACGTCTTCAGGTGTTATTTTTGCGCTCTTTAACTGTATTATAAGATCGTAAAGAGAAGAGGAAAGCCCGATGTTCCCCGACTTAAAACATTTTAGTTCGGTTTTAGAAAGAACTTTTTTAAGCGCCATAGACGCTCCCTCTTTAGAGAGTACGTTATTCATAGTTTTGTTTGCACGCAAAAAGTTGCCGAACGAATAAACGTCGGTATTCATACTACCTTTTATGCGAGCGCACAAAAGCCTTTCTACCATAAGCGAAATCTTCGCCTCGCAAAAAACAAGGTTATGTAAGTCTGGATTTAATGCATCTTTTCCGATTAAATCTATTAGTGTGGGGAATAAATTATAATAAGAATCGGTTAAATAAAGTTGTACCATATATTTATTGTAACATATTTTATAAACTTTTAAAGTTTTTTACCATTAAGTTTTACAATTTTTTTTATTTGTGGTATTATTTAATAAGAACTTAATATGGAGATTTAAATGAAAAACAAATTTATCACGCTCGTTTCACTACTTTTAGTTTGTTTGTTGTTTGTTTTTTCAGGTTGTAACAGCGCTGTAACGTTAACCTTTAACAATGCGTTCAACAACAAAAACGAGCCTTCGGGCAGTTACGTTGAAGAAGTTACCTATACTGTAAAAAACAAAGATTATCAAGCACTCGTTAAAGACAGCAGAATCACAGAAGAAATTTTCACCGCTAACATATCGGGAACATACAAAACAGTTTTAACTTTGCTTAGTTCTATCCCCGAAGATGTTCTAACCGATTTGGATGTTACAAGCCCCGGTAAAGACCAATTTTTAGAATTTAAGTCTGAACTAACACTTGACGCAACATACAAAACTAAAGGTGTTTACGCAGGTTCACCCATTGAAAATGCAGATGGTAGTAAGACTTATAAGGACAAAATTGTTAATCGTGCAATATTCTATATGGCAGGTCAAGCATTTTCCCCGATATATTCGGAAACCAAGTCAGTTTATACCTATCTAACGTCTAATTCAGGCACCCCCGAGGCAATAAACGTAAATTTGATGGAATACGAATACAAAACCGTTTATAACACAAAAAAATACACGACAGATAAATCAATCAAAATAAACGGCGGTGAGGCACAGACTTCAAGCAAAACTTATTCTTACACACAAAAGACTGCAATAGATAATAACTCATTGTTATTCGCTATAAGAAATATAAGCATAGAAGTAGAAAAGAGTTTCTCAATGCCCACCATTTCCCCGACATACGGAACAGCAACAACGCTTTCGGTTAAAAATGAAGAAGCAAAATCTATTGACGTGAATATGACGTATAACGGAGTAAATCCGTCGGCAACTTCTACCACCGTGTTAGTACCCGTAAATCATTACTCGTTTATAATAGACTCTCAAAAAAATACAGGTATTCAACAATATGTGTCCGTTCAATCAAGCGCAGTTGATAATCTTCCATCAAAAGCACTCGTAATCGAATATGCTCAGCCCTTATCGGTATATGGAACGTTCTTCTCTCTAGGCGCATTGGTTTACACCATTGAAAGCGTAAATATTACTGAATAATAAAAAATGGTATAGCATTATTTCTCGCTATACCTTTTATTTTATAAAAAATAATTGCACCCGATTTATCAGGTGCAATTTTTAATTATTTATTATTCAGCGTATTTTGTATCTCCAAAATAAAGCGCTACGTTTTCTCCTGTTACTATGTTCTTAACAATGTAGCCTGCGTCCCCTAAAAGAGTTCTTCCAAAATCTAATGCTTTAACGCCTATCGTGCCGAATTTCTCTAAATCAATAGTCTTATCTTCAATTGCGCCTTTGCCGATATAGTTCATCTTAACGCAACCTTTAAATGCATTATCGCCAAGCGCTATATCAGATGCGCTTTCTGCAATCAATACTGCGTTCAATGAAAGACAACCCTCAAATGCGCCCTCGTAAACGTTCTTAACAGATGCGGGCAAAGTTATTTGCGTAATACCAGTACCCTTAAACGCTCTTTCACCAACTGCTTTTACGTCCCCTTTAATCTCTATTGTCTTAACGTTGATTGCGCCGTTAAAAGAATCCATAGGAATACTATAAGTTGCAGGTGCGTTGATTATAACGTTCTTAAAAGTTACAGGCATATAGCAAGTAATTGTCGTTTCCGAGCCGTCTTTAATATATTTAACGTCAACCTTTGCGCCTTTTTCATACTCTGTTGTTCCAAAGAAGTGTGCAATCGTTCTTTCACTATCAATCGCTTTCTTGTCTGCGGGCGCAGATGCCGTTTCTTTGTAATATGCATCAGCGGAGGCAAGTTTACCGATAAACGGAACTTCTAACGTTTCTAAAGCGTGCATGTTTTCAAATGCGCCTGCGGAAATTTCCTTAACTTCTGCGCTTACGATAATTTTCTTAAGCGTAGTATTTCCTGAAAAAGCGCCTTTTTTAATTCTTATCACGTCGTCATCTTTATCTTCGTTTATATCTAAAGTTATTTCCGATTTATTACTGCCATCGTCTTTATACCCGTGAATAACGTAAACTCCGTCTTTTTCCTTTTTGTATAAAAGCCCCGATTTTGTGTTGCCATTCTCGGTATTGGCGCAAGCCGTTACTGAAAGCACGGTTGCAATGCTCAAAATTGCAACGAGTATTATTTTAAGAACTTTTTTCATAAAAACTCCTTGTCATACTATATTGATACTCAATTAGTTTAACATTTTATAAGGAGTTTGTCAATAAATAACATTTATTTATATTTATTTTATTCGTTTTTTAAATTTAAAGGTGTGTTTATTCCCTTTTTTTCTGTCGGTTTTTATCATATTATTACTTTCCCATCAAAAAAACTTTCAAAATATCCGTTAGTTCCAGCGCCAACCCTCTCAAAACACCCAACTAAATCGTCAGGCGTTGCTATTTTATAGCAATATTCATTGTAGTATTTTTTTAACGCCTTTATAAATTTCCCCTCTCCCACAGTTGTTCGCAAGTTATCATACATTATACACGGTTTTATATATGCTATATTTACGTATTCGTATTCGCTTGCAAAATCTTTTAGACTTCTTATCATAACTGTATTAACTTTTCCAAAAACTTTGTCTGACACCGTACAAAATATCTTATACGTCTGTTCTGCAGATTTAACCATTTGAACTCTGGTAAGATTATATTCGGGATGGTTTTCATAAAACATTATTACAGAATATTCCGCTAATCCCTCGTCCAAAAAACCATATTCTATTTCGTTATTGCCAACGCCCGTTTGCCACCATTGATGCGCCGTTTCGTGAACTATAACCTCACCGTAAGCCTCGTCTTTAATAGAGTCGCTTATCATTACTAAAGAGGAAAATTCCATTCCACCTTGAACAAAAGGGGTTTGCACTACAGAATAGTTTTTATAAGGAAATTCTCCAAACGTAGCAGAAAAATAATTTACTGCTTTTTTAGCATATTCAAATGATTTTAAGGGGGCAGAATCATCGTAATAATAATAATTTATTTCCACTCCCGTGCTAGCATCTGAAATTGTTTCAAAATCCTTACAAAGCACCATCGCAAAAGAACGCAAGTTGTCTGCGCTAAACGTATGAGTGGTCATTTTGCCGTTTGTCGTTGCCGAAATTCTCGCTCCGCTATGCGCTACCACATATTCGCTATCACAGGTAAATTTAACCTTATAATCTGCACACTCGCTATAAAATGGATCACCTAAAGAATAATAAACACATTCGTAAAATCCCTGATCTCCGTAAACACACAATATTGGGTAAAAGTTTGCTAAATTTATTGTTTTTGAATTGATACCCATACGAGCAATCACGTTTGCGAGATTTACTGTAAAATCAATTTGTACTCTAACCGTTTCAAAAGGGAAAACCTCCTCGTCAAGTTTAACGGTAAGCACGTTTTTGTCAAGCCCCTCGACCGCAAACTCCAACTCTTTTTCGCCAATTTTAACCCCTTGAATTTGCATATCTCCGCAACTTAATCCGTTTGGATAGGCTAAAGCGCTGTTTTGTTCACTTATAGGCGAATACTTGGCATCTTTACGGAATGCGTTTGCAAAGAGGTTAAACTTCAACTCTGACAAAGCATTTTCCGTATTGTTAACGTATTTAACCGATTGAACAGCAGTTAAAGTCTGTCCCTCTAACCGAGCATCAATTTCATACGTCGTAACGTTATTTACGCTTTTGCAAGCGGAAAAGGTTACTAAACTTAAAAAACAGAACACCAAAGCAATAAACAAACTAAATTTTTTCATAAAAAAACTCCGAATAAGATTGTTCTTTTTATCTTATTCGGAATTTTTCCTCTTAATACCTTTATATTTATTTTTCTTCAAACGCTAAATATTTAACAGGGTCGATTTTCTCTCCATTTTCGTAAACCTCAAAGTGAAGGTGAGCGCCCGATTTGTATTCTTGACGGTTAGATACCGAAACTTCACCTATAACGTCACCTTGTTTTACAACTTGTCCTTGCGTAACAGCGTCGCCTTCTGCTAGTGAGTTGTAAACACTCTTAAGACCGTTGCCGTGATCAATAGTTATCGTCGTGCCGTAAATTAAAGAAGTTTCTATACTTTCAATCGTCCCGTCATAAACGGCAAGAACAGGCGTTCCCTCGTCGGCAAAAAAGTCGATTGCAAGATGAGCGGTAAATCTTCCTAGCGTTCCGTTCCAAACCATAGTTTCGGTGTAAGCGCCTACTGATGAACTGTTTCCAACAGGCATAATAAATATAACCGGTTTATCTACGGGTTCTGACGGAATTATCGGTGTGTCAGGTTCATCTACCGGAGTATCTGGCCCTATTGGGTCGGGGTCAATTATTACCGGAACGTCAGGTTCAACGGTGATTTGATTTTCATTCTGCTTATTGACAAGAATAAGGGTTACCGATAACCCCACCGCCAAAATGCACGCTGTAAGAATAAGATAAAGTGCGTTTTTTCTCATAAACAGCAATAGTTTGTTTGTTCTTTCTTTTTTCATAGTCTATCTCCTTTCTATTTGCACCGATTATTGCCTTTATTTTCTTTTTTATACACTCTTTTTTAAAAACTTCCAAAAATCATCGGTGAACCCACCGTAACTATTTTTCCTATAAAAATTTGTAAGTTTATTTTCTGTCCGTTAAGGGTTATTTGATATTTTATTTTAGGCGAATATGCGTAATAAGAAATCCCATTCTCTAATTCTTCACTAAATATAAGTTTTGCCGAAAACTCGCTTAAAAAATTCTGCAAATTAAATTCTTCCCTTTCGCACTTAAAACTTTCCCCTCTCACGTTTTTAAGATAAAGATAATCGCTAGGCGTTACACTTACTATTTGCGCCTGTGATGAACGTGAGTTCAAGTAAACTTCTAATCTGTCAGAGTAATTTGCAAAAACAGGTTTGTTATTTATAAAATATCCCACAATTAAGCAGATAATGGCTAGAAAAAATACTAACGTTTTTTTAAGCATAAAAAATACCCTCCGTTGTAACACGGAGAGTATTGCCAATTATTCTATTATTTATACTCTTATATCTCTCTTAAATAGGTTGCGGAATTTATTCTGTCAAGGTTTCCACAGTTATAAAGAACTGCCTTTTCTTCTTTTGTAAGTTTTTTTTCTTTTTCGCCCTCCATACTGTATGTGCTAATAAATTTATCTAGCCCCTTTTTAATTGAAGTACAATTTTCGCAAAGCAATTTACCGCACGAACGCAAAATTTGCTCTTTGTCGTTTAATTTCTTCAGTTGCTTACTCAATCTACTTACTACTTGCGTGTTATTTTCGTTAGTAAGAAAAACTATCTGCTTGCATAACTTGTTGTAATCGGGTGGATATTTGCTCGCCTTTTTTTTCTCAATATCACCCATAAGCAATCTACACATTAACGTAAATCTTTCAAACGTTAACCGACCTTTAAGAAGATAATTACAACAAGAAAAACAACTGTCCTTTAATAATTTGCCTCCCGAGTAAATATTATAAGCCCCTGCTTTTACAAACTGCTCTATGGAGTTATCAACGTCGCATACATTACCCTTGTCCCAAAAATCTTCTAAATCCCGTCTGTTATCGTTGAAAATTCCAAAAATCTGATTTTCTAACCCGCTAAATTGCATTGTCAAAAGCCCAGCATAAACGTTGCTTTCTTTTATACGTCTTAAAATTATATGCCTATCAGCGTTAACCCTAAATAAATCTACGCCTTTTTCCTTTTCAACACAAACGGTATCTGAAAAAACATCCTCTAAAAATCCGTCGCAAATTATTATTGCAGGAATTTGTCTAATGGTAGCAAAATATAAAGCCGTGCTAACAAGAGAACGTTCCGATACTATCACCGCACGAATATCCTCGGCGAAATTAAACAGTCCACAAACGTTTTTAATAGATAAAGAAAAATCATCATTCACAACGTAATTAACCACTTTATTGCCGTTTGCTTTAATCTCATCAAGCAACTGATATTCTTCTTTTATAAATTTTTCTTGAGTGCAAATAAGCCCGACCTTTAAGCTTGGAGCAATCGTTTTTAATACATTTTTAACATTTGAATTATAAAATTTTACCTCTACTTTTTCAAATTCGCTCTCTAATTCTTCGTTGTTCAAGCAGTTTTTCGTTTGCTCAATAATGTTATTTAAATTTTGTTCAAAAAAATCTTTCATAAATCCCCTTTTAACGTATAAATACTACGAGTTTGGGGTAAAAATGTCAAGTAAAAGGGGAAAACTAACTTAAAAACCAAAAAACATTACATTTTTTTGCATATTATGCTATAAATTTTCAAAAAACCCTTGAAAAAACTTAATTATATGTTATAATAAAAACATAAAAACTTTGGAGGTTTTATATTATGAATAAAAACGAATTGGTAAGGGCAATCGCAAACAATGCTGGCATCACGTTAAAGGATGCTGCAATCGCATTTGACGGTTTTGTTGACGCAATAACCGCAGGTCTTAAAGCTGGTGAAAAAATTCAAATTTCTGGCTTTGGTACATTTGAAATTAAAGAAAAACCTGAAAGAGATGGTTTCAACCCCAAAACAGGCGAAGCAATCAAAATCTCTGCAACAAAAATTCCTACTTTCAAATTCGGAAAAGCATATAAAGATTCCTTTAACTAAAATAAATTTTTAGGTGGCGGTTTAACCGCCACCTTTTAATTTTAATCTAATAAAAAAATGACCACCGCTTATTAAATATACCCAAAAAGTTGAAAAACTTTTGGATCTCATATCATAAGCGGTGGTTAATTTTACTTTTTACCTGGGAAAAATTGTTCTTTCATAAAATTCATTGTTCTTAAGAAAGATTGCCTTCCTTCGGGAACAAACATTCCATACAGAGGATAAATATGAAACATCTCTTTTTGAACGTCGCAACCGACGTAAATCCCCTCTTTTTTTAGTTTTTCCACAATAGTTAGTGTGTCGTCAAGCAACATTTCGTGGCTACCAACTGCAAAATACATAGGCGGAAAGCCGTGATAATTACCATAAACAGGTGAGACGTACGGGTCGCTCCTATCTGCGTCACCTATAAAACTGAAAATTTCGCTATTGAGCAGTCTTTCTTCATCTTCGATGGTAGCAACTTTTCCCTTTTCCCCAAATAATACGTCGTTTGAATAGTTCTTAACATAACTTTCGCCCTTGCCTTTCATATCTGCCCAAGCAGAAAAGCAAAAACCTGCTAGGGGCATTTCCTCCCCCTCATCCCTCAATTTTAACATTAATGCAAGAGTAAGGTTTGCCCCCGCTGAATCGCCTGCAATAATTATATTTTTGGGATTATAGCCTTTATTTTTGGTAAGTTCCATCCAAACGTCAAATGCTTCATTTAACTGCGTTGGGTATTTATGTTCTGGCGCAGTCTTATAATCGAGAAAAATTGTTTCTACCCCTGCCGCCTTATAAAACTGCGGGGAAAGTTTTCTATATACTGAAAGTAGCCCGGAGATATAAGCGCCTCCGTGCAAATAGTAAACCACCTTGCCGTTTTTCTCTTCACCTGACTTAAAAACTTTTTCATAACGAGTGCCTTTTTCCGTTATCTCCTTTTGCAAAGTATAACCTTTAGGCGTTTTATCGTTAATATTTCCACCAAAAAGTTTTTGAATTTTTTCAACGGTATTTGGTGTTTTATTGGGGTTGAGATTGCCCATTGTTCCTAAATAAAGTTTTGCAATCTTTCCTCTTATAGATGCCATTTTTCACCTCTAAAAACATAATAACACTTTTAACTTTATTTTTCAATAGGATTTTTTAATATTTGTAAAAATTTTGCTCGTTTTTTGACATAAAAAAAAGGTGTGAATAAATTCACACCTTTTTTTTATATTTTGCCTTAACCGCAATTATTTAACGATTTTGGAAACAACGCCCGAACCAACGGTTCTGCCACCTTCACGGATAGCGAAACGGAGACCTTCTTCCATAGCGATAGGAGTAATGAGTTGAACGCTCATTTCTACATTGTCGCCAGGCATAACCATTTCTACACCGTCAGGGAGTTTGATTGAACCAGTAACGTCGGTAGTTCTGAAATAGAACTGAGGACGATAGTTGTTGAAGAAAGGAGTATGACGTCCACCTTCTTCTTTGGTAAGGATATAAACTTGACCTACGAAATCAGTGTGGGGTTTAACCGAACCGGGTTTTGCGATAACTTGTCCACGTTCGATATCTTTCTTATCGATACCACGGAGAAGAGCACCAACGTTGTCACCAGCTTGAGCTTCGTCAAGAAGTTTACGGAACATTTCAAGACCAGTAATAACGGTTGTTCTGCTTTCTTCAGAAAGACCAACGATTTCAGCGGGATCGTTAACTTTTGCAACACCTCTTTCAACACGGCCAGTAGCAACAGTACCACGACCAGAAATGGTGAATACGTCTTCTACAGGGAGAAGGAAGGGTTTTGCATCGTCACGTTCAGGAGCAGGGATATAAGAATCAACTGCATCCATAAGTTCTTTAATGCATTGTGTTTCAGGAGCGCTTGTAACTGCATCACCTTCGTTAGCTTGTGCACATTCAAGAGCCTTGAGTGCAGAGCCTTTGATAATGGGAGTATCATCTCCAGGGAAACCATATTCAGAGAGAAGTTCTCTGATTTCCATTTCAACGAGGTCGAGGAGTTCGGGGTCATCCAACTGGTCGCACTTGTTCATGAAAACTACGATATAGGGAACGCCAACCTGACGAGCGAGAAGAATGTGTTCTCTAGTCTGGGGCATAGGACCGTCTGTAGCAGCAACAACGAGGATTGCGCCGTCCATTTGAGCAGCACCCGTAATCATGTTCTTAACGTAGTCTGCGTGTCCGGGGCAGTCAACGTGAGCGTAGTGACGGTTGTCTGTTTCATACTCAACGTGAGAGGTGTTAATTGTAATACCTCTTGCCTTTTCTTCCGGTGCCTTATCGATTTCGTCGTACTTCATTTTCTTTGCTTGACCCTTAGCAGCCATAGTCATGGTGATTGCAGCGGTAAGGGTAGTTTTGCCGTGGTCAACGTGGCCGATAGTACCGATGTTAATGTGCGGTTTGTTTCTTTCGAATTTAGCCTTTGCCATTATTGTTTCCTCCAAATTTACAAATTGATAATTTTTTATTTTTTAATTTTTTTTAATTTTTTATTATTTTTTCGTTGATAATCCTATTTTACAATAAAAACAAATAATTGTCAACAGTTAATTATGCTTTTTTACCCATAATCTTTTCTGCTACCGACTTGGGAACTTCCGAATAGTGGCTAAACTGCATTGTGTAGTTACCTCTACCCTGTGTTCTTGAACGGAGGTCGGTTGCATATCCGAACATTTCTGCGAGCGGAATGTGAGCGTCTATAACTTTTACACCGTTTCTATCGTCAGTTCCTTGAATGATACCACGACGTGCGGTTACGTTACCCATAAGGTCGCCGAAATAATCGTCTGGAGTTATGATTTCAACTTTCATAACTGGTTCTAGAAGTACACTCTTTGCTTTTGCAAGACCGTCTTTAAGAGCCATTGAACCTGCAATCTTAAACGCCATTTCAGAAGAGTCAACGTCGTGATAACTTCCGTCGTAAACGGTTACCTTAAAGTCAACTACTTCGTATCCTGCTAAGATACCATTCTTACTTGCTTCTTGAATACCCTTATTGATAGGTTGGATATATTCTTTTGGAATTGAACCACCAACTGTTTCGTCGATAAATTCATATCCCTTACCTGGTTCTTGAGGTTCAAGACGGATTTTACAATGACCGTATTGACCGTGTCCACCAGATTGACGTTTGAACATACCTTCTGCTTCAACTGCTTGACGAATGGTTTCTTTGTATGAAACTTGAGGTTTACCTACGTTTGCCTCAACTCTGAATTCACGAAGCAATCTATCAACGATAATTTCAAGGTGAAGTTCGCCCATACCTGCGATAATGGTTTGACCTGTTTCGTTATCAGTATGCGTTTTGAACGTGGGATCTTCTTCTGCAAGTTTTGCAAGAGCAAAGCCCATTTTTTCCTGACCAGCTTTGGTCTTGGGTTCAATAGCAACTTCGATAACGGGATCGGGGAATTCCATTTGTTCAAGAACTATTTGATTATTCTCATCACAAAGAGTATCACCAGTAGTGGTATCTTTCAAACCTACGAGAGCGCAGATTTCACCAGAATAAACGGCATCAACCTCTTCTCTGTGGTTAGCGTGCATACGAAGAATACGTGCAACTCTTTCTTTCTTGCCCTTTACGCTGTTGTAAACGTAAGAACCTGTTTTTAATACACCCGAATAAGCACGGAAGAAAGCGAGTTTACCAACGAACGGGTCGGTCATAATTTTGAAAGCCAAACCGCTGAATGGTTGATCGTCGCCAGGTTCTCTAGTAGCATCTTCGCCTTTCAAATTAACACCGCTTACAGCGCCAACGTCTAAAGGACTTGGTAGATAATCAACAACTGCGTCGAGTAAGTTTTGAACGCCTTTGTTCTTGTAAGATGAACCGCAAAGAACGGGAGTAACTCTCATTGCGAGGGTTGCAGCACGAAGTCCTTTTTTGATTTCTTCGATAGAAAGATCACCTTCTTCAAAGTATTTTTCCATCAAAGCATCATCCATTTCAGCCGCAATTTCAACAACTTTTTCTCTGTATTCTTCGCAAACGTCTTTCAAGACTGCAGGAACGTCAGTTACGTCGATTTCTCTACCTAAATCATCAAGATAGATATATGCTTTTCTAGTGATTACGTC
>JAZORG010000046.1:0-4047 GCA_045656465.1 Christensenellaceae bacterium
ATTTGGTTTTCTTTAACTACTGTGTTTAAGTATTCCCCTGCCTGCTCTATAGGAAAATCTATCGTTTTATTTCTCTTTGATTTCATATCACTTTTTATTGTATATCTTTATCCATTCGTCAAGTTTTGAAAAAAACTCCGAATTATTGCAAGTCTTTTCCATCATATCTAAAAGTGCGTCGGTAGAATCCACTCTATCTTTTAATAATCTACGCAGTTTTGTCGAGGCAGAAAGTTCTTTATCTGAAAGCAATAGGTCTTCCTTTCTAGTTCCCGACTTATATATATCTATTGCAGGGAAAACTCGTCTTTCACTCAATTCTCTAGAAAGGTGAACTTCCATGTTTCCCGTACCCTTAAATTCTTCGAATATAACGTCGTCCATTCTGCTACCCGTCTCAATAAGTGCCGTGGATATTATAGTTAGGCTTCCGCCCTTTTCAATATTTCTCGCTGCGCCGAAAAATCTCTTCGGCCCGTGCATTGCGTTTGGATCTAGTCCGCCTGATAGCGTTTTACCTGAACTTTCAACAACTGAATTGTAAGCCCTAGTCAATCTTGTTATTGAATCCATTAAAATAACAACGTCTTTCCCAACCTCAACGAGTCGTTTTGCCCTATTAAGAACAAGTTCCGCCGCCCTTATATGGTGTTCTGCACTTTCGTCAAAGGTAGAGAATACAACTTCGCCACGAACAGAACGTTTCATATCTGTAACTTCTTCTGGGCGTTCGTCTATAAGCAAAAGAATTAGTTTTACGTTCGGATAATTACGGTCTATCGACTGCGCAATAAATTTTAAGAGCGTTGTCTTTCCCGTCTTTGGCGGTGCAACGATTAAGCCCCTCTGCCCAAACCCTATGGGCGCAAACAAGTCTATTATTCTTACAGCAACAGGATTAACCATTCCGTCCGTTTCGAGTTTAACTCGATAAGTAGGATAGCACGGCACTAAATCGTCAAAGTTTTCACGGTGCAAATATAGTTCGGGTTCTAGCCCGTTAATTTCTACCACCCTTTGAACTGCATCTGAACTACCGTTATTATTACGTTTAGCATAAGCCTTTATTTTATCCCCTCTTCTTAAGTTATACCTCTTTATGTTTGAAGAAGAAATGTAAACGTCTTCAGCCGAGTTTTCATAATTATTTACACGCAAAAACCCGTATCCCGTTACATGCTGTTCTAAAACGCCCTCTACCTCATACTCCGAATCGCTGAACAGTATTTTTGAAGAAGTTTCTTTCACTGTGTCACAAAAATCGCCTAACGGTTCTAAAAATTCTGAAATATCTACGTTAATTTTAGGAGGCGCACCCCTCTTACTTGCCTCTACCGGCTCTACTTCGTTGTTTTGAATAGCAAGAATACTTTCTATTAACTGTTCCTTGTTTTTTCCTGCTGGCGCTTTTACCCCGATATACCGTCCTAATTCCCTCAATACCGATAGGTGTCTGTCTTCTAGAACTTCCTTACTTAATTTTTTTAATCTACGCATTTATCTTCTCCATTATTTTTTATTGATTTAGCAGATATAATTCCGCTTACGAAAGCGAACGTTACGTTATATCCACCGCAATCACCGTCAACGTCTAACGTTTCGCCAACAATGTAAAAATCTTTAACTAATTTACTTTGCATTGTTATAGGGTTTATATCTTCAGTATCAATTCCACCCTTTGTTACCTGTGAATAGTTAAATCCCATATTACCCATAACGTCTAGACGGAAATTCTTTATTGCATAAGCAATATCTTTTGCGTTGTTCCCACGTGCAGTTCTCATAACCGCTTGTCCAATTCTTTTGTTTAGTATTCCGCAAAGAACGTCCTCTTTATTTATATGCTCCATACCGCATCTTTTATTTATAATGTCTTCAGTTTGTTCTATACTTAAGTGCGGTAGGAACTCTACTTGTAAGTATTCCCCCTTTTTGCCGTTAAGTATTGCGGAAACTTGAAACATTGTATTACCCGACACACCATAATCAGTAAAGAGAATATCTCCCTCTGCGGTCATGCTGTTATTCCCAGAATATGCAGTTACTCTAGCAATTTCCTTTAAGCCCTTTAGTCCTTTTATGGATTTTGTATCCGTTTTTAATTGAACTAGCGAGGGATAAAGGGGTGTTTTTCTATGATTAAAATTTTCCGCCAAAACGTACGAACTACCGTCTGTTCCAAATTGTCTTGCAGAACAACCACCCGTTGCCATAACTACTGTTTTTGACAAATACTCTCCCGATGAACTCTTTAATTTAAATGTACCCTTTTCTTTTTTAACATCTAAAACAAAAGCGTTTGTAACAATGTTTACTCCGTTAGTTATAAGGTACGCTCTTATAATATCTAAAACAGCGCTTGCTTGTCGTGATAGAGGATATTTTTTACCATCCTTTCCTGTAAAGAGAGGTATTCCTAACTCAAAAAGATAACTCTCTAAATCAATTTTTTTTGCGCTAGCAACAAAGGAGTCTATGAACGATTTTTTTCCACGGTAATTTATTGATGAAAAATTCTCGTTCATAAGGTTACCCTGTCCGTTACCCGTTGCGATGAGTTTTTTACCCACTCTGTCGTTGCGTTCTAAAATTAAAAGGTCTTGACCGCAAAATGCGTTTTCCCCACGCAACAACTCAACGGCGGTCATTAGCCCTGAAGCCCCACCGCCGATTATCGCTGTCTTATAAATTTTATTCAACTTTGTTCTCCTCTTTATAAGGAATTTTGTTTTTTGATTGAGTGCAGAATGCAATAGAAAATTTAGAAATTTATTTGATAATTTTTAGAAGTTGTTGGGGTGAGGATACAAATACGGTTGCGCCGACTGCCTCTAACTGTTTTCTTTCTCTATATCCCCAAAGAACACAAATTCCATTTACCCCCGCATTTTGAGCGGTTTGAGCATCGGTTTCGCCGTCCCCTACAAAATATGCATTTTCTTTTTTTACGTTAAGATCTTTTAATATTTGATTGAGTGACGTTGGGTCTGGTTTTATAGGAACGCCTTCCCTTTGCCCAACAATTACGTCAAAATTAAGATGACTTAAATATTTTTCGCAGACTTTATCTGTTGTCATCTGCGGTTTGTTTGTCAATACACCAGTCTTATAGCCACGCTCTTTTAACTGACTTATAACCTCGTCAAGTCCCTTAAATACACAAGTATTGTCGCTGGGTGCTGCCGTATAAATTCGGTTATAAAAAGCAAGTTTATCGTCTAGTTCTTCCTCTGTTAGTTTTACCTTTATACTACGTTTAACAAGATTTCTTGCTCCGTTACCAATATACTGCATTATTTCTCTTGACGGAAGTTTTGGATAACCAAAATGGTCGAGCATTCTATTTATATTTTCCGCAATATCGGTAAGTGTATCTAAAATTGTTCCGTCAAGGTCAAAAATTACTGCTTTATTCATATTTACCTTACATTTGTTCTACAGTTTCTATTCCCAAAAGCGTAAGGGCGTTTGTTAGCGTTATCTTTACTGCTTTTGTGATTTCTAGACGGAAATTTTTAAGGTTTTCATCCTCTATAGCGATTTTACAATTCATATAGAATTTATTAAACGCAGTAGCCAAATCCAATGCATAACGTGTTACGTAAGAGGGTTCATATTTTTCTGCAGATGCCTTAACAACTTCGCCAAATCTTCCAAGCACGGAAATTACCTCGTATTCATCTGCATTCATATCAATCCCGTCGTACTTCCCGCCTAATCCACATTTATTGATTACGCTATTACAACGTGCAACCGTGTACTGAACGTAAGGACAGGTTTCCCCCTCAAAGGACAATACTCTATCGTAACTGAACACGATATCTTTTATTTTATTGTTACATAACGCACCGAATATTACTGCGCCCGTTCCAACTGCCTTTGCAATCTTTTCTTTGCCCTCTAACACAGGGTTTTTCTCTTCGATTACTTTATATGCTTTTTCTATAGTCTTATTGATAACGTCCTCTAAAAGCACAACGTTACCCGAACGTGTACTCATTGAACCGCTTTCCAAACTAACCATACCGTAAGCAACGTGAACCATAT
>JAZORG010000047.1:0-19453 GCA_045656465.1 Christensenellaceae bacterium
TATCACAAGATCAAGGAACTGCAAGTTGGAGATGCAATTATCGTACGAGGCAATATTGGTGAATATAACGGAAAGCGTTCTTTTACTTTCGATAAGATAAATAGATGCACGTTTCCTAAAGATTTTGTAAAAAAAGACAAATTTAAAAAGTCCGTTCCAAAAGAGTACAAACTTATTTTCCCTGAAGAGGCGAGTACGGTAAAAATCAAAAGCGTGTTTGATGCCGAAGAGGTTTTGCCTGAAGAACTTACGAGCAAGACTTACGTTGTTTTCGATTTAGAAACGACTGGATTAGATTTTATGAACAACGGTATAACTGAAATAGGTGCGGTAAAAATAGTTGACGGAAAGATAAAAGAGCAGTTTACAACGCTAGTTAAACCCGACTATAGAATTAGCGAAGAGAACTTTAATATAACGGGAATATCAGAAGAAATGGTAAAAGACAGTCCTAAAATAGGTGCAGTAATACCCGATTTTATGAAGTTTATAGACGGTGCTGTTTTGGTAGCGCATAATGCAGATTTTGACACGAAGTTTATAAAGAGATTTGCAGGAGTTGAAGATTACGAAGTTAAGAACGTTATAATGGATACGGTTGTATTAGCAAGGGAAAACCTACCATTTTTAAAAAGGCACGATCTAGCGACGGTTGCAGAGCATTTTGGGATAGCCTTTCATCATCACAGGGCGTTATCCGATGCGTATGCAACGGCAGAAGCCTTTATAGAACTGATGAAAATTAAAAATAACCGTTAAAAATGCTTGCAAAAGTTATTTTAATATGTTAAAATAAATATGCTTGAATATACTGATGCTAGAAGGTGAGAACGGGCAACCGCTCTCACCTTGCTTTATAAGGTGAAGAATGAAAGTAAAATCTAATGCACAAATAATGGAAGTTTGCAACAAGATCGCAAGCGAAGTTGGAGTAACAGTATTCGACGTGGAGTTTAAGCAAGGCAAAAATCCCTCGCTAACCATCTATATAGAGAAAGAGGGAGGAATGGATCTCGATACCTGTGAAATTTTTCACAGGGCGATAGATCAACCGCTAGACCAACTTGACCCGACATTCGGTCAACCATATACTCTTAACGTATCAAGTCCAGGTGCAGATAGACCGTTTAAGGCGGATAAGGATTTTAACGATCACTTGGGTAAAAGAGTAGAAGTAAAGTTATACGCATCGATAAGGGGTAAAAAGTTTTACGACGGAATACTGACTTCTTACGACGGCAAGAGTATAACGCTTAAAGTTGACGAAAAAACAACCTTTACAATTGAATTAAATAGCATAGTTAAAGTCAACGAATATATTGATTTTGAATAAAAAATATTGAATAAAAAACATATACAATCTTAAAAATTAAGGAGTACATTATGATTAATCAAGATTTCTTTTTAGCGCTTGAAGACCTTGAAAGGGAAAAGGGAATATCCCAAGCAGAATTCATCTCTGCATTGGAAAACGCACTCGTAATCGCATATAAGAAGAGTACGGGAATATCCGGTGGGGTTGAAGTTCGTTTAAATCCCGAGAAAAAGTCCATAAAAATTTACAGTGTTCGTAGTGTTGTTGAAGAAGTAGTGGATACCGAAAAGGAAATCAGCCTTGAAGATGCACGTGAAATTAAAAAGAGTTACAAAGTCGGCGACGTAGTTAGTGTAGAAATTATTTCCAAAAACTTTGGTAGAATAGCAGCACAAACTGCAAAGCAGATTTTAATGCAAAAACTTCGTGATATTGAGCGTGATAACACCGTTAGCGAGTTCGAGGATAAAGAGGGCGATCTTATGGCTTGTACGGTAAGAAGAATTGAAGACGGAAACATTTACGTAGAAATCGGTGGAAACCAAATCGAAGGTGTTTTGATGCCCAAAGACCAAGTTCCCGGCGAAAAATACGAACTCAATCAAAAACTTAACGTTTACGTTAAGAGGGTGAAAAATAGCGGTAAAATGGCTCAAATCGTTGTATCTAGAACGGCTGTAGGGCTTGTAAAACGCTTATTTGAAAACGAAGTTCCAGAAATTAAGCAAGGTATTGTTCAAATAAAGGGAATTGCAAGAGAAGCAGGACAGAGAACAAAAATTGCAATTGTATCTGAAGATCCGATGGTAGATGCAATCGGCGCTTGCGTAGGTAATAAGGGAGCAAGGGTTAACGCAATCGTATCCGAACTTGGTGGAGAAAAAATTGACATTATTCCTTGGAGTGAAAATCCTCTCGAATTTATTTCACGAGCATTATCACCCGCTCGTGTTGTAAAAGTTGTACAGACAGGTGATGAAAGTGCAATGGCAGTTGTTCCAGACGATAAACTTTCACTTGCAATCGGCAGAAGTGGTCAAAACGCAAGACTAGCCGTTCGTTTGACAGGATGGAAGATAGACGTTAAGAGCGAAAGCGTTGCAATCGCAGATGGCGAAATGATTGTAGAAGAACCTTCAGTAGAGGAATAATAAAGGCGATAAACAGTTCGGAGAGTATGATGGAAAAGAAAAAACCTATGCGTACTTGTATTGCGTGCAGATCGGAAAAACCCAAGAAAGAACTTATCCGAGTAGTTAAGTATGGCGAAGAGATTTCGTTAGATTTAACGGGAAAAGCAAATGGAAGGGGCGCATACGTGTGTAACGACATAGAATGTATAAAAAAACTTAAGAAAGGCAAATTGCTTAACAGAGCGTTTTCTTGCCAAGTTTCCGAACAGACTTATGATAGCATTACGGAGGCGTTCCTTGGAAAAAAAGAGTAAAGCGCAAACTTTTATAGGGTTTGTGATAAGAGCGGGGAAATTCCGTATAGGAGCAAACGCAGTAGCAACGTTAAAGAAAGCGTGTCTAATTATCGTATGTTATACGGCGGCGGATAACACCAAAAAGGAAGCGGATAAACTTGCGAAAAAGTTTCACGCTCCGATAATTGAAACGGTAGATAATACACTTGAAAACTTAACGCATAGAGAAAACGCAAAGGTAATGGCTGTAACTGATAAAGATTTATCGCAAGCAATTTTAGATAATTTGGAAAAAGATTTTGTCAAGAGAAATTTAGGAGAATAATAATGGCTGAAAAGAAAGAAATGCACGTTGAGAATATTAAAAAAGTCAGCGAAATAATCAAAGACGGTAAAATTGAGGCTTTGATTAAGTCGGCGGGAAGTTTGGAGAGCAAAGTTAAAGTGGCAAAGACTTCGCTTGAAGAAAAATTAAAAGCGCTTACCGCACTCCGTAAAGAAAAAGAGGAAAAGGCTGAGCAGGTTGTTGAGGAAGTAATTACTAAAAAGGAAAAAATACCTGCTGTTAAAGAGGTAAAACCCGAAAAGGCTGAAAAAGTTAAGTCTCTTGAAAAAGTCCAGGAGGAAAAACCGAAAGTAAAAGAGCCTGTTACTGAGGAAAAACCCATAGAAGAATCTGTTAAAGTAGATAAAGTGGAAATACCCGCAGAAAAGCCGATAGAAAAACCTGTGGAAAAGCGTAACGAATACGTTGCGCCGGAAAGACCCTCTTTTATAGTAAGAAGAGAAGGTCCGATTCAGCGTCCTGAAAGAAAGGAATTTGAAAAAAGACCACGCCAAGAATATCGTTCGGAACAAGACGGTAAGCGTGAGGGCGGTAAATTTAATCAAGGTGCAAAACCCGAATTTAAGGATAGGGGTGCAAAACCTGATTTTAACCGCACGGGAGTAAGAAAACCACAACAATCGACTACTTATATTGCGCCACCCGTTATTCCTACACAGGATAAACGTTCTTTTGGCAACAAGAAAAAACAGGGCGGTGAAAAACAATACGAAGACAAGCACGTTATAAATAAGAGAGCGCTTGTAAGAAATCAAGTTGATATAGACGACTTTGATGAAAATAAGACGGGTTATAGGAAATTCCGTCCAGTAAAGAAGGAGAAAAAGTCGGAAGTAAGCGTTATCAAAATTGAGCATGCAGTAATAAATACCGAGATAATTCCACTTAAAGTATTGAGTGAGAAAATCGGTATTACGGCGGCGGAAATAACCAAAAGACTTTTCAAAGAAGGTATAATGAAAACTATAAACGACTCTATCGACTTTGATACTGCAGCGTTTATAGCAGACGACCTTGGTATAGAATTAGAACTCAAACTTGATAAGACCGCAGAAGATGTATTGAGTGAAGGGTTCGACAGCGTAGAAGAAGATAATGCAATGCTCAAAAAACGTCCACCCGTAGTAACTGTTATGGGGCACGTTGACCACGGTAAGACTTCGCTTTTGGATAGAATAAGAAAGACGAACGTAACCGCAGGCGAGGCAGGAGGAATAACGCAACACATAGGTGCATATCAAGTAACTGTTTCGGGCGAAACGATAACATTCCTCGATACACCTGGACACGCAGCGTTTACAGCAATGCGTGCACGTGGAGCACAAGCAACAGATATTGCAGTTTTAGTTGTTGCAGCGGATGACGGTATAATGCCCCAGACGATTGAGGCAATAAACCACGCAAAGGCTGCAGACGTTCCGATTATTGTTGCTATTAACAAGATAGATAAGCCCGAAGCGAATTTAGAAAGAATAAAAACACAGTTAACAGAACACGGACTTTTACCTGAAGAATGGGGTGGAGATACAATAGTATGTCCTGTTTCAGCAAAAACGGGAGAGGGTTTTGATAACCTTTTAGAAAATATTAACCTTATTGCGGAAATAAAAGACTTAAAGGCTAACCCCGATAGAAAGGCAAAAGGTGTTGTAATAGAGGCAAAACTCGACCAAAGTAAAGGTCCGATTGCAACTATACTTGTTCAAAACGGTACGCTTCGTGTTTCAGATAGTGTAATAGTAGGAACAGTAACCGGCAAGATTAGAGCGATGGTTGACGACAAGGGAAGAAGAGTTGCCGTGGCAGGACCATCAACTCCAGTTTCAATAATGGGTCTTGACGAAGTTCCAAACGCAGGCGATATTCTCTATGCGGTAGAACAAGAAAAATTAACTAAACTTGTTGCAGAAGAAAGAAAGAATAAAGAGCGTGAAAATATGCTCAAAGCATCGCAGAAAGTTACGCTTGACGACGTGTTTAATAAGATTGCCGAGGGTGAAATGAAGATACTCCCGATAATTGTTAAGGCGGACGTACAAGGCTCGGTTGAAGCAGTTAAGCAGTCAATGGAAAAACTTTCAAACGCAGAGGTTAAAGTAAACGTTATCCACGCAGCGGCAGGCGCAATAAAGGAATCGGATATTATGCTTGCAGAAAGTTCAAATGCAATTATTATCGGATTTAACGTTCGTCCCGATTCTAATGCAAAACAAATTGCAGAAAGAAGCGGTGTAGATATTAAACTTTATAGGGTAATTTACGAAGCGATTGAAGACGTTGAACGTGCGCTTAAAGGTATGCTTGCACCTAAGTTTAAGGAAGTATATAACGGTAAAGCCGAAGTTCGTGAAGTGTTTAAGATTAGTGGCGTAGGTCAAGTTGCGGGATGTTACGTAACCGAAGGTAAGATAACGAGAAACGGAAAATTACGTATCTATCGTGATGACGTTATGATTTGTGAAGGAAACGTTAACCAGTTAAAGAGATTCAAAGACGACGTAAAAGAGGTTGCGCAAGGCTTTGAATGTGGTATATCTATTGAAAGATTTAACGATATCAAGATTGGCGACTTTATCGAAAGTTACCAAGTAGAAGAAAATAAGGACGAATAATGCGTAGAAATTCAAATATAAACAGAAACGACAGATTAAACGGTGAATTCCAAAAAGAGATATATGAAATAATATCAAGGCGGTTAAAAAACCCACTCGTAACCGAAATGTTTTCGGTTTTGCGAGTGGATGCAAGCCGTGATTTATCGCACGCAAAAGTATATATCAGCATTTATTCAAAAGATGAAGAGAAAAAACAAAAAACCTTTAATGCGATAGCGGAAGACGCAAAAAAGATTCGTTACGAACTCGCAAAAGTTATGCGTATCCGTACAGTTCCCGAACTACACTTTATTTTAGATGGAACAATGGAATACGGCGATAAAATGGAAAAACTATTTAAGAGCATAAACGAAGGAGAAAAACGTGATTAGTTTATTAGAACTAGGGGCAAAGATAAAAAACGAAACAAGCGTGGCGTTATTTTGCCACGTTCGTCCGGACGGTGATACGCTCGGCTCTGCCCTTGCCTTTATGCTTGCGCTAAAAAAACTCGGCAAAACGGCGGATGTCTATTGTGATGACCCCGTTCCGTCGAGATTTTTATTTTTAAAAGAAACAGAATGTGTAAAGCAGAATTTTGAGGGTAACTATTCTGCGCTTATCGCTATAGACTGCGCTGAAATTAGTAGATTAGGTAACTTTGAAAAAATCTTTTCCTCTCATAAAAACACATATTCAATAGACCACCATATTTCAAACACAAGGTATGCAAAAATCAATTACGTATGCGATTTATCGAGTAATTGTGAGAATATTTTATCACTCATTGAACAAATGGGGGTAGAAATTGATTTAAGCATTGCAAACCTTTTGGCTATGGGGATAATGACCGATACGGGAAACTTTAGGCACAAAAGCGTAACTAGTACAACATTCTATTCAGCAGGTAAATTAGTTGAAAAAGGTGCAGACGTAAACAACCTTTATTATCATAATTTTTCAAAACAATCTAAAGAGAGGGCAAAACTATTCGGGCATACAATGTCAAAATTGAGATACTTTCTTGACGGAAGATTTGCCGTTGCAACCGTTAGGCTTTCGGATTTTTCAGATGCTGGCGCACAACAAAACGAAACAGAAGGTTTTATAGATTTTGTTATGGGTATAGACGGTGTTGAAGTAGGTGCTTGTGTAATGGAAACCCAACCCAACAAATACAAAATAAGTTTTCGTTCAAAGAATGCAGACGTCAATTCTGTAGCAAGTAATTTTGGCGGTGGCGGACACGTGCTAGCAAGTGGTTGTCAGATTAGCGGTGATTACGAAGAGGTCGTTGATAAAATTCGTTATGCTGTTTCAAAGGAGTTACCTTACTGATATGACGGGGTTTATAAACGTAATAAAGCCCGAAGGAATGAGTTCGGCGCAAGCGGTAACGGTTGTAAAAAAGAAATTTAATATGCCTTGCGGTCATATGGGGACTTTAGACCCTATGGCGTCGGGCGTTTTACCGATAGGGTTAGGTAAAGCATCGAGATTATTTCAATATCTTTTGGATAAAGAAAAGGTATATGTGGCACATTTTAAGTTTGGCTACACCACCGATACACTTGATATTACGGGTGTGGAAACAGACAGAACGAATATTGTTCCCGACCTAAAAACAATAGAGGGTGCGCTTAAAAGTTTTGTGGGAGAAATTGAGCAAATGCCACCTAAATATTCAGCAAAATGCATAGACGGAAAAAGGGGATATCAACTCGCAAGACAAGGTGTTGAATTTGAGTTAAAACCTAAAAAAGTTACAATTTTATCTGCAGAATGTTTGGGGCAGATAAGCGACAACGAATATAAATTCCAGTTCAAATGTAAGGGAGGAACTTATATCCGATCACTCGCACGAGATATAGGCATTAAGTGCGGAACGCTTGGCGTTATGAGTGCGCTTGACCGACGTATGGCAGGCGTGTTTGATTACGCAAACGGAATTAGTGTTGAAGAATTAAGAAATAGTGATGATGTAGAAGAGTATATTATTAAAGCAGATACGGTTGTCGATTTTACAAAATTAGTATTGACAAACGAACAAGCGACAAAGATACTCAATGGAGTTTATCCTGATTACGGAATTAAAGATGGAATTTATAGAGTATATAACGAAAACGATTTTTGGGGTATAGGCGTTGCTGAAAATGGTAGCGTAAAGATTAAGGCATATGTCAGATAATAAAAAATCAACCGTGGTAATTGCACTAGGATATTTTGACAGCGTGCATTTGGGGCACAAGAGCGTTATTGAAAGAGCCAAGGCCGAGGCGGAAAAAACAAATTCCCGAGCGGTTGTTTTTACTTTTAAAGGAAACCTCAAATCCTTTATAAAAGGAGAGGAGGAAAAAACAGTATTTAACACTCAAGAAAGAGAGGGTTTTATAAAAACGCTCGGTGTTGACGAAGTTTTTTTTGCGCCTGTAAATAAAGAATTTTTATCAAAAGATAAAGATGAATTTTTGCAATACCTTAACGAAAAGTATGAAATAAAGTGTTACGTAAGCGGAGAGGATTATACTTTCGGAAAGTTCGGCAAAGGTAATATAAACGATATAAAAACGTACGCTGAAAGAAACGGACAGAAACAGATGGTCGTTACAACGTTTACAATCAATGGTGAAAAAGTTTCTACAACAGCGGTAAAAGAAAGGCTCTTAAATGGCGACGTTAAAAGTGTAAATAACCTATTAGGTCGCAATTATTCAGTAACGGGTAAGGTTTTTGAGGACAGAAAGGTAGGGCATAAAATAGGGTTTCCCACAATGAATATTAAGATTGACAAGGATAAATACCGAATAAAAGACGGCGTTTATTCAGGGAAAGTTTATATAGACGGAAAAGAATTTGCTACAGTTATAAATTACGGCGCACGCCCCACCTATGATTTGAATGAAAAACTAATCGAGGCGCACGCAATAGGTTTTAACGGAAATCTTTACGGAAAAACAGTAACGCTTGAGTTTACCGATTATATTCGAGATATAAAAAAATTTCAAACAGAAAATGATTTAAAGGAGCGTCTTAAAAAAGACGTAGAGTTTGCAAAAGAGGGAAAATATGATTAAGTTCGGACCGAGCGGTAACTCGCAAGCATTTGTAGAGGCAGGTAATAGTAAAAGCGAACAATCTGCTTTGTGGGTAAAAAATATGGGATTAAACTGCTTTGAATATTCTTTCGGCAGAGGTGTAAATCTCACAACAGAGAGAGCCGTTTCAATAGGTGATGCGTTTAAGGAATGTGGCGTTGAGATTAGCGTGCACGCTCCATATTATATAAATTTTGCTAATCCAGACGACGATATGGCGGAAAAGTCTTATATGTACGTATTGCAGTCGGCAGAAAAGGTAAAACTTATGCAAGGTAAGAGGGTTGTTTTTCACCCTGCTAGCCAAGGCAAGATGAAACGGGAACAAGCAGTTGACTTAACCGAACGCAGAATGAAAATTCTTTGCGAAAAGATATATGAGAGTGGATACAACGACTTGATTTTCTGCCCTGAAACTATGGGAAAAATCGGGCAGATAGGCACAATAGAAGAAATAACACGTTTTTGCGCTATTGACAAGGTGTTTGTTCCTGCAATAGACTTTGGGCACGTTAACGCAAGAGAGTGCGGAAGTTTAAAAACCGAAGAAGATTATTATAGCCGACTGTCGTATATGATAGATAACCTAGGCTATGAAAAAATGAAACATTTTCATATGCATTTTTCTAAAATAGAGTATTCGGCAAAGGGCGAAGTAAGGCATCTAACATTTGAGGACTTAAGATACGGCCCGAATTTCGAACCGTTAGCAAGCGTACTAAAAAAACTTGCATTAGAACCGTATATTATTTGCGAAAGTGCAGGCACTCAAGATATTGATGCATTAAAAATGCAAAAAATATATTTTGATAATTGACTTATATGTAATTTTTTGCTACAATATAAAAGTAATTATGAGAAAACTTTGTTTTGGCGATAAATCTGTCTGTTTAATTACCGACAGATTGACAAGGAAATACTTAACGGGCGTAGATATTGCAGAGGGAATTTTAATAATCGGCAAAAATCAAACGGTGTTTACCGATGCAAGATATTTTTCTGCGGCGAAAATAACCTTAAATAGCGTTGGGGTTAACGCAATCCTTTTTAACGGATTAGACTCGGTAAAAAATTTCCTCAAAAAACAAAACATAAAAATTTTTTACGTTGATTTTAATAACACAACCGTAAACGAATATAAGAGTTACTCTTCGTTTGGATATAAAATTAAAGATTGCTCAAATCTTTTAGAAAAAACCCTTGCCGTTAAAGAAAAAGAGGAAAAGGCAAAAATAGTTTCCGCTTGCGAGATTGCCCAAAAGGCTTATCACCAAGCAATAAAAACAGTAAAAGAGGGAATGACCGAAATAGAACTTAAAGAAAGAATAGAAAGTCTTTATTTTGAGTTCGGGGCAGATGGCGTTGCATTCGATACCATAGTGGCGTTTGGGGAAAACGGCGCAGTTCCACATCATCAAACGGGATTAAAAAAATTACAAAAAGACATGCCTATATTGATAGATATGGGGTGTACGGTTGGCGGATTTTGTTCGGATTTAACTAGAACTTCATATTTTGGAACTCCCGATAAAAAGTTCGTAGAATGCTATAAGGCAGTTCTTAACGCAAATTTACTTGCAATAGAAAATATTACCGATAATATGACGGCAAAGTCAGCCGATAAAATAGCGAGAGATTACCTTAAATCTTGTAGGTTAGATAAGTATTTTACTCATTCTTTAGGACACGGAGTGGGATTAAGAATACATGAATATCCAACGTTGTCAAAAAAACGTAATTATAAATTAAAAAATGATATGGTGTTTACCATAGAGCCAGGCGTTTATTTAGACGGGGAGTTTGGAATAAGAATAGAAGATACGGTAGTTTTAGAAGATGGGAAAGTAAAACGGCTGTATTCAGACAGTAAAGAACTTTTAATTTTGTAAAATAAAAATTTAAATACAGAAAACAATTAAGGAGAACAAATAATTATGATATCAGCAGGCGATTTTAGAAAGGGCGTAACATTTGAATACGAAAGCGGAATTTTTACGATAGTAGATTTCCAACACGTAAAACCCGGTAAGGGCGCAGCATTCGTAAGAACAAAAATGAAGAACGTGGTAACAGGTTCTGTTTTGGAAAAAACGTGGAACCCCACCGAAAAAGTTCAAGAGGCACAGATTGAAACAAGAAATATGACTTATTCATACACCGACGGTGAACTCTACTACTTTATGGACCAAGAATTCAACCTAACACCCCTTAACTATGACCAAGTAGAAGACGCTCTTAAATGGATAAAGGAAAACGATCCTGTAATCGTAAGATCATATAAAGGAGTAGCATTTAGCGTAGAATGTGAAAACTTCGTAACCCTCCGTGTAACGCAGGCAGATCCTTCTGTAAAAGGCAACACGGCTACAAACGCAACAAAAGAAGCAGTGCTTGAAACAGGCACAAAACTTCAAGTACCTATGTTCGTTGAAGAAGGTGAACTTATTAGAGTTGACACGAGAACGGGCGAATATATGGAACGCGTTAAAGGTTAATAGTAAATATAATTAAATATTTATAGTCATACCCGCAAAGCAATTTGCGGGTATATTACTAGAGGTGTAACGTGAAAACTGCACTCGTAACAGGCGCAAGTGGTGGAATAGGACTAGCAATAACGCAAACCCTTTTAGAAGAGGGATATTTCGTGCTTGCGCAGTACAATACCAATAAGGAAAATCTTGAAAGATTAAAGGAAAATCTTTCAAATGATGCTTGTCAAAATCTTTATATATTTCAAGCAGACTTTTTTGATGTAAAAAATACACTTACCGCAATAGAGAATGCACTTTGCGGATTTAATCATTTAGACGTTCTTATAAACAATGCGGGCGTTGGACTTTATAAACTAATAACAGACACAACCGAAGAAGAATGGGATAGAGTTTTTACAATTAATCTAAAAACCGCTTATCTTATAACGAATAAAGCGTTAGAGAAAATGATAAGCACAAAATTTGGAAAAATTATAAACATATCTTCTATGTGGGGCAAGGTTGGCGCAAGTATGGAGGTGTGTTATTCAGCATCGAAATCGGCTCTAATCGGTTACACGAAAGCGCTAGCAAAGGAGGTCGCTCCAAGCGGGATTACGGTAAACTGTATTTGCCCAGGGGTAATAGATACTCCAATGAATAAAAGATTTTCTTCAGAAGATATGCTAGAGTTAAAAGAGCAAACCCCACTCGGTAGGATAGGCGAACCTAAAGACGTTGCAAGACTTGTGAAATTTTTGGTTTCCGACGATGCAGATTTTATTACTGGACAGGTTATCTCTTGCGATGGGGGATTTACTTTATGACCGACCTAAAAAAAGATGCGTCATTACGTCCTATATATCACGCCACGGTGGTAGTGTTAATATTTTTAGGAATTTTAACCTTGCCTGTGGGTAGTTTACTAGCGAAAGTAATGAGTGATAAAACGGCGCATCTTGTGGGCGGAATAACTACCGATTTAACGGTAATTGTGCTTGCCGTTATATTAACCTTAAAGTATGGTTTAACCGATAATTTTATTAAAATATCGGTTAAAGGCTTGCTTTTATGCTTGCCTGCATTACTTGTTGCGGTTAACAATTTCCCTTTAATTTCTTTATTTTTGGGTAAAATTGAGTTTGTGGCACAATCCTATCAAACGGCACTATTTATAATATATTGCCTTTTCACCGCTTTAAGTGAGGGGCTTGTTTTCGTCGGGCTGATTTTCCCTCTTTTAACAAAGGCGTTAAAAAAATATAAACATTCTAGTATATGGGCATTAATTTCCGCCTCGCTAATTTTTGCGCTTTCACATTTAATAAATTTAGCAAACGGCGTAAACGTAGGAGCAGTTTTTATGCAGGTGGGATACACCTTTTTAACAAGTGCACTATTTATTGCTATATTTATTTTGACGAAAAATATTTTTCCGTCCGTATGCGTGCATTTTATATTTGACTTTGGTGGCCTTATGCTTGACGAGAATATCGGTCTAGCAAATGGACGGTATTTTTACACATTGTCAATAATTATAACAGTTGTTTTAGGTGTTATCATGGGTGTATATTTTCTAATAATTACCCTTAAAAATATAAAAAAAGGCAATCGACCTTTCTTTTTTGATTAAAATATAATTTAGAGGCATTACAATGCAAAGAAGAAGTGGAATACTTATGCCGATTTTCTCCTTGCCAAGTAAATACGGTATAGGCAGTTTCGGGAAAGAAAGTTATAAATTTGTGGATTTTTTAAGTTTGGCAGGTCAAAAGATTTGGCAGATATTACCGCTTGTTCAAACGGGTTTTGGGGATTCTCCTTATTCGTCGGTTTGCTCGTACTCGTTCAATCCGTATTTTATAAGTGTTGATACATTAAAAGAGCGTGGGCTTATCACGGCGGAAGAGGCTAAATTTCAATTAAATAACGCTGATTATATAAATTACGGTGAACTTTATGCTGTAAGATATCCGCTTTTACGCAAAGCTTTTTTAAGGTTTGATAAAGAAGATAAGCAATTTAAAAATTTCTTAAGAAAAAAAGAGTTTTATGATTATGCCGTTTTTATGGCTCTAAAATTCGCATCGGGGCAAAAACACTTTTACGAGTGGGAAGAGCCGTTTAAGAGGAGAGATAAAAAGGCGCTCAAGAGTTTTGCCTTAAGTTATAAAGAAGAAATCCTTTTTTGGGAGTTTATACAATTTGAAGCACAAAGACAATGGCTAGAATTAAAAAAATATGCAAATAAAAAAGGAATAAAAATCATAGGAGATATGCCCCTTTACGTTGCGCTGGATAGCGTTGATGTTTGGACGGCTCCTAACTTGTTTAAGTTAGACGATAAGTTTATTCCTAAAAAAATTGCAGGTGTACCCCCAGATTATTTTTGCGAAAAAGGTCAACTTTGGGGAAACCCCGTTTACGATTATCAAGAACATCAAAAAGATAATTTTTCGTGGTGGTGTGAGCGTATAGCAAAGGCTCTTAAAATTTACGATTACGTGCGCATTGACCATTTCCGTGCTTTTGACCGTTATTATGAAATTCCCGCTAGCGCAGAGGATGCGACGGTTGGTGAATGGATAAGCGTGCCGAAAGAGCAACTGTTTAATTCTATACACAACTATGTGGATAAAAGTAGAATAATAGCAGAAGATTTAGGTATTATTGATGACGGCGTAAGAGAACTATTGAAAAAACTCGGTTATCCGGGTATGAAAATATTATCCTTTGCATTTAACGGAGAGGAAAACAATCTTTATTTACCCGAGAATGTTACTGAAAATTCAATATGCTATACAGGAACTCACGATAACGATACCCTTTGGGGGTTGATAACCACAATGAGTGAGTGGGATAAAAACAATTTGTATCGTGGTGTAAAAAACAGTCTTTTAAAACTAAAAATTAAAATGCAAGTGGGAAATGATCTTGAAATGTTTAACGCGATAAAAGAATTGGGCTTTGCATCAAAATCTGCTTTGTTTATTATACCTATGCAAGACGTTTTGGGTCTTGACGGTAGTTATAGGGTAAACGAACCGGGAACTGTAAAGAACAGCAACTGGGCGGTTAGGTTAAAAAGTGAACATTTCAAAAAATCAACAGCGTTAAAACTTAAAAGATTGACGGAGAAATACGATAGATAGTTATGGCAAACGAGATTGAAAATAATATTCAAGATGTGGATAGACAGAGGGATAAATATTCTAAAATGCTCATTTGGGCGTGTTTTTTCCTTTTTATCTTGATGATGGGTTCAAAAAACGTATATACGGCGGAAATAGTTGCTATCCAAGACGTTTTTGAAGTTAACAAAGCAACGGCAAGTCTTGCTATGACTTATTATTTTATTGCTTATGCAGTAGGTCAAGTACTTTTGTCTTTAGTTATGGGCAAAATAAATTTGAGAATATATTTATTTAGTGTTGCAGGGTTATCCTCTTTAGCAACCGTTTTTATAGCATTTATGCCATCTATGACGGCAATGTACGTGCTTTGCACAATAAATGGTGCGCTTCAGGCGGGGATTTATTCTGGTTGTATGGCGGTTTTAAGTAAAAACCTCAATAAAAGTTATTTGCCGTTTGCAAATAAACTTATGAGTATGGGAACGGCTATAGCGAGTATGATTTCTTACGGAGTTCCTGCTCTTTTCGTTGCGTTAGGAAGTTGGAATATGCCCTTTATTTTCCTCGGAATACTGTTTGCGTTATCCGTTGTGTTTTTCTTTTATGCAAGCAAAAAGATTAAGGCATATCCCGTGGAAATTGTAATTTCTGAAAATATGGCGGATACCAAAGCCGAACATCCCATTTTTATTCTCAATTCAAAGTTGAAATACGTTGGCTTTTTATCACTAGCAATGAGTTTGTCATTGTTGGGTAATGCTGTTTATTATGCTGTGCTTAATTGGATGCCGAGTATGATGAATGAAGTACACAGTATGCCACAAGAATACTCTATTCTAATTACACTTTTAGTGCCTATAGCTAGGATGTTCTGTCCGCTAGTTACCGTATCTGTATGTGAAAAACATGGGAACGTCTTTATGATAGGCACAATAATTTCCATATTGTCGCTAGTAACGTTCATTCCTTTTGTGTTCCTTTATAATTCAAACATTGTAATAGTAATAATTTTATTAGTTGCCTATAATCTCGTTACGCCGGGTATAAGTGTAATATATGGCTCTATACTTGCATTTAATATGCGTTCTCAAATAAATGTAGGTTCTTATATGGCAATTGTGAACGCTGTAGCATCTATAATGGCAGGCGTTATTCCGCCAATAGCAGGTGCGATTATAGACAGCGGTAACGGTGGAAATTACGGTATTACTTACGTAATTTGCGCAATAATTACCATTGTACAATCAGTTTTACTCTTTGCTGTTGCGTTTTACTTTTATAAGAAAATTAAACATCAAAAACATAGCACGATTAATTAGATTATAAAAAAGTAATTATACCACTCCGCATTGTTGGGGTGGTATAATTTATTTTTAAATGGTGATAATAGTGTCATAAATTATTAAAAGGAGATAACTATGAACCCATTTAAAGAACTGCCAAAAGACAGTAAAATCAACTATGCAAATTGGAATGCTTTGTCATCTTATTCGTATGATAAAAATTCAACAGGACCATACACGAAAACACGTGTTATTTTAATGAATGGAACAGAGTTTGAATCAAATTGGTTTCTTCATCAGTTTAATAGGCATTGCTTAAATAATGAAGTAAGGCGTGTTATTGCGCAGGTAAGACGACAAGAACAACAACAGCAAAAACGTATATCGGGATTAAAACCGATAGATGAAAGCATACTTGAAACGACAATAGGATACGAGCAATTAGCCGTTGACCTCACGGCTGAAATGGCCCAAAAAGAACCAAATCCCATAGTAAAAGAGCAACTTGATTTTGCGTTACTTGAGGATTTTGACCATTTATATAGATATTCAAATCTTTTAGATATGGACGAGGGGGTGCACGCTGAAAGATTAGTTGGCGGATATACTGAAATTACCCCTGCAAGACCAACGATATGCGAACACCGCCATCCCAACGATGATATTCGCAGATATATAAACTGTTGGCAAGATAGTTTAATTACAAGATTGCATACGTCGATAATAACGGCAGCGGAACAGCAGACAATGAACTATTATATGAACGTGGGCGGTTTTTATCATAACGATTTAGGAAAAAAATTGTATGCGGAAATTGCTATGATAGAAGAGCAACACGTGTCTGGTTATGGTTCGCTAATTGATCCCTCGTCAACGTGGTTTGAGAGTTGGGTTATGCACGAATATACCGAATGTTATTTGTATTATTCTTGTTATCAAGACGAGAGTGATGAAAAGATTAAAAAAATATGGCTAATGCATTTTGAAGAGGAATTAACGCATCTTAAAATCGCAAGTGAAATGCTACTAAAATATGAGGGAAGAGAATGGCAACAATTATTTGTTGGCGGAGCAGATTTCCCGTCGCTTTTAAGGTTAAAATCAAATATCAGTTACATTCGTGAAGTTATGAACACCGTAAGGCTTACAGGGTATAAGGAAACGACAGTTAAAATTGATGAGTTACCAGATTCTGCAGACTTTTTTAAGTATCAAAGACAAGTTAATTCTTCGCTTTCACAGGTTGCGTCTCATAATGTTATTGATAAATATATTAAAAAGAATGGAGAAGACTATCGTTTTGAAACAAAGCCAAACGTAGAAAAATCGTTAAAAGATAGAACGAAAGATAATACCGATTTGGGTAGAAAAAAAGGCATCTAATATAAAAAAGGCTTAAACTTCGGTTTAAGCCTTTTTGCTTGTTTATTATTGACAAAATGCGACTTATGTATTACAATTATTTGTAATAAAAGAGGAGGGCAGATATGCATATTTTAGATGAAATTAACGGCGCACAATGCGATTGTGGAAAAGAGCATTATTTTCCGTTAGAAAATATTATTACAGGCAAGGGTGCATTAGAAAAAATTGCCCAAGTGCTAGAAAGATTTAATGCGAAAAAAGCATTCGTTTTATCCGATAAAAACACCGAGGTTGTTGCTGGTGAAAAGGTTAGAAAAATACTAGAAAAAAATGATATTAAATATTCTAATTTTATTTATAATTGCGAGGAAATTGTTCCCGACGAAAAAAGCGTTGGATTAGCAGTTATGCATTACGATTACAATTCGGAAATTATAATCGGAGTAGGGTCAGGAGTTATTAATGATATTTGTAAAATTTTGAGCGCCACAACGGGTAAGCCTTATATTATTGTTGCAACTGCGCCGTCAATGGATGGGTATGCATCGGCAACATCATCTATGACTAGAGACGGATTGAAAATTTCCTTGCCGAGCAGGAGTGCAGACGTTATAATAGGCGATTCAGATATTTTGTGTAATGCTCCTTATAAAATGCTCGTTTCGGGGCTAGGCGATATGATTGCAAAATACATAAGCATTTGCGAGTGGAGAATTGCTCATTTGATTACGGGAGAGTATTATTGCGAAAGGGTTGCCTCTCTTATAAGAAAAGCAGTTAAAGAGTGTGTTGATAACGTAGGAGGGTTAAAAAATAGGGAAGAAAAGGCTGTTATGGCTGTTTTTAATGGTCTTTTGATTGGCGGAATTGCTATGAACTATGCGGGAATGTCCCGCCCTGCATCGGGTGTTGAACACTATTTTTCCCACGTGTGGGACATGAGGGGCGCAGAGTTTGGGTTTGACGTGGATTTTCACGGTATTCAATGTGCAGTAGGCACGTTAATTGCCGTTGGTTTGTATGAGAAAATAAAAAAAGTTTCACCAAATAGGGAAAAGGCAATTAATTACGTTGAAAATTTTGACGTCCAAAAATGGCATAAGGAATTGAAAAGTTTTCTCGGAAAAAGTGCAATCAGTATGATAGAACTAGAGAAAAAAGAGGGGAAATACGATAAGATTGAACATCAAAAACGCCTAGATATTATAATCGAAAGGTGGGAAGAGATTATAAATATTGTAAATGAAGAACTTCCCGAGTACAATAAACTTATCGAGTTGTATGATTTTGTAGGATTGCCAAAAACAATGCAAGAAATCGGTGTTGATAAAGGTGAGCTGAAGAAAACTTTTCTATCTACAAAGGATATTCGAGATAAATACGTTCTTTCAAGATTGTGTTGGGATTTAGGCATTATAGATAAAATACTGTAATTAAAAATTCAAGGAAAATCTTGGGTAAAAAAGCGTTTCTTTGTTCTATATTTTTACAAAATTGCTTATTTTGAGATAATCCATTGACATACTTTATTTAAAGTAGTATAATTAGGTTACAATATATTTATTATAAATAAATATTGCGAATCGGGTGTTCTTACTCGGCAATACTATATTGTTGTTTGTAAATATGTGCGAATTTTGTCGTAAAAGACAGAAAACACATAAGAGTTAATGCCCCTTAAAGGATTTTTACTGAAATTATGAGTTTATCAGCAGAAGAAAAACAGAATATTCCAGAGTGTACCCTAGTTGAAAACTATAAGGACGTAAAAGAGCGTGTTGAAAGGAAAAAATACGCTTCGTCTTGCTGTGAAAAATCGGTTGAAGAGATTAATGAACTGTTTGAAAGTAAATTTGACGTTACTGAAGAATATCCAGATGAGTATTACGCAACGTATATAGATAATTTTGTTCCAAATGGTAAAAAAAGGCTGTTTTACCGCTTTATAAAGCGTTCTTTTGATTTAATCGTTTCATTGTTTGCTGTTATATTATTATCTCCTCTGTTTTTAATAATTGCAATAGCAATTAAGTGCAATAGCAAAGGGCCGGTTTTATTTAGGCAAAAAAGGGTAGGTAGAAATGGAAAGGAGTTTATTTGTTATAAATTTCGTTCTATGAAAATAGATGCTCCGCTAGATTGCCCTACGTCAATATTTCAAGATGTAGATAAGTATGTTACAAAAGTAGGTAAAATTTTGCGTAAATTTTCGCTCGACGAACTTCCTCAATTATTCTGTTGTATAAGTGGGAAAATGTCTATAATAGGATATCGTCCACTTGTTGTGAAAGAGGAAAATTGCAACGAAATGCGTGATAAGATGAACGTTTTTTCTATGAGACCGGGAATATCGGGTTATGCGCAAACGCTCGGTAGAGATGACGTGTATTATAAAAATAAGGCAGTTTTAGATGCTAT
>JAZORG010000048.1:0-4091 GCA_045656465.1 Christensenellaceae bacterium
TTTTGTTGGTTAGCAGGCTTTGCTTTTCTTAAAATTAATGTTTGCAAACATTATATAATGTATGCATAATGCGCATTATAATTTTTTAATCCTCTTCTATGCCTAAAATCTCGGCTATTGAACAATCATAGAGTTTTGCGAGTTGAATTAGTCTTTCGTACTCAGGTCTTGACACATCATTTTCCCAATCACTCACATTTGACTGATAAATTCCAAGCCTTTCAGCAACTTCTTTTTGAGACAATTTAGCTTCTTGTCTCAGTTTCTTAAAGTTTTCCCCAAACATCATAAAAGTATTTTACCACACGCAAAAAAAATGTATTTTAAAATGTGCATAACACATAGTTTATAAAGCAAACACATATATTTTTATAAGCAACAGGTTGTGCGATTAAATAAAAGTATTACCAAAAAAAATAAAAAAATTAAAAAATAGCCGAAATTTTAATTGACAAATATGTGTGTTGCACATATAATAAAAAATCCAACACCAAACTAGGAGCTAATTGTGAAAAGCAATAAAGTAAAAAAGAGAGTATATGAAAAAATACTAGACGTGTTTGCTTGGTGTGCGTTTTTTGTTGCAATAATCATGGCGATTATTTCCACTCTAGCGTATTTTAGCGGGGAAGATAACGGCAAAGAAATTTTTGGGCATAAAATACTAATAGTTAATACTGATTCAATGAGCAAATCAGCAATAAGTGAAAGCGAAAAAATTTACTTCAATGCGGGAGATCTTATAATAATACGCAAAGTAGAAGATTTAACCGATATTAAGATTGGAGACGTTATAACCTTTTTTTCATACAACCCCGAGTCTATGGGAAAAACTGTGTCTCATAAAATACGAGAGATAAAACGTGCTAGCAATGGGGAAGTTGAGGGAATTGTAACCTATGGAATCAACACGGGGGTTAACGATCTGGTTGAAGTTAAACCCGAGCACGTTATGGGTAGATACGTTTCAAAAGTACCGAGTGCAGGAAAGGTCTTTTCAGTCTTAAAGACTCCCCGTGGATTTTATCTTAGTATTTTAATTCCAAGCGTATTGTTGATAATTTTCTTTAGTGTTAAAGTGGGTAAGGTTCTTGGAAAGAAAGAATTTGCAAAAATGTACAGCGAAGAGGTAGAAGAGATGAAAAGAAACAAAAAAGCAAGCGAAAAAACGGTAAGTAGCGTTAACGATACTAAACAGCAAGAGGTTCAACAAAGTCAAAATCAACCTCAAACTCAACCCGCACCTGTTGTTTGTCAAACGATAACGATAAACTACCAACCTATGCCTTACGCGCCACAACCCATAATAAATCAAGTTGCGCCAGGTGATAAGTCAACGCCTGTTTATCAAACGATAACGATTGCACCCATGCAGTACGCTCCTGTGCCTGTTATAAATCAAATGGTGGGCGGGGGTGTTCCGACAACATATAACCCCGTGTCAGTTTGTCAAATGCCACAATCATTTGCGCCTGTGTCAATTCAATCACAACCGACATCGTGCGTGCCTATAATAAGCCAAACGGCAGGAAATCAGACTTCGCAAACAATATGTCAAAATGTATCGGGAGCAACCCAACCAACATCTTGTCAGCCAACAATCGTTCAACAACCGATTGCGCCGGTGGCAGAACAAACAACTAGCGAGTTGGCAGTTGCAGAAGATAAGAAAGAGGACGCTAGTGAAAGCGAAGAAGATAAAAAAGAGCAAGCGATTGAATTAAGTGAGAACAAATTCAATATTCCCAAAATTGAAAGAAAGTCTTTTGCGGAAAAAATAGCAGAATCGAAAGCGGAAACGCAAAGTCACTTTAGCGCTTTACATAACGAACTTACCTCTTACAAAAAGGTTAACTTTAGAGTTTCGTTAAGAGGGGTGTCTTATAGAACAGGGAGAACACTACTTGCAAAGGTGGGGCTTCGTGGTAAAACCTTAACGGGATATTTTAATTTAGGTGTTAAGGACTTTAACGAAAAGATTTATTTCCAAAGAGATATGTCTGCTGTTAAAGCGTATGAAGAAGTTCCTTTCGCCGTGAAAATCAAAAGCGACCGTGCTTGCAAAAACGCAACAAAACTTGCAAGCGCCGTTGCTGAAAGGTTTGAACTTAAAAAGAATGACAAGTTCAAGCCGACCGACATTATACAACAAATAAAAAAATAAAAAATTTTATAATTATAGGAGAAAGAAAAAATGAAAGTTTTTAAGGCAAAAACAACGTTGATAACTAGCATAAGCGCCATTATAGTAAGTTTTAGCATACTTGTTGGCTCAACTTTTGCTTGGTTTACCGATTCGGCTAGTAGCGGAATTAACAAAATTCAATCGGGAAATTTAGACGTAAATTTAGTTTACACAAATTCTTACAATGGAAACTCGGAAGAAGTTGGGGAAGACACCAAAATCTTTATGGATATAAACGGCGACCCAATGTTATGGGAGCCAGGCGCTTGGGCAAGTGGACGTTTTGAGGTTTCAAACGACGGAAGCCTTGCTCTAAAGTATCAATTAAGCATTGTGCATGCAAATGCAACGAAAACACCCTCGGGTAAAACTTTAGCAGACGTGTTGTCTGTTTATGCATTAGCACGCAACAAGGTAACGGGTACTGACAATGTAATGGGCGATAGCCGTCTTGAGGCATTACAAATAGACTCGGCTGTTCCTGGTTATGATCCACAGTATATGCCGATATTCAAAGACGGTTTTGAAGTAGAGGGTTATTTGCTACCTCAAGAATCTATTACCTATGAAATAGGTGTATGTTGGGAGCCTACTGATAACGACAACGAATTTAACGTTTCGGGCGGTTTGTCTTTAGATTTTGCAGTCGGTTTAGTTGCAACTCAAGTAAGTTATGAAAACGATGGCGACGGACACTTCTATGATGGAAATGCGTCTTATCCTAGTCTTCCAGAGGTTCCGTTAAATGAAAGCGTTTGGGATGGAACTGTAGATACCTCCTGGTATAACGAAACGGATACTGAATTTGTGATTGAATCCGCAAGTGCGCTTGTAGGTTTAGGCGAACTTGTTGATGGTGGTAATAATTTTGCAGGGAAAACCATCAAACTTGCAGCAGACGTGGATTTAGGGGTGTTTGAGACTGATGAAAATGGAGAACTTAAATTAGATGAAGACGGCAACCCCATACCGATTAGTTTTAATCCAATTGGCGACAAATCTGCTTTCAGCGGAACGTTCGACGGTGATGGACACGTTATTGAAAACATGTATCAAAGTGGTTGGGATTTTAACTATATGTGGGGTCAATACGGTTCAATTGGTTTGTTTGGTGAGTTAGAAAACGCTACTATTAAGAACGTAACGATTAGTGGCGCTAACGCACAAGTCGAAGGTGGAGATATCGGCGGAATTTGCGGAAGCGCAACGGGAACTTGTGTTTTTGAGAACATCACAATAGCCGATAGTGATTTTGGAACTTATAATAACGGTATCGGTGGAATAATCGGTTGGTCGGGCGCTGGCGACTATACTTTTAAGAATATCACTATTGCAGAAGACGTTGTTTTAGGCGGTCTTTGGGGGTCTTTTGATAGTTCTATAGGTGGTGTGGTTGGACAGGCAGAACCAGGCGCAACCTATAATTTTGAAAACGTTAATATTGCTTGTCGATTAGATGCGTATAACGACGTTACCGCTTCGTATCAATATTATCTCTACCGTATGACGGGAATGATAATAGGTCGTTGCGATCAAACGACTACTATTGACGGTGCAAATTATCCCGATATGTCAAAGTATAATATTACCTGTAAAGACGTAACGGTAACGTATGGGGATTGGATGAATTATCATTACTGTCTTGGATTTAACGGTAATCGCTATACACGTGTAGAAGCGGGGTATGCTTACGGAGGACTTGACGTTACTGTTGAAGACCACGCAACCACTTGCACAAACCATTTATTATGTTTACCTTTCGACGGACTTTTTGGAGGCGACCAATATGGCGTTAGAACTATAAAAGAATATCAGGGAGTAACTGTGAATTATCCTGCAAGTTATAATCCTGAAGGCTGATAAAGACCAAAAACATAAAAGAAAACGCCCGATTGCGTGAAGTCGG
>JAZORG010000049.1:0-2961 GCA_045656465.1 Christensenellaceae bacterium
GCATTTTCACCGGACATAACCACGAGTATTACTATGGTGAAATTTCCGGTACAGGCGCTAGCGCAGATCATACAATTCCTCAAGTAATGGTTAAGTCGAATACATTGGGCGACGGTAATGTATTTAGAATTAATGTTAAATAGTTGCTTATAAACAAAATTAGGAAGGCTTTCCGTATGGAAAGCCTTCTTATTTTATACAATATTAATTTATAATAATATTAAAATTATATATTTACAAATTTACAATAATATAATAACATAAACCACAAGAAATGATGGTTGTGGTAACTAATTATTGATTGTTCCAGTTTTTTCATATCTCTTCCTAAAGTTGGGCGCCCAACAACTTCTTATGCGCAGCATCGCGTGCGGTATAAACCGTGCCCGAAAGAAAAACTTTGTCGCCTGCTTTTAGAGTGGAGGCGATATGTGGAAGGTCATCGGTAGTAATGTAGTGGATTTTTATTATTTTTGAAAAATGCTTTAATGATTTACCGTTCGAGGAGTTGCTCGAAACGGCAAAAATGTAAGAGATTTTGAAACCGATGAATATTGTGCGTCGGTTTTTGTTGGTGTATATAATAACCTCGATGAAATTGATTCGGTTATTTTGAATAACTATTTTGTCTTGAATTAACAAAGTTTAGAATATTTTAATAAAAATCACTTGACAAATTTTCGTGTATGGGAGTATAATAACTTTGACGAATTGTATATATAATGAAAATATATAGGATTTCATTTTAAGATTAGATTTATCGTTTAATCTTTGTATTTTAAGTTGAAAAACTCAAAATTAATTACTTTTTAAAAAGGCGGTTGTTTCGTGGTGTTTAAAGATAAAAAGGAATATTTAACCCCCGAGTTAGATGTTTATTTTTTCAAATCGGATGACATTATCGTTACAAGTGGTGGTGATAATGAAGCCGAAGACGGTTGGGAAAACGGTTGGTACTAATAACGGTTGGTACTAATATTTAATTCAGCAAAAATAATTCATAAGGAGAATAAATTATGCTAAACAAAAAATTTGCTAAAAGACTTTTGGCTCTAGCCATTTCTTTGCTTTTAGTTGTTGGCACAATACCGGTATTGGCAGAAGATCTGTCATCTGTTGTTGTTGTAGACCCCACACTTGAAGCAGAAGATGGCACAACTGTCGATGAAGAAACAGGCTGTTTGGTTTATAAAACTATTGAAGCAGCTATCGACTCTTTCGGTGGAGCAGCCGGTAAAGTATACCTTAAAGGTACGCTTACCGCTTCGGGCAGTGAAATTGAGGGCACCGCTGATAGTCGTGGTGAAATCACAATTGCCGGTTATGGAGATAGTGCAGAAAACGGTAAACTTATTGTTGGCGAAGATGTTGCACAGGCAGGCTGGCTGAAGGGCGATCTCACTTTCGAAAACTTAACTATCGGATCTTCAGAATTACCCGCAGATCATCGTAATGCACCCAGTTTCGGTTTTGACTCTAACGGACATACGCTCACTTTTGGAACCGGTACTGTTTCAGCCGGAACACTGAATATTGGTGGTAGATATGATACCGCCGGAAACAAGGTTGTATTAAATCCCGGCGAAGGCAACACACTTAAAATTGATAGCCTTGCAGCTCGTTTGGATCATAATACTAACCCAAACACTAAAGGTGCTACTCATTATGTTATTGAAAGTGGCACTAGAATTCAAAATATTTATACAGGCATTAGTAGCAATAACGGTATTGGTACAGTTAATTTGACGAACGACTTTGTTCTGGATATTAACGGTGGCTATTTCGATTATTTATATTTGGGTTCAATGTGTTACCAATCAGCCGTTGCTAACAAGGCGGATACTATTGTTAATATCAATAAGCTTGATGCAAAACCCGATCACGGAATTATTTTTGGTCATACCATGCATCAAGCGTATCAATACTACTGGAAACCGCTTAATAAGTCAGGTAACATTGCTGTAATTGTCGACTGTGAACAAATGCCGAAAGGAGTACCTTTTTATAACAGATATTGGCCGAGCTATTATCTTGTACCTGAAGATAATAAATACTTTATGATAATCGCCAACAATTATGATCCTGAAAAGATTGAAATTGTTGAGGATACTAATCCTGAATGGCACAATGTTAAATCAGTTGATTACATAATTAACACTGTTAATGGCGTTGCACAGCCTGTATTTGAAGATGTAATCCCCGGCGATGATACATCGAGTATTTTAAAGGGCTTCACATTTGTATGTAATGTTAGCAATCCTGCTTTAGTTCCCTCTGCAAATGGTGTGAGACTTATTCCTACCGGTGAAAAAACTGAAGATGGTAAGATTATCTATGATTTAACTCGATTTAAGGGAACTCGCGTTGCTAAAACTTTAACAGATGGAAGCGGCAGCATTATAGAAACCCATACTACCGATACTGAACCGGTAACAATCGAATTCATTGATTCTTCAACTCCTATTGTTACAACCGATGAAAACTTTGTTGCTCCGGAAGGATATAAGGTTCATTCAAACATCAGTGAAGCTATTAAAGCTTTAGGCTACAATGGCGGCCTTATCTATATTAAAGGCAATTATGATGTAGGTAATGATGTTAAGGGTGCTTTTGCTAACACAGCACATGTTGCAGATGGCAATAGTATTACTATTTTTGGTTGGGAAGATGAGGATGCGAATATTGTAGCAACCAATAACTCAATTACATTTGGCAATGTGTCTCCAAATGGTGTTAACTCTGATTGGCTCCACTGTGATTTAACGCTTAATAATATCACTGTTAATCAGCCGGACTTTGGCGCTGCCGGTTTCTATTCAAATGGAAACACCTTAACCCTTGGTAAAAACATTGTTGCTGGCACTAATTTAGCTACTGGTATTCTTTTTTCAAATTTTGCAGCCAGCAATAATATTGTTATAAATGCCGGAAGATTCAATGGAATTTTCCCCGTAACAGGTT
>JAZORG010000050.1:0-5788 GCA_045656465.1 Christensenellaceae bacterium
CCTCTGTGAGAATTGTAAGGAAAAGTCTTTCAACACCAAGAGATGGTTCGATAACATAGGGAATGTATCTTTCATTTGTTTCGGGGTCGAAGTAGTCAAGGCTCTTACCTGAAGTGTTAATATGCTGTGTAAGGTCATAATCTGTTCTGTCAGCAACACCCCAAAGCTCGCCCCAACCGAAGGGGAAAAGATATTCAAAGTCTGTTGTTGCTTTTGAATAGAAACAGAGTTCTTCGGGATCGTGATCACGAAGTCTAATTCTCTCTTCTTTTAAGCCGATAGAAACAAGCCATTTATGGCAGAAACTTCTCCAATATGAAAACCATTCTAAATCGGTGCCTGGCTTACAGAAGAATTCAAGTTCCATCTGTTCAAATTCACGCACACGGAAGATAAAGTTACCGGGAGTAATTTCGTTTCTAAAAGATTTACCTATTTGCGCGATACTGAAAGGCATTTTCTTTCTAGTGGTACGCTGAACGTTTACAAAGTTAGTAAAAATACCTTGCGCTGTTTCGGGACGGAGATAAACTGTATTCTTTGCATCCTCGGTTACGCCTTGGAAAGTTTTAAACATAAGGTTGAATTGGCGAATGTCTGTAAAGTTGTGTTTTTTACAAGTGGGGCAAGGAATATTGTGGTCTTCAACAAACTCTTTCATTTCTGCGTGAGAAAAAGCGTCAATGGGTTTTTCAAGTTGATAACCTGTTTCTTTTGCCCAATCTTCTATTAGTTTATCTGCTCTAAAACGTTCGTGACATTCTTTACAGTCCATAAGCGGATCTGAAAACCCTGCAAGATGCCCAGAGGCAACCCACGTTTGAGGGTTCATTAAGATTGCAGCGTCGAGCCCAACGTTTAATTTGTTTTCGGTTACGAATTTTTGCCACCACGCACGTTTAATGTTGTTTTTAAGTTCAACACCCAAAGGACCATAGTCCCACGTGTTTGCAAGTCCGCCGTAAATTTCACTACCAGGGAAAATAAAACCCCTATTTTTACATAAGTTTACGATTTTTTCCATCGTTGCCGTATTTTCTGCCATAACTTACTCCAAAAAATTCTTTTTAACTATTTTACATTATCGAAGTTTTTTAGTCAAGCAAACAACTTGCAAATACGCTTAAATTAAAAATATTTAAAAATTCCTCTTGCTTTTTACCCTTTTATGATATACTTATTTTAATTTTTGTGGTACAATACTAAATAAATAAACAAATTTTACTTATTCGGTGTTATTATGGTTGAAGCAACTAACTTTATCGAACAAATTATCAATGAAGAATTAGAAAGTGGAAAGGTTTCGGGAACTTATACACGTTTCCCTCCAGAGCCTAATGGATATCTTCATATAGGTCACGCAAAATCTTTGTGCATTAACTTTGGCGTTAAGGAAAAATACAACGGAAAATGCAACCTATTCTTTGACGATACTAATCCCTCAAAAGAGAAGACGGAGTTTGTAGATGCTATTAAAGCGGATATAAAATGGTTAGGGTTTTCTTGGGATAAGGAATGTTATGCATCTGACTTTTTTGAAACGATTTATGATTTTGCAATAGAACTTATAAAGAAAGGCAAGGCTTTCGTATGCGATATGTCTCCCGAAGAAATTAGCGCTAATCGTGGAACGCTTACCGAGGCAGGAAAGGAAAGTCCTAATAGAAATCGTTCAGTAGAAGAAAACTTAGAGTTGTTTACCGCTATGCGTGAGGGCAAGTTTAAGGATGGGGAAAAGTGCCTACGTGCAAAAATTGATATGGCGTCTCCTAATATCAATATGAGAGACCCCGTTATTTACAGAATTTTACGCCAAACTCACCACAGAACGGGTGATAAATGGTGCATTTATCCTATGTACGATTATGCGCATCCTATTTGCGACTATTTGCAAGGTGTAACGCATTCTCTTTGCACGTTAGAGTTTGAAGACCACCGCCCACTTTATGATTGGGTAGGTATTGAATTAGGTTTTTCACCAAAGCCCAGACAGATTGAGTTCGCAAGGCTTAACGTAACTAACCTTGTTATGAGTAAAAGATATCTTAAAAAACTCGTTGAGGATGGTTCGGTTGACGGTTGGGACGACCCGAGAATGCCTACTCTTACGGGGCTTCGCAATCGTGGAATCCCTGCAGATGCCTTAAAAGATTTTTGTGCAAGAATAGGTGTTAGTAAAGCAAATTCTGAAGTTCAGATAAGTTATCTTGAGGCTTGCATTAGAGAATATTTAAATGAGCACGCAGAACGTGCAATGGGTGTTTTAAGACCCTTAAAAGTAACGATAACAAACTATCCAGAAGGGAAGAGCGAAGAAGTTGATTTTGACGTTAACCCCAACGAAGAGGTTAAGAGAACGAGAAAGATAGAATTTTCTAAAGTTATCTACATTGATGCTGATGACTTTTCACTTGCGCCACCGCCTAAATATTTCCGCTTAAAGAAAGACGGATACGTGCGTCTAAAGAGTGCGTATATAATTAAGTGTGATGACGTTTTGTTTGATAAAGATGGTAACGTAACCGAACTTTTATGTTCATACGTAGAAGAAAGTAAGAGCGGAAACGATACTTCTGGAATAAAGGTAAAGGGTGTTATTCAATGGGTTAATGCACAAACTGCAAAGGACGTTGAAATTCGCCAGTATGGCTATCTTCTAAACGACGAAGAATATTCCGGACAAGATTTTTCCGAGCGAATGAATAAAGAGAGCGTAAAGATTTTCAATGGTAAGGTTGAACCCTATATCTTTGAGAATGATAAAGATTCCGCTTATCAACTTATACGTACAGGGTATTTTAAGCGCCTAGACGTAAAGGGCAAAGAGATAATTAGCGAGATCGTTTCGCTTAAAGATAACTTCAATGTGAAAAAATAATAAAAAAAGCATTTAGCCGACGGCAAACGCCGTCGACTAAAATTATATTCGCATTATATTTTAATGGACTAAAAAATTTCTCTAATAGCAAGTATTTCGCCTGTGAACCCGTCTATAAGTAGTGCTTTTAAATTATCGTTTCCAGTCGCTATTCCGATATACCAGTAAGGTACGTTTTCTTTTACTATTACACGAGCGTAAATTTCCGCATTAAAGTTGCCGTTAGAATCCGAATACTTTTCTATTAGCGTTGGTTGGTCTTTATATAAAAAGTCTAAAGCGCTTTTATAGTCTAGGGTATTTTCGGGCAAGATAGAGCGTAAGGTTATTTTTTCGGTTAAACTGTCTGCAGATATTGTAACAGAAAATTCTTTAAGATTAAAGCCCTCAACCTCAAACGTGGCGACGACGGTGTGTGTAACAGGGTTTAATTTAAATTCTGCCTGATATAATTTTTTATCGTGTTCCATGCTTATTTTCTTTGTGGAATTGTCGGTCGGCTGACCTTTAAGCTTAAAACTTAAATAGTAAATTTTTTCGTTAACTAAAGTATCATTTAAAAAGGGGGTTTCCTTAAAACCGTAGCAAGCGGAGAGGGAAAAGTGTTCGCCCTCGCCTAAAAATAAATCCGAACGCAGTTCACTAACTTTATCGTATAGCGGATTAATATTGGCGCAAGAGCATAAAAAAACACTAGCAAAAATTGATATCAAAAATAAAATTGTAATTTTTCTTAAAATTTTCATATAGACCATCCTTTTGTAATAAATTATGAAATAATTTAAAAAGTAATGATTAATTTTATAAATTTTCGCTTAAAGTGTTGATTTTTTATATAAACTCTGTTAAAATAATACAAATTATATATTAATATTCGACAGGAATCACTACATTGAAAAAACTCGTTATTAAGACAACGTTGATAACTTTAGCGTCTATACTTGTCGCTATGGGAATTGCGTTTGGTGCAATCGCATTGTTTGCGCCCGGGTTTACTGCGGATATTTTTAACGGCGTGGGGAATTATTCTGCGTCCGTTTTCTTTTATGAAAAGCAATATAAAAAGACTGGCGACATTGATGACCTTGCGACACTTGTCGATAAGATTGATTATGAGAAAGAAAACCAAAAGTCAGAAGAGTATTTAAGTCTTTTAGTTAATCATGCCGACTATGAAAGCTTTTGTGATTTAGGTTCTAATGGCTCGGTAACAACTGAAGAATATTATACGGGAAACTTTGCGTTGGTGCTTGCCGAAAACGGAAAGTTTAACGAGGCTCTTGACGTTGCGAAAAATTACGTTTTAGATAACGGATATACAAAAAATAATCCGTTTAGAATTTTAGTTGTAAATTTTTCGATGACTTCGGAACAAAAAATTATTATTAAATCAAAAATAACTTCTTGTACTCAGAACGTAACAGATACTGTTCAGTTAGGTTACATTACACAAGATTTATTAGTATAAAACAGTTAAATAACATTCAAGATAAATTAAAAGGAGATTTTTATGGGCACAATTATTAAAGAAGGTTTAACTTTTGACGACGTACTTTTAGTACCGCAGGCAAGCGATATTATACCCTCACAGGTTTCGCTAGCAACAAATCTAACACCTGATTTAAAACTCAATATTCCGTTGATGTCTGCAGCGATGGACACGGTAACAGAATCCCGTCTTGCAATTGCAATGGCAAGAGAAGGTGGAATAGGTATAATTCACAAGAATATGACTATCGAGGAACAGGCTCTTCAGGTAGATAAGGTAAAGAGAAGCGAACACGGCGTTATAACCGATCCTTTCTTCTTAGCACCTGAAAATATGGTTAGCGATGCGCTGGCTCTAATGGAAAAATACCGTATAAGCGGTGTTCCGATTACAAAGAATGGCAAACTCGTTGGCATACTTACAAACCGTGATTTGCGTTTTGAAAACAACTTCGAACAGCCTATAGAAAATATAATGACCAAGGAAAACCTCGTAACCGCTCCCGTTGGAACGTCTTTAGACGAGGCTCAAAAGATTTTAGGTAAAAACAGAATAGAAAAATTACCTATCGTTGATGAAAAGGGTTATTTAAAGGGTCTTATTACCATTAAAGATATTGAAAAGGCTATTCAATATCCTAACTCTGCAAGAGATAAAAAGGGTAGGCTTTTGGCAGGCGCTGCAGTTGGCGTTTCTATCAATACTATGGAAAGGGTAGATGCACTAGTTAAGGCTAAAGTTGACTGTATTTGTGTTGATAGCGCCCACGGACATTCGAAAAACATTATTGATATGGTTAGAAAGATAAAAGATACTTATCCCAAACTTGCTCTTATTGCGGGCAACGTTGCTACGGCAGATGCGACCGAGGCTCTTATTGAAGCAGGGGCAGACGTTGTTAAGGTTGGTATCGGACCTGGTTCAATCTGTACTACCCGTGTAGTAGCAGGTATAGGTATGCCTCAACTTACGGCAGTTATGGACTGTGCGGAAAGAGCAGAAAAATTTGGCAAGAAAGTTATTGCAGACGGCGGAATTAAATACAGCGGAGATATCACAAAAGCAATCGGCGGTGGTGCTGCTGCAGTTATGATCGGTAGTCTTTTTGCAGGAACACTTGAAAGTCCTGGTGAAATTGAAATTTATCAAGGTAGAAGTTTCAAAGTTTATAGGGGCATGGGCTCTCTTTCTGCAATGGCTAACGGCAGTAAAGATAGATATTTCCAAGAAAACGCTAGAAAACTCGTACCCGAAGGCGTTGAAGGTAGAGTACCTTATAGAGGGGCTCTTTCTGAAATCGTATTCCAAATGTGTGGTGGTATTCGTGCAGGTATGGGTTATTGTGGCACTAAAACCATTGATGAACTTAGAAAAAATGCCAAGTTCGTTAAGATTACTAACGCAGCGCTTATTGAAAGCCA
>JAZORG010000051.1:0-15653 GCA_045656465.1 Christensenellaceae bacterium
TCGGTGTCCTTAAATCCCTCGTTTACAGCAGTATCGTTAACCACGATTTTATCTGCATATACTTCGTAATTGCGGTAGAACATAAGATTTTCGCCAAAGAGAGCGGTGTTTAAGATTTCCGCTTTTACGGTAACCTTTTCGTCGTCTATTTCATAGCGAACGTTTTGCGCTTTTCTTGCGTGCAAACTTCCGTGAATAGCCTTGTCTTTTTCACAGGCGCTAACATTATCTAGTCCACAAGTATATAAAAATCCGCCGTCAAACTTGTTTCTAAAAACTCCGTCGTTAGAATTAAGTCCATTTTTGCTCAAAAATGAAACGTTCACACCATTAAACTTAACCCAAGCGATATCCAAGGCATTATCCGCATTGAACATAACTTCTAATCTGTCATTGTGAACAAGCACGCATTTTTTTCCGTAAGCAGGGCCGTCTTTTAACTCTAATTCGTATGCGCTTATAATCTGTCTTTTATTACCTACTTTTCTTAATTCCATAATTATTCGCCTATAACCATAATTTGAACGGTTCTCGTTCTACCACGGGTTTTATCCCAGTCGATAAAGTAGATAAACCCAAATTCGCCAAGGTCGATTTCGCCATCGTCGATAACAGCGGTAACGTTTCTGCCGATAATAGAAGAGATGAGGTGAGCCTCGGTGTTGTGGCAACCCCTTGCGTCCTCGCCGTGTTCTTCAGCAAACTTTAACGCTTTAGGACCGGGGTGGAGATAAAGACCCTCTCTCGTGTAGGAGGGACAGATTTTCTCAAAAACGTCAACTAAATCTTGTTGAAGAGTTTCTCTGCCTGTCATAGACATATCGAACGCACATTCTTGAGTGATAACAGAACAAGTGGTGTGGTGAGAATAAACAACGACAATACCGTTCTTTATCCCAGAATTTTTAACCGTTTCTTTAACTTGTGCCGTTACGTTGTGGAAAGTTACTTCTTTGTGGTCGGATTCAACCTTAATTTTGTTTTTGAAAATCATAATTATTTAACTCCTTTTTTTAAATCGTCAGCCGCTTGTCTTGTGGCTTTAATCATTTCTTCCATAGTTGCTATGGGGTCTTTTGCGTTGCAAATTCCAGATGCAGCGCCTGCGCCTTCGCTACCAGCCATAATAAAATCGTAAACTTGCTTGCCTGTGGTAATACCTGCAGCCTGTTCAACGTAAATGTCGGGATTGATTTTCTTTATAGCGTCGATAGTTTGTTTAACAAATCCCATATCGCTAACTTGACCGCCCGTTCCACCGATTAACTCGGAGGGTTCGGGGTTGATTATATCGGGGTTAAGGTGAGCGAGCGCTTGTGCTTCAGCAGTAGTATCTGCGCAAGCAAAAACAATAAAGTCCATTTCCCTTGCACGTTTAATAGTTTCTTTCATTTGGGGTAAAGACATAGGTTTTTCACAATGGTTAATTACAACACCGTGTGCGCCTGCAGCCTTAAGGCTTTCTGGTAAAACGGCAGCCATACCTCTACCAGGATAAAGGGTATCCATATAGGGTGCAATAATGATAAGATTTTTGGTGTTTTCTGCAACACGCCTAATATCAGCGTAAGGTGTGGTCATAAGCACGTCGATATCGTACTTTTCAGCCATCTTGTCCGCAGCGATTGCAAGTTCTAAAACGTCGTCGCCGTAAATGTAGTTCTTTGTGCCTATTTCAAAAAAGGGCGTTCTGATTTTTCTCATATTTATCTCCATTTAAATTTTATTACAGTTTAATAATAATAACTAAAACTATACTTTGTCAACGATTTTGAGGATTTTTATAAAAATTGAGCGTTTTAATTGACAAAATGAGCGATTTAATATATAATATGAGCGAATAAAAAGGAGAGAAAATAAATGAAAAAAACGTTGGCGGGAGAAAATATACTGCTAAAAGAGTTGCAACTTAATGGGTGTGTAACGCTTAAAGAGGCGATAAAGAAATTAGACATAAGCGAGGCAACGGCACGCAGACTTTTTGCGAGAATGGAAAGCAAGGGGTTAGGAATTCGTTCGCACGGAAAGATAAGTTTGCCCGATAGTGCTTATAATTTTTACCGTTATGAGGCGAGCGAGGAACTATACGTAAAAGAGAAAAAAATCATATCGGAATATGCGGTAAAAATGGTAAAGAGCGGAGACGTTTTGTTTTTAGACTCGGGAACAACAGTTTGTCTTTTCAGTATGGCATTAGCGGAGGCTTTGCGCCAAAAAACACTAGAAAATATCAAGGTTTTTACCAATTCTTATATGATAATAAACTTGCTTAATGACCTAGCGGAAGTGTCGTTAATCGGGGGAACGTATCGCCCCAACAGAAAGGATTTTTGCGGTTATATGGCGGAAAAAGCGATGAAAGACTGTCATTTTGATAAATGTATTTTAGGAACTGACGGGTATAATGAACTTGCAGGATTTACTACTACTGACTTTGAATCGGCAAGGATATGCGAAACGGCAATAGAGCGCTCTGACAACGCTGTGATTTTAATGGACTCGCACAAGTATAATAAGGCGGCGGTAATAAGTTTTTCTAAAGGCGATAATCTTTCTGCAGTGGTTACCGATGATAAAATATTGCCCGATGCGATTAAAGTTTTTTCACGAGATGGCATCAATCTTAGAATTGCCAAAAAATGATTGAATCGCTCAAAATTTAATTAAGAATTTACTTGACAATATAAAATATATTTTGTTAAAATTAAAAAAACAACAAGGAATAAAAGGAGAAAATTATGTTTGGATTTGAACTTACAGATTACGACAGAAAGGTATATGAAGAAGAGATAAACGAATTTGTGCCAAAAAACATCATTGACGCACATACTCACGTTTACCCTATAACAGTTAAAAAACCCAAAAAAGGTCCAGGATATTGGCCGAGCAGGGTTGCGGAAGATTGTACGGTTGAAGATATCGTTCAAACTTACAAGGATTTATTCCCAAACCAAAACGTTGTTCCAGTAATGTTTGGCTCACCAGGATCATTTCTTGACAAAAGTAATGCATACTGCGCAAAAGTATCTAAAGAATACGGATATCCTGCACTTTTCCTCTCTCACTATAACGACAGCGCAGAATTTTTAGAAGAACAGGTTATAAGTGGTGGTTTCCAAGGCTTAAAGCCCTATCTTAACAACTGTAAAGACGGCGTTGTTGGTAAAGAGGCAAGAATTTTTGAATTTCTTTCTCACGAACACTTAAAAGTTGCCGACAAACACGGTTGGAAGGTAACCTTACATATCTCTAGACCAGATAGACTTAAAGACCCACAGAATATTAAGGATTTAATGGAAATAGAGCAGAAATATCCAAACGTAAAACTTATCGTTGCGCACATAGGTAGAGCATACGCTCCCGAAGATTTGGGAGATGCTTTTGAAACGTTAAAGCATACGGAAAATATGATGTTCGACTTCTGCGCAAATACTCTTCCTGAAGCGACAGAACAAGCAATCAATGCAGTAGGAACAAAGAGGGTTATTTACGGAACGGATATGCCTATTGCAAAAATGAGAATGTATCGTATCAGCGAGGACGGTTATTACATTAACGTTGTTCCTAGAGGGCTTTATGGCGACGTTACAAACGCAGAACACATGAGAGAAACGGACGAAATCAACGTAACTAATTTCACCTACGAAATTATTAGAGGATTTAAGAAGACCGCAGAAAAACTATCTCTAACCAAAGCGGATGTAGAAGATATTATGTGCAACAACGCAGCAAAACTTTTTGGCGTTAAATTTTAAGGAGAAAAATAATGAGAAAAATTAAAATTGGATTATTACCCCTTTACATCAAACTTTACGATGACAGAGGAACAAACAGAACGTTTATGCAGGCATTTTACGACAGAATGGCAGCGCTTTTAACTAATCAAGGCTTTGAAGTAATCAAAACGGATTTTTGCCGTATCAAAGAAGAGTTCAAAAACGCAGTTGCGCATTTTGAAGAACAGGGCGCAGATGCAATCGTAACCATTCACGCTGCATACTCTCCCTCTTTAGAAAGTATAGATGCGCTTGCGGGAACTTCTCTTCCTATAATTGTGCTTGACTCTACAGAGGCATATTCGCTAAATAACGTTGATTCGCCTAACCCCATATCTAACAACCACGGAATTCACGGCGTAATGGATATGTGTAACCTCTTAAAGAGAAGGGGAAAGGCTTACGCTATTGCGGCAGGTCATACCTCAAACAGCAACGTTATTAAAAAGACGGCAGATTTTATTAAAGCGGCTTACGCAGCAAAATCTCTTGCAGGTAGTAAGGTTGGTGTTTACGGCACTTCTTTTGACGGTATGGGAGACTTCCTTATTAGCAAAGAAGAAGCAAAAGAAACATTCGGCATAGAAATCATTTCCTTTGATGACAAAGAAATGAAAGCGCTTTTAGATAGTGTTACTGATGAAGAAATCAAAAAGGAACAAGCAATTTACGCTAAAGAATTTAATAACGTTATAGAAGAAGAAAACGTTTATTACGATATGTCTGTAAAGGCTGCGCTTGCAGTTAGAAAGGGCGTTGAACAAAAAAATCTCGATGCGTTTACAATAAACTTTTTAGACGTTAACGAAAACAATCTCGGAACAATGCCGTTTATTGAATGTAGTAAAGCAATGCAAAATTGTCTTGGTTATGCAGGCGAGGGAGATGCGCTTACCGCTGCTTTCGTTGGTGCGTTACTCAAAGGCTTTAAGCAAACATCCTTTATTGAAATTTTCTGCCCCGATTGGAAACAAGATAAACTTCTTATCAGCCACATGGGCGAAATGAACTATGCCGTTGCTGATGCAAAACCCGATTTCTTACTTGAGAATTTCCCTTATTCAAAACTCGGTAAAGCAACAAAAGCATACGCTTGCTTTAAGAAAGGCCCTGCAGTTTTCGGTAACCTTTATAAAGACGGCGACGGTAAATATAAATTACTTTTCTCAAAAGTAGAAATGCTTGAGGGTGAAAGTGGTTATGAAACAAAGATAAGAGGTTGGTTTAAGGCAAACCGCCCAATCCCAGAATTTTTAGAACTTTTAAGCGAATACGGTGCAATTCACCACAGTTTCTTGGTATATGACACCGATATTAAAGCGCTTGAATTCTTTGGTAAATTATTAAATATTGAGGTTAATATAATCTAATGAAAGGATATCTCGGATGCGATATAGGTACGACAGGTACTAAAACAATGCTTTTCGGAGAGGATAATTCCCTTTTAGGGAGAGGTTATGAGGCGTATAAACTTTATACGCCTTTTCAAGGTGCTTATGAACAAGAACCTATCGATTGGTACACATCCTTAAAGCATAGTATTAGAGAGGCAAAAAAGGATAGCAACGTAGAGATTAAAGCGATTTCGCTCTCTGCGCAAGGCGGAAGTTTTTTCCTTGCAGATATTGTTGATGGAAAAATTGTTCCACTCACCAAAGCGCTCACTTGGATGGACGCTCGTGCGGGGGAAGAGTTTGATGAACTAAAAGAAGTTATAGACCCCAACGAGGTTTATGAAATCGTCGGTTGGCGAATGGGCAGAGGTTCTGCAGTTGCAAGATTAAACTGGCTTAAAAAACACCAACCCGAAGCCTTTAACAAAACGAAACTCGTGCTTTCTACTGCAGATTACATTTATTATATGTTAACGGGCAAGGCGGTTATAGATTATTCTAGCGCTGCTATGATGGGAATGTTTAACGTAAAAGGTTTATGTTACGATAAGCGTTTGGTATCCCTCGCTCAAATAACCGAAGAGCAATTACCAAAACTTATTCCCACAGGCGAAGATTTAGGCACTCTTTTACCAGAGATAGCAAAAGATTTAGGCTTGTCTGAAGACGTAAGGCTTTATAGTGGTGCGCACGATCAGTACGCCGCAAGTTTAGGCTCAAATTATTTTTCTAAATCTGACCTTTTAATTTCAACGGGTACAACGTGGGTAGTATTCGGCAATTCAGACGTTCCCGTATTCAATAAATACCGTTTGGCTTGTGGTGTTCACCCTAGAGGCAATTACGGTGTAATTTCTTCGGCAGTAAGTTCTGGCACGGTTATGGAATGGACTAAAAATCTTATAGGCGAAGACTTTAAGGTTATGGACGAGGAGGCAGAAAAACGTGCCATTGATAAAGGGCTTTTCGTATATCCCTTTATTTCAGGCGGTGGCGGATACCGTGGTAAAGCAGGGCTTACCTACTCGATAAAAGGCGCAAAAATGATGCACGATAAGTTCGATATAGCACGTGCTACAATGGAAGGCGTTGCTTTTGAAATAAAACAGATTATAACACGCTTTAAGGAAAGCGGTGTTGCGATTGATAAAATTATAGTTGCAGGCGGTGCATCAAGAAGTAAAATTTGGATGAAGATACTCGCATCAGTTTTGAATAAAGACGTTTATATATCAAATCAGTCGGATAGATGTTGTTTCGGCGCATTCTCTATCGCAAAAAAATCCTTTAACCAAGAAGAGTTTGTTAAATTCCCCTTTGACGGATATATTATTTCACCCGATAAAGAATGGGCGAAAGATTATGAAGAGAAATTTACACTCTACAACAAAGAATTTGAAAATTGAGTTTAAGCAAAACATGCCCTCGGTATCATTAAAGATGCCGAGGGCTTGTTTGTTTTTTGTTCAACTTGCACAAAAAATTTTTTAATATTTACGGTTTTATTATTGATTTAATTGTATTTTATTTAAAAAACGGATATAATTGATTTAAATAAGATAAAATGTTTTAATCGTGGTGGAATATGGATGCAGATATAAGATTGTTTATTAACGGAATTAGGGAAAAAACGGGAATAGAATTTTCCGTTTACGATGCTGGAGGCGAATTTATAGCGGGAAAAGGAAAACAGGGCGATAGCGTTCCGGTAGGTTTTGATGGGATTTGCGTTAATAAAGAATTACATAAAACCCTCTTTTTAATTAAATACAAAAGTAAATGTTTTATCGGTGGAATAGACGGAATAGGTCAGACCGAAAAAAATTACGCTTATCTTATAGGCGAACTTGCCGAAAATTCCTTTTTTAAGGAATCGGGAATGTCCCGTTCGGATTTTTGCAAAAGCATACTTTTGGGGGAAACTAGCCATACGCAAATAACAAGGTATATGAAAAAGTACGGTATGCACGATATGCCTGCTTTCGTTATGGTAGTTTCAATGTCTATTCAGCATAAAGAGGACGTTAAAAACGTGCTTAAAACTTACGGCTCGGAGGGACTCGATTTTGTTGTTGACGTAGATGATAATCAACTTGCGTTTGTTAAATTTATCAATGACGAAAGCGAAGAATATCAGTCGTCAACTGAGTACGCAGAGTTTTTGCGTCAGTCGGTGTATGAAGAAACGGGTGCATCTGTGAGAATAGCCATCGGCGGAACGGTAAAAACGCTTGCCGACCTTTCCACTTCTTATACCCAGGCAATGACTGCCGTGCGTATGGGTCAAGCAATCAATTCAAGAGGCGAAGTTCATTCCTTTAAGGAATATATGCTTATTAAAATGCTTGAAGATTTACCCAAATATAAATTGAACGAATATTTAGAAACGCTAATGGATACTGGCGCAAGGGAGATTTTTGCAGACGAGGAAATGACAAATACGGCTGAAGAGTTTTTGGAAAACAGCCTTAATGTCAGCGAAACGGCAAGAAAATTATATTTGCACAGAAACACACTTACATATAGATTAGATAAAATAGAAAAGGCAACGGGTCTAAACATACGCAAATTTTCAGATGCCGTAACCTTTAGACTTATAACCGTTTTATCAAAACTCGTTAGGTAATATATGCAAGAACAAATAAAAAACAAAAAACGGTCGGTTTTAGTTACCATCATAATAGTAGTTTTAAGCGTTTTAACAGCAGTAGGCGTGTTTTTTAGTGGCTTTGCCGTAGGCTGTTTATCTGGCAATAAAAAAGCAAACGTTATATCGGATATTGTAACGTTAATGGAAAACGTAGGCTATATTTACGACGAGCAAACGGGAGAAAAAAGAGAACTTACCGAATCCGATTATGCAAACGCAATAACTAACGCATTTTTAGACGATTACTCAAAATACTATTCACCCGAAGAATATAGGAAGGTCGTTCAAGAAGATAGGGGAAGTTATAGCGGATATGGAATAGGATTTTACGCAAATGACGGCACGCTCGGCTCTGTAACAGGCAATTCACCTGCATATAAAGCGGGTTTAAAATGTGGGGATAAAATTATAAAAGGCGTTTGCGGAGAAGATAGCCAGAACTTTACAACTACAGAACAAGTGATAAATTTTGCAAGCGCTCATCACGGACAAGAGATATCCTTTTTTGTAGAGGGAAAAGATAAAGAATATAAACTTAGCGCAAAAGAATATAAAGCGTCTTACGTAGTTTATTTTGATAGTGAGAAAATTTACGAATTTTCATCCGATTACGGCAAAAACCCCGTCGCAACTGAACGTGAAAACACCGAATATACTGACATAGAAAAGGAAGACGATAAAACAGCGTATATAAAACTCAATCAGTTTGAGGGAAACGCTGGGTCAGAAATGGAAAGTACGCTAAAGTATATGCGCTCAAGAGGAAGAACACGCCTCATACTAGACTTAAGGTATAATGGTGGTGGAAGTATGAGCGTGTTAACAGATATCGCTGCTGATTTCATAGATAACGGAGGGAAGAAAAAGTCCGTAGTTGCTTATGCAATCAATTCAAAAGGCGAAAAACAAACATACAGCACGTCATCTAATCAATATAATGGATTTTTAACTTCGGTTGCGGTTATTGCCAACGAAAACACCGCATCGGCATCAGAATGCTTGATAGGCGCATTAAGTTGTTACGGTGTGCTTGGCGAAAATCCCGAGCAAAAAATCGTGCTTATTAAAAACAGTTCGGGCGACGTTAAAACGTATGGTAAAGGTATAATGCAAACGACTTTTATTATGCGAAACGGTGGCGCATTAAAACTTACAACGGCAAAGATTTACTGGCCTGATGCTAAAACTTGTATTCACGCAAAAGGCATAACTTCGGGCGTGGTATCAACTGATGACATTGCTGTAAAAAGGGCGGTTGAACTTCTTAATCAGCCATAATCCTGTTAAGCGAATACACGATATCTTTATCGGCAATATTGATAATAGGCTCAAAACCAACCCCTCTCCCATACGAATTTGGGTGGGGGGTTTTTGCTTGGGTAAAAAAAGAGTTTATAAAAGGAGCAAGCATTTCCGGTTTAATTAACGATAATATATTAGACATATCAAAAGAGCCGTTTTTAAAAAGGTTTATAATATCGTTTAACAAGTCCTTATTTTGGCTATTAGATAAAAAAGATAATAAAAATTGTAATAATTCCATAATAACTCCACTAACAATGTATTATATGAAAATCATACAATGAAATTGAAAAAGTTTTTTCAAAGGAGTGATTTATGCAAGATTTTAATGAATTCGCATCAAATGGTGGTAAAAACCAACACAACGCACAAAGTGGTGGAGTGGATAAAAACCTATTCGATTTGGTAAACTCTATAGCGAGTAGGTTTGACGGCAAAAATCAAAACGAACTTTTAAGGGCTATTTACGAGGAAGCGAAAAAGGGCAAACGGCAAGGAACGCTTACTAACGCCGAGATAGATAATTTTAAATTAATGCTCTCTCCTATGCTAGATGAAAAACAAAAAAAAGTGCTTAATAGGGTAGTAAATGAGTTAAAAAAACTTTAACGTGTTGCTATTTCTTTAACAGCATTTAAGAAATAACTTATCTCACGTGAGGAATTTTGTACTGCAAAACTTACACGAACAAGTCCCTCGTTTTGAGTGTTTAAGAATTTGTGCATAAGAGGGGCGCAATGCAATCCTCCACGCACGGCAACATCGTAATCTTTATTCAGAATATCCGCAACCTCGTTGCTCTCTTTATTACTTAACTTAAAGGCGACTATTCCCGACCGGTTGGGGGCGGAAAAACATTTTGCCCCCTCTATTTCTTTTAGTCCCATTATTAGTTGTTTTGTTGCGCCGACAAGATGAGGGGAAAAGGTTTTCATATTTTTATTTATGTACTGTACCCCCTCGCCAAGCGAGGCTATTGCAGGTAAGTTTAACGTGCCAGCCTCTAAACGTTCGGGATAGCAGGAGGGTTGATCAAAGTTAAAGGTTTCGCTACCTGTTCCTCCGTAGAGCAAGGGGGAAAGTTCAACCTCTTTATCGAGAATTAAAACACCGCTCCCCATAATTCCGTAAAGACCTTTATGCCCCGCTAAAGCAAGCATAGAAATGTTGGATTTTTCTATGTCAATGGGAACGTGGCCACCGCCTTGCGCACCGTCAACCAAAAAATTTAGTTTGTGTTTTTTTGCAACCAATCCTATTTCGGTTATGGGCAATTCGTAGCCTGTAACGTTTGAAACGGAAGTAGCAACTATTAAATATGTATTATTTTTTATTTTTTCTTCAATAAGAAAATTTAGAGGTATGTTATCGTCTGGCTGAATAATATCTAATTCAATTAAGCCGTTATTTTTTAAGGTGATGAGCGGACGGAGTACGGAATTGTGTTCAAACACGGTAGTAATAACGTGTCCACCCTCTTTAAGAGAGCCAAATATTGCAACGTTTAGCGCTTCGGTACAGTTTTTTGTGAAAATAACCCTGTCGGGCGTTGCGCCGAACATATTCGCCAAAACTTCCCTTGTTTGATAAACAATATTAGCGCCCGTAACAGAAAGGCGATGTCCGCTTCTGCCCGGATTAGCGCAAAGATACTTTAAGACCGTGCAGGAAGCATCTGTAACTGCGCTTGTCTTAAAACCGCCTGTTGCTGCGTTGTCAAAATAAACCATAATTAAAACCTTTCACAAAATTTTTTGCCTTTTAATACTATATTGTATAATTAAAAATTTTAATTTATGCAAAGGAGAAAACATTTATGGAGTACGTTGTGGTGGCGTTCCGCTCAAGAGCCCATACTGTAAAATTTGCAGATATACTTTTAAAAAACGGTATAAGATGTGAAATTATAAACACACCCAAAGAGGCAGGGGTGGGGTGTGGTTTATCAGTTAAAATTCAAAAAAATTCTTTTATGACTGTTAAACAGGCAGTAAGAATGGCATCGCTTAATTCTTTTGCGGGAATTTTTCTCGTAACAGAAGTGAGCGGAAAAAGGCTAGTTAGAACCATTTAACTTTAAATCTGCAAAAAAAACGCTTGTAAAATCTCCGACGCTGTGGTAAACTATTCTATGTATTATGAATAAAAAAAGAGTAAAAAGTATAATAGAAAGGCTGTCGGGGATATTTACGGACAAGCCTGCGCTAAAATTTAATACTCCTTATCAACTTCTAGTGGCGGTAATTTTATCTGCGCAATGTACAGACGAGCGTGTGAATAGGGTTACCGAAAGGCTTTTTGAAAAATACGATACTCCGCAGAAAATACTTTTATTAACGCAAGCGGAACTAGAAAAATATATTTTTTCTTGCGGGCTTTATAAAACCAAGGCAGAACATATCTTAAGCGCAAGTAAAGATATAGTGGAAAAATTTGGTGGTCAAGTTCCTAATAATCTAAATGATTTGCGTACGCTTGCGGGCGTGGGGAGAAAAACGGCTAACGTTGTGTATAGCGTGGCTTTTAACGGAAACGCTATTGCCGTTGATACGCACGTTTTTAGGGTAAGTAATCGCATAGGACTTGCCGAGGCGGATAACGTTCTAAAAACCGAAAAGCAGTTGATGGAAAATATTGATGAAAAAGACTGGGCAAGGGCGCATCATTACATAATATATTTGGGCAGAAGTTTTTGCAAGGCATCAAAACCCGATTGCGAAAATTGCCCTATAAACGACTTATGCAGAAAGTGTATTAAGAAAAAGCCTTTATAATATCGGCTATAATAAAGGCACGAAAAAGAGAGAAAAAAGAGGAATAAATATGTTTGTTGACAGAGCGAAAATAACCATAAAAGCAGGGGACGGCGGAAACGGAATAACCTCCTTTATACATTACAAAGGGAAAGTTGGCGGTGGCCCTGACGGTGGAGACGGTGGAAAGGGTGGAGATATAATTTTTGTAGCAGATAAACACCTTACAAACCTTTCCGATTATTACTATAAAACCAAATACGTAGCAGAAAACGGACAACCGGGCGAGCCGAAAGACTGTTTTGGCCGTTCGGGGAAAGACCTTGTGTTAAAAGTTCCTCTAGGAACGGTAATCCGTGATAAAGAGACAGGCAATATTATTGCCGACATGTTCACGGACGAGCAGAGAAAAGTCGTTTTAGAAGGTGGAGAGGGCGGTAAAGGTAACGCCAAGTTTGCAAACTCTAGAAGACACGCTCCGCACTTTTCTCAAACGGGCGAAAAGACCGAAACGAAAGTCGTTATTTTAGAACTTAAAACTATTGCGGACGTTGGGCTTGTCGGCTTTCCTAACGTGGGGAAATCTACAATTTTAAGTAAAGTAACAAAAGCAAGACCAAAAATTGCAAACTATCACTTTACAACCCTTTCTCCAAATCTCGGCGTGTGCGATTATTACGACAATCAATTTGTAGTGGCGGATATTCCAGGATTGATAGAGGGCGCAAGCGACGGCGCAGGTTTAGGGATAGAATTTTTAAGGCATATTGAAAGGACACGAATGCTCGTTCACGTTATAGACGTTTCGGGCGTGGAGGGAAGAGACCCTTACGAAGATTATCTAAAAATCAATGCTGAACTAAAAAAATATAGTCCTAAACTTGCCAAGTTAAAACAGATTATAGTTGCAAACAAAACAGATATTTATGGAGCAGAAGAAAATTTTGCTATCTTTAAAGCGAAGATAGGCAGAAAACACAAAATTATTGAGGCATCTGCAATAACAGGAAATGGTTTAGACACCCTTAAAAAGGCAATGTTTGATACTCTTTCAAAATTACCGCCTGTTAAACCGCTTGAGTTTGAGGAATTTAATTACGTTAAACCTGAAAGGTTGTCGTACGAAATTCTAAAAGAGGGCGAAACTTTTGTGATTGTGGGTTCACTTGTTGACGTGTTAAAGAGAAACGTCGTTCTAGACGATATGAACTCGCTTGCATACCTTCATAAGGTGCTAAAAGATAGGGGCATAATAAAAGAGTTGCGTGCAATGGGCGCAACCGATAAATCCACCGTAATAATCGGCGGAGAAGAATTTGAATTTGTAGATTAAAAGGAGAGAATATGTTAACTTCAAAACAGAGGAGCAATCTTCGTTCGATAGCATCTAATATCGACCCTGTAACTCAAGTGGGTAAATTTGGCGTGAATAACAGTTTGATAGAAAGTCTTGATAAAGCGATAGAAAAAAGAGAACTTATTAAAGTAACCGTGCTTGAAAATTCTATGCTTGACCCCAAAGAAACGGGGTTTGAAATTGCGGAAAAACTCGGGGCAGAATACGTGTGCGCAACGGGTAGAAAACTTGTTTTTTACCGCAGAAGTAAAAACAACAAAATCGAACACATAAAGTTCTAAAACAAACACGCCGTATTCAAAAAACGAATACGGCGTGTGATTTTTCAACTCTAAACTATGGGCGATACATTTTAAGTTTGTTTGAAACAACCTCTACTTCAAATAAAATATCGGGGTAAAGTTCACCGTCAACGTTGACCGTGTAAGGGTGAGGGGTGGTGATTTTAACCTTTTTGCCCCTTGTATAAACTGTCTGCTTAAACTTCATAATTTTTCCTGTGATAAGTTGAATAAACTTAATGGGGATTATAAACTTTTTAATCTTTGTAACGGCAATAAAATCCAACTCGTTATCGGTAGGGTTTGCGGGTGGGCAGATAGGAATTCCGCCTCCGTAAACAGGACCGTTGGCTATACAAGCGATAAATGAAGTTAATTTTTTTTCTTCACCGTCAATATTAGCGGTAAAATCGCTGTATCGGAAGTTAAAAAGCGTTCTTAAAAGACACCAAGTATATCCGATTTTATTTTTTCTTTTTAGTTTTGAATATCTTATAAGCACGTCAACGTCTATACCCATACATACTATATTAATGCCCCTTACCGTGGGAAGTTGCAAAAAGTCGGTATATTTTGCCTTTTGCTCTAAAATAACGTCTAGCGCTTTAAGTGGGTCTTTAGGAAGCCCTATTGCGTGGGCAAAGTCGTTACCCGTTCCGCAAGGAATAAGCCCCAAATTTACTTGGTCAAAATTATCAAAGCCGTTTATAACTTCGTGAAGCGTTCCGTCTCCACCCATACAGATAATATTTTTAGCACCGCCATTTATCAATTCTTTGGTAAGAGTTGTGCCGTGCCCTTTGTACTCTGTTGTGTGAATGCGATATTCTATTTTACGTTCGATAAGGCGCTCTTTAATTTTTTTAAGGTTTTTTTGCATTTTTTTGCCTTTTTTTCCGCCTGCTATCGGGTTTGCGATAATATCTAATTGCATTGAACGCCTCCTTTGGTAATTTTTTATATAAAGTTTACTACAAAATAAACAAAATTACAAGTTTTTATGGTAAAATAAAAGTGATTATGAAAACAATTTTTTCAAAAAACATAATAAAACTCGCCTCTTTACTTGAAAAACCCCTTTATGCGGTTGGAGGTTTAGTGAGAAATTACCTCATTGACGGGTCGGTTAGTGAGGATTTTGATTTGTGCGCCCCCATTTGTGTTGAAGATATTATTAAGGTTTTACCACAGGCGGAACTTAAGGTCGTTGCCGAATATAAACGTACGGGAACGGTCGTTTTTACCGACGGAAAAATCAAGTATGAGTTTACTGCTTTTAGAAAGGAAAAATACGTCGGTGGTGAGCATACTCCATTTTTTACCCAGTTTACGGAAGATATCAAAGAAGATGCCTTGCGGAGAGATTTTAAGTGCAACGCTGTTTATTACGATATAAAAAACTTTTGCTTTGTCGATCCGTTAAACGGAATTGAGGATATAAAAAGAAGAGTTTTAGATACCGTTTCAAGTCCTAAAAAAGTTTTTTCTAACGACGGCTTACGGCTTATGCGTCTTGCTCGGTTTGCAGGGGAACTCAATTTTACGCCCACGAAAGAAGTTCTTTTCGGCGCGAAACAGTATGCTCATAACATCTTGGAAATTTCGCCCGAGCGCATTTATACAGAACTAAATAAAATTCTAAATTCGGATACAAAATATCCTTTTTCGGATAGAACAGGGCATTATTCTGGTCTAAAAATTCTAGATACGGCAGGTGTTTTAGATTACATTTTCCCCTCGCTTACAAAGGGGCGTGGAATGGAACAGAGAAAGGATTATCATTTGTACGACGTGTTAGAACATAGCCTTAAGGCGGTGCTGTATTCTCCAAAAGAAGTAAGATTATGTTCGCTTTTGCACGACGTTGGAAAACCCTTTTGCTATGAAAATTCGGGGCAGTTTTATATGCACGGAGTTGAGGGTGTGAGAATTGCAGAACAAGAACTTTTACGCTTAAAAGCCGATAAAGCCACCATCGCTTTGGTAAAATTTGCTGTCAAAGAACATATGATTGATATGGACTGCAAAATGAGTGAAAAAAAAGTTCGTGAATTTATTGTAAAAAATAGGGATAAACTAGATGTTCTAATGCAAGTTAAACAGGCAGACTACACAGCGAGCAAAGAGGATAAAAGCGTTG
>JAZORG010000052.1:0-5148 GCA_045656465.1 Christensenellaceae bacterium
AGGTCTTCAATTTTCCAACCTGTTGTGTTTACTATTAGGTGATAGGACTTTCTGTCCCCCCAACTACCGTCTGCAAGCATATAACGAACTTTAGAGCGGTTTTTGTCAATTCTCATAATTTGGCGTTTCATTTCTTTATCGTTTAATTGCTCGTTTTCGTCTGCACGCTCTTTACATCTTGCTATTTTAGTATCCATATCAGCGCACACGAAGATATTAAAGGGATTTTCTTCTTGTAAAAGAACGTCCGCATTTCTCCCAACGATAACGCAGTTTTTACCCGCTCTAGCAATTTCTTCTATAACTCTTTTTTGTTCTAAAAGGAGATTTGTTTGCGGTGCTTGAATAATCATTGGCGTGATAAAAGAATGGCGGAAAGTAAGCGGAATTGTTTGCCATTGATGATTGTTTAGCGCATATTCAACGTAGTTTTCTTCGTATCCGTTTTTTTCAGCTATAGCGGTAATAATTTCACGATCATAGTAATCGTAACCTAAAATATCTGCAATTCTTTTTCCTAATTCTCTGCCACCGCTACCGAACTCACGACTGATAGTAATAATTCTCATACGAACTCCTTTTTTATCTTTACTTACTCTTATTATACTATGAAAAAACCGTAAAATCAACAATATTTTTAAATTTCAGTTTTGTATTGTTATAAAAAAAGATAACCTTTCACGGTTATCTTTTTTCTAAATTAATATTAAATGTTTTTCTTATTTGGCTGTTCGGGGGAATTGAGTTTTTCTTTATATTGTGTTAAAGCCTGTGCAAGTTGGTCTCCGCATGAAGTGTTACTTCTGCATTTAATTCCTTTTAGAGTGTTAATAACTTCGTCGATAGGTTTACCTTCAACTAGTCTTGCAATTGCCTGTAAATTACCACTACATCCACCTATAAATTTAACGTTTGTGAGGATCATATCTTCGGTAACGTCGTAAATGATTTGTCTTGAACACGTGCCTTTTGTCGAATAAGTCTGCATTAAAGTTCTCCTTGAAAATATATTAGTCAACTAAATTCTCGTAAACGTTTCTATATACGTCTGCGGCTTTTTCGCCCCATTTTTTGTAAATGTCCTTTGCGATTTGGCGATTGGGGACAACGAGTTTCAACTCAAGGACGGGTTGAGCCGGTTCTATAATTTTAAGATATGCCGTATAAGTTCCGTCTTTATTCATAAAATAATCGGCAACGCATTCTTGCTTTCTGCGGTATTTTGTGCGGTTATTTTTAATGAATAACGAAATTTCTTCTCTAGTAGATGCGGGGATTTTAATAAAGAAGTTAGCAAGGCAAATTCTACCGTCAGGGGTGATTGTGTAAAGTGGATCGCCATTATCGCAGATATTATAAATCCAACCACACTCTAAAAGTTGGTTTAATATCGGCTGGCAATCCATATACGCAAGCCAGTTGTTTGACGAGCAACACATATCCAAAACTGTGTTTTCAGATAGCGGTACTTCCATTTTGTCAAAAACAAACAACAATATTAATTTGTTAAGCGAGGAATCACCCTTAACCTGCATATAACAAAAATCTCCACATTACTGTTGTTTTATTATATCACAAAATAAAAATTTGTAAAGAACTTTGCCGAAAAATTTGCAAAATTGTAATAAAAAATGTTTATAAACGAGCGTTTATGTGCTATAATGAATATAAGTATTTGTTATTTTGGAGGAATATGCCTTGACAAAACGTGAAGAACTCGAATTGTTTTTAGAGCGTTGCGATGAACTTATCGACAGTAAATACATAATTGCGGACGTAAAACTTGCAAACCTATTAAAGAGCGTTGCCTGTTCGGAAACGCTACTTGCGTTGTTTAAAAACTGTTTAGCGGATTTTGATTATTATGGAGCGCAGAAAAAGTATTTTGTGAAAAATCCGCATATGTCGAGTGACAAGGGCGAATTTGTGTTGCCACCTAATTCTCGTGAACTTTTAGCGTTCATTTTTACTACGCTTGTTGAACTTGATAGCAAGCATATTGACCTCGGTGAATTTTTAATAAAGTATTTTTACGTTGACGGAAGTTATTCAGCCTCTTACGATGCATTTATTACTTCTATGGTTAAACCTTTTAAAAACACTGTTAAAATGCTTATGGATAGCGTTATAGATGGAAAACTTCAAGACCCAATAGAGGCGCTTAACGAGGAAGAACAACGCCGTGAAAAGGAGAAAAAAGATAGAGACTTAAAAGAAAGGCACGAGCGTGAACTGTTAAAAAAAGCATACGGCGCAAGTGTTAAGGTATTAAAGGAAATACTTTTAGTGGATAAGAAAAAAGCAAAGACATCCAAAATGAGTGAAAAAGCAAAAAAGGAAACCGTTCTTGTGATAGATATGCTCGCTAACGTTTTAGAGAGCGAGGATAAAGATGCAATAGAGTACGCTTTTATTGCGTATAAGTACGTTGCAAAGGCGCATCCGATTGTGCTTTTTAGAAGAATTTCTAAAGTTGAAAAACTCTTAAAGGATTTAACAAATGCGTTTTAAGGAACAAACTGTAAGGGAAGAATATTTATACAAGGGAAAAATATTAAACCTCAAAAAAGACAAGGTAGTTTTGCCAGATGGTAAAACGGCTGACAGAGAGGTTATAGAGCATAGTGGCGGAAGTTGCGTGCTTTGTGAAAAAGACAATAAGATTTTACTTGTAAAACAATTCAGATACCCATATAAGGAAGAACTTTTAGAACTTCCTGCAGGGAAACTTAATGAGGGAGAAAGTCCCGAGCAGACGGCTATAAGAGAACTTGAAGAAGAGGGCGGAATTATAGCGGGCAGAGTGGAGAAAATGTTTGACGTTTATCCGTCGCCAGGCTATACTAACGAAATAATACGCATTTACAGGGCTAAAGATATTTCTCAAGGACAAATGCACCTTGATGAGGGTGAGTTTTTAGACTGCGTATGGATACAAAAAGATAAATTAAAAGATATGATTAAAAACGGACAAATAAAGGACGGCAAAACGTTGATTGCTCTCCTTGCCGTTTTATAAAAAAAGGGAAAACGTTTGAAATTTATAAAAAAGGACAGGGTAATAATTTGAAAAGAACAGACGTAAGAAACGTTGCTATAATAGCGCACGTTGACCACGGCAAGACGACGCTTGTCAACGAAATGCTTAAGCAAGGCGGTATATTTAGAGATAATCAAGAAGTAATGGACAGAGTTATGGACTCGGGTGATTTAGAAAGGGAACGTGGAATAACCATACTTGCAAAAAATACTTCTGCTTTTTATAACGGTGTTAAGATAAATATAGTTGATACGCCCGGACACGCTGACTTCGGTGGAGAGGTTGAACGTGTCTTAAAAATGGTTAACGGAGTAATAGTTCTTGTCGATTCGTGCGAAGGGCCTATGCCACAAACACGTTTTGTTATGCAAAAGGCGCTTGAACTTAACCATAAACTAATAATTGTCGTAAACAAAATAGATAGACCAGATGCTAGACTTTCAGAAGTGCAAGATGAAATTTTAGAGTTACTCTTTGATTTGAATGCAAGCGACGACCAAATAGATAGTCCCATTATATTCTGTTCAGGTAGGGCGGGAACGGCTAGCACCGATTGTAAAGTTCCAGGTACGGATTTAACGCCTTTATTCGATGCAATAGTTAATCATTTTGAACCTCAAGAAGTGGATATGGACGGACCTTTCCAAATGCTAGTTTCTTCTATAGACTATAACGAATACGTTGGTAGAATAGGAATTGGAAGAGTTGAGAGAGGCAAAATTGCAGTCAATCACGAAGTGCAAACCTGTAACTATAACGTTACAGGCAAAGAGGTTAAAGGTAAACTCGTAAGCATATACCAAATTGAAGGCTTAAGCCGTGTAGCTGTTGAAGATGCAAAGGCTGGCGATATAGTATGTGTTAGTGGGTTGGAAAACATCTCGATAGGAGATACTATTTGTTCACCAGAACTAGTTGAGCCTGTGCCGTTTGTAAAAATTTCAGAGCCTACAGTAGAAATGCTCTTTTCGGTAAACGATAGTCCGTTTGCAGGAAAAGAAGGTAAATTTGTTACAACAAGGCATTTGAGGGATAGGTTATTTAAGGAAATGTTAAAAGACGTTTCTTTAAGGGTTGAGGAAACCGATTCTGCCGATTCGTATAGGGTTTGTGGTAGAGGGGAAATGCACCTTTCTATATTGATTGAAACAATGCGTCGTTCGGGCTATGAATTTCAAGTGGGTGCGCCAAAAGTAATGTATAAAAAAGATGGCGACACAATTTTAGAGCCTATGGAAAGATTGGTCGTTGACGTTCCAGAAGATAAAACAGGTAGTGTGTTCTCAAGTATGGGCGTTAGAAAAGGCGAATTGTTGCAGATGGAAAATATCGGTAGCAGAATAAGGCTTGAATTTAAAGTGCCTGCAAGAGGTCTTTTTGGATACAAGAGTCAGTTTTTAACTGAAACCCGTGGCGAAGGTGTATTCAATACTATTTTTTATGGATACGAAGAGTTTAAGGGGGATATCGAAAGGCGTTCAACAGGTTCGCTCGTTGCATTTGAAACGGGAGAGGCTGTTACTTATGGCTTGTTTAATGCACAAGGCAGAGGACAACTCTTTATCGGAGCAGGTACACAAGTTTATGAAGGAATGATAGTTGGCGTTTCTCCAAAAAGTGAAGATATTAGCGTAAACGTATGTAAGAAAAAACATCTTACAAACACTAGAGCATCGGGTAGTGATGATGCGCTCCGTTTAGAAACTCCTAAACTTATGAGTCTAGAAGAGGCTATGGAGTTTATAAACGACGATGAAATGCTTGAAATTACACCTAAAAACGTTCGCTTGAGAAAGAAAACATTAGATACTGAAACTAGACTTAAAAGAAAGGCTAAAGGTTTAGAATAACTTTTTTAAGGGTATATAAACTTCGCAATACTTCGTTACTGTTTTGCGTTTAGACTTCGATGAACAGACGTTCTATCTCATCCCAAACGCATCACGAGCCTTGTCTTGCTTGTTTCTAAATCCTTAAAATTAAAGCGTGTAAACTTCGCAATACTTCGTTACTGTTTTGCGTTTAGACTTCGATGAACAGACGTTCTATCTCATCCCAAACGCATCACGTGCCTTGTCTTGCTTGTTTCTAAACCCTTAAAATTAAAG
>JAZORG010000053.1:0-9493 GCA_045656465.1 Christensenellaceae bacterium
AACGTTTCAGTTTATAAAAAAGTAAACACAACGGTAGCAAAAGACGACTATGATGAAAGAATAAACGAACTTATCTTCGCTTTTTCAACGGATGACGGTTCGCTTAACACTTATAAAGGTTATTCAATTACTCCCGTACCCGCACCTGGAAAAAATGAAACTTATATGCAAGAGTTTGCCGATGCAGGAAGAGAACTTATTGAGAAGATGGGCGATAAGAGTTATATAATGGTTGCAACCGATTACGGTTATCACATTATGTTCTACTCTGAAAAGGTTTTCTACTCTGAAAAGGTTGATAGCGGTTATAACTTTGCAACATTAGAGGATTATCTTGACGATGTTTATGGGGCAAAGAATTGGGAAGAGGAACTCAAAACAATGCTTGCCGATTGGGATAATAAAGAATATAGCGACCATTTCCTTTATACCTTGTTTGAAAGCGTTGCATCTACAAAAGTAAATGGTGCTTTAACGGAAAAACAAAATGAAATTCTCAATAAGTATGTTTACGGAGATGGCGGTTACGTAGTTAAGTACGAAAGCAGATACGCAGATATTCTTACGGCATAATTAAAAGTAAAACATATCGGGCAAAACGGTTTTCGTTTTGCCCTTTTGATTAGAATTATGATTATTTATTTTGATACGGAAACAACGGGGCTTCACCCCGGTCAGATTTGTCAGCTTTCATACATAATGCAAGAAAAAGAAAAGATATTTAGCAGGAATTTCTTCTTTACGGTTGACAGCATGGAATATAGCGCATTTTTAGTACACGGCTTTTCTCCTGAAAAACTTTCGGTTTTATCGGGAGGAAAGAAATTTAAGCACTTTTTAGATGTTATTGAAAAAGATTTTTCCTCTGCTGATTTAGTTGTTTCACACAACACTTCGTTTGACTTTATGTTTATGAATGCAGAGTTTGAAAGAGTAAGTAAAATTTTCTCCGTTAAAAAAGAGTTTTGCTCAATGAAAAATACCGTTTCATTATGTAAACTTGCGAGAAAGAGGGGTGAGGGATACAAATATCCCAAACTATCCGAACTATGCGAATTTTTGGATATTAAAGATTTTCAAATAAAGTCGGCATCAGAAAAGTTGTTTGATATTGAGGCTGGATATCACGACGCTAGATTTGATACTACAGCAGTATTTTTAGCAATGAATGAATTAATGGATTCTTTTGATGGTTTTAAGGAGTTGAAAAAGTATTTATGATAAAAGTTGAACTGCACATTCATAGTCTTGGCGGAAGTTGGTGCGCTCTAACCTCTCCAAAAGATATTGCGAAAAGGTTTAAGGACGAGGGGTATGGTGCTATAGTAGTTACAAACCACTATTACCGCAATGCATTTGAAAAGGTTTATCCGCAAACGACTTTTAAGGGTAAAATAGATCATTTTTTCTCGTTGTATAACGAGGTAAAAACCGAGTGCGAAAAAGTTGGGATAAAAACTTTTTTTGGAGCAGAAGTTGCAACAGAGCCTTTGGGAACAGAATATATTTTATTAGGATTTGATAAAGAGTTTTTGTATCAAAACGAGTATTTGTATAACTTAACTCAAGTTGAATTGTTTGCATTGGCTGAAAAACACAATATATTAATGTATCAAACGCATCCTTTCCGTTATGGGGTAGTTGCAGGTGATCCTAAATATATGCACGGCGCAGAATTTTTCAACAGCCATTTCCACCACTATAATTTTAATATTCTTGCTGAAAAATTTTGTGAAGATAATAATCTAGTTAAAATTTCAGGCAACGACTTTCACGCCCCAGACCAGCCGATAATAGGCGGAGCGTTTATTCCTGAAGACCTTAATGACGAAAAGGCTTTGGCGGAGTATTTAAAAAGTGGAAAGTGCGTTATGATAAAAGACGAATTATCTTATCAAAAAGAGTTGAAAAAGTATAAGGAAGAAAACCCCAAATGACAATAGATTTTTTAAGCGTATTCATATCGGTTATATCTTTAATAATAATGGCAGTTCCGGGATTTTTGCTTCAAAAATTTAAGATTTTGCCTGAAAAAGCAGGCGAGGCGTTTTCTGCATTGGTATTATATGGATGTCAGCCTTTGCTTGTTTTTATGAGTTTTCAGAAAAATTATAGCTCTGATGTTGCCGTAAATATTTTAATAGTGGCAGGTCTTGCCATTGTTGTACACTTGATTTTTTTTGCGTTGGCTTTTTTGTTTATAAGAAACAAAGACAATTCCGAAAAGAAAAAAATTGTTAGATATGCAATGTGCTTTAGTAATTGCGGATATATGGGATTGCCTTTGTTGACGATGATTTTTGGCGGTAGTTCTTATGGCGAAGATGTTATTATTTATGCCGCTATGGTTATTGCCATTTTTAATATCTTCAACTGGACGGTTGGGGTGTACATAATTACACAGGATAAAAAGAATATTTCACTTAAAAAAATTATATTTAATCCCACGTTGATTGCTGTAGTTTTAGGGCTATTGTATTTCTTTATAGTAAAACAACCACTCTCCTCATTGGGTGCAGAAAATTCGGTTTTAGATTCCTTTTTAACCAAACTTTCGGTAAGTTTTAATGCTGTGGGTGATATGGTAACACCACTTTCTTTGACGGTTATAGGAATGCGTCTTGCTAATATTAAACTTAAGCAGTTGTTTTTAGATAAATGGTCGTATTTCGTATGCTTGTTAAAACTTGTTTTGGCATCTATAATCACAATGCTTGTCGTTTCGTTCTTGCCTTGTAGCGTTGTAGTTAAATATACGTTATTCTTTTTGATGTCAATGCCCTCTGCAACAAGCACCACGCTTTTTGCCGTTAAATTTAACAGCGATGGGGATTCGGCATCCGTGTTTGTCTTGTTAACTACTGTTTTAAGTATAGTAACAATTCCGCTTATGTATTTAATGTTTAGCGGGGTGTTCGGGGTTGTTATTGCATAAAAATTAAAATGCCACAATGTTTTATTTTTTGGCGTTTTTTCGCTATACAATTAAAAAAACACCTTATTAGGTGTTTTTTACATAAATATTCTTATTTGAATTTTGCGAAATAAACGGTGTCTATTTGATTGCCTCTGTCGTTCGGTATTGTCTTAATACATTGAAAACCGAATTTACTTAATATTTTAAGATGGGCAAAGTTTGTTGACCACGTTCTAGTAAATATGCTTCTATCGGGGTAAAGGTTATTAAATAAAAAGTCATACATTTTTTGTGTTAAACCTCTGCCTCTTGCCTCCTTTTTTAATATAAGTGTGGAGAGATAAATATTCGGTAAAAATTTTTCTTCTATTATTTCGTTAACGTAGTTTTCTTTAAAAGAAACAAAACCGAGCAAATTTTCCTCTTCAAATGCTCCTAAAATCATTTGTTCGTTCATTTGGTTAAAGTAGGGGATCACGCTGTTTTCACCCACGTTTTCTTCCAAAAGATTTTGTTGTGTTGTAGATGTGCGTTTAGAAAGAGGTGGAATAAAATCATTATCACTCTCTTCCATCATTTCTATAATGGTTTGGCGGTAAAAAATTTTATCGCTAGAGGAAAGAATTATAAAATCCATATTTTACTATCCTGTGTTTTTTTGATTATTATATAATACAATGCAAAATAAATCAAGTTATAAACACTTAATTACGATATAAACATAAAATTTAAAACAGAAGTCGGCTATGGCTCAAAGCATTACCCAACAACAAAAAAACACGCTACCCAAAAGGATAGCGTGTTTTTTGGCAGGGGTAGATGGATTCGAACCACCGAAGTGACGGAGTCAGAGTCCGTTGCCTTACCGCTTGGCGATACCCCTATTTAATTTGCTTACATATTGTAACAAATCATTTTAATTTTTACAAGCGTTTTATCGTTCGTTTTATAATTTTTTTATTTTTTTGCATTTTTCCTTTTATTTTATCTAAAATTACTTTTATGTTAAATTGTTTTCTTTATGCGTATATTTGTGGTATAATATTTATATGAAAATTCTATCACCTGCAGGAAACTTTGAATGTTTAAGAGCGGCTGTGTTTAACGGCGCAGATGAAGTTTACCTCGGAATAAATCAATTTAATGCAAGAAATAATATAGACGGTTTTACAATGGAAACGTTAGGTGATGCCGTTGATTTTGCACACCTTTATGGGGTTAAAGTTAATCTTGCGATAAATATTCTTTTTACAAACGAAGAAATTGCAGATGCTGTAAAAACTGCCGTAAACGCTTATAATTTAGGGGTAGATTATTTTATAATTCAAGATTTAGGACTAGCGCAAATACTTCACCGTGATTATCCTTTTATGACTTTACACGCAAGTACCCAAATGGGGATTCATAACCTTGAGGGTGTGAAGCAAATAGAGAAGTTTGGATTTAAAAGGGTTGTTCTTGCAAGGGAAACTCCGTTAGAAGAAATCAAGCGAATAAAAGACAATTCACCAATTGAGATAGAATATTTTGCGCACGGTGCTCTGTGCGTTAGTTTTTCAGGTAATTGCTATTTAAGTTCATATTTACATAATGCAAGCGGTAACAGAGGCGTATGTAAGCAACTTTGCCGTTTGCCTTATAAATTTTGTTTTAAGGATAATCAAATAAAAAAAGGTTATCTTTTAAGTGCAAAAGATTTTAACCTTTCAACATCGCTTAAAGAGTTGGAAAACGCTGGAGTTACCCACTTAAAGATAGAGGGTAGGGCAAGAAGAGCCTTTTACGTTGCATCTGTTACCCGTGAATATTTTAAGGCATTAAATGGAAATAAAGTAGATAATAAAACCTTGAAATTAGCATTTAATAGAGGTTTTACAAAGGGGTATTTTGACGGTAACGGCAATATTATATCTGACGTGCAAAATCATATTGGAATATTTTGTGCCAAAGTTGATAGGGTTAAAAAAGGAAAAACCTTTAACGAAGTATTCTTTACTTCATCATTAACAATTGACCCGAAATCCACGTTTAAGGTGTTTAAGGGAAAGGAAGAAAAGTGTGTTGTTACCGCACATGATTTAATGAAAAAGGGCGATAAATATAGAATCACAACAACTCAAAATATAAATGAAGGCGATACGTTAAATCTTATAGTTGACGAAAGACAAGAGAGTTCTGTTAGAGAACAGACAAAAAGAGTTGACGTAAATATTGATTTAACAGTAAAAAATGAGCAAAGAATAAGGGCAGAGTTTATAATCGGTGATAAAAAAGTTGCAGTTGACGGAGAGATTGCTGTTGTTGCAAAAACCTCGCCCTTAAAAAAGGAAGAAATAGAAGATAATTTTAATAAGAGTGAAATCTTTAATGCAAAATTAAACATATGCGCACTTGACAATGTGTTTATTCAGAAAAAGGCATTAAATGAGTTTAGAAGGAATGTATTTTCTAAAATTCACTCTGAAATTGTGAGTAAATATAAGCGTGATAAAACTATTAAGGAAATAAAGTTACCCTCAAATCATTTACGTCTTTCGCAGTTTGAATTTACAGAATATGCTGACGGAGAATTTAGGAGTAAAAACATTATATATTCACCGCAATATTATTTGATAGAGGAAGTAAAAAAGTTTATTAAAAAATGTGAAACGGAAAATCGAAACGCATTTCTTGATACCCCAAATTTTGCAACAAAAAAAGATATTGAGATATTAGAAAACATAATAACTATTACAGGTATAAAAGTTGTAGCCAACAATTATTACGCTTTGTCGTTACCAAACGTTGCGGTTATAGGTGGTGGGCTTAACGTTTATAATGATTATACGGCAGAGATTTATAATATTCCTATTATCTTTGCGGAAAACAAAGATAATATTGCACCTTTTGCATATATGACTTTGCGACATTGTCCTATGAAAGCAAATTTAAACGCTACATGTAATGATTGTCCCTATAAAGAGGGGTATTATTACGTTATGGAAAGTGGGAAAAGACTTAAATTAAAACGAAAAAAACTATCATCTTGTACATTTTATCTAGTGTAAAAACTCTTTAGTTTAGTGGCGTATCGATAAGATTTATCGATACGCCACTAAACGTAAGGGGTTATTTATCGAATTTGATTTGATAGTTCAACAAGGTAATTGGTGGGAGTAATTTGCATTTTTTTCTTAAACACTTTGGAAAAATAAAGCGCATCATTAAATCCACAAAGTGATGCAATGTCTTTAATGCCTGTAAACCCTTTTTGCATAAGGGCGCAGGCGTTATTTATTCTAATAATATTTAGATATTCCTTAAACGTAATCTTAAATTCACTCTTAAAGATTGCTGAAGTGTATTTCGGATTGTAGGATAAATTTTTACAAATACTATCAAGCGAAAGATTAGCATCTGAGAAATTTTCGTCAATATATTTTTTGATTAAAGAAGCTGTATTGTATTCTTTTTTCTTTGAGAGAGTTGGTATGTTTTTAGCCATCATTTGAGCAAAGGTAAAATACACAACACCTTTTGAAAATAAATTAGACGTTTCCGATGGTAACTTAATCGCATTTTCCCAAATTTGAGCAACGCTTTCAAGGTTGGTAAAAACACAGTTATTAACGTTGATTTTTAATTCATCTATGAGTTTATTTGCCTCTTTACCTAAAAAACCTACGTATGAATACTTAAATTCTTTTATGCTTTGAATGGCGAATGGGCAGGCAGGGAGACAAAAAAACACGTCGCCTTTATGCAATCGGTGTTCCCCATTGTGTGTGTGAAGAACGCCCTCTCCATTTAATACAACGTGCATTCTGTAAAATGCTAAACTTTTCCAACCGTTAAAAATTTGTTTTTTTGTTTCTAAAACAAAGTGTATTATGTGTATGTCATTTGGATGGTTATTTGTTGGGATAAACATACATACGTTATTTTCTTGCATAATAGTTGTCCTTTATCTTTTTTAAGTATTGTATTATATATTGAATAAAAAATCAATCAAATAAATGGAATTTTTACATATATTTAGGGAAAAATTCTATTTACATAATTATTTCTCAATGATATAATAAAGAAAACGAATCCCAAAGGAGATAAAAATGGGTAGAAAAATTAAAATAGGTGTTCTAGGTGCATATCGTGGAACGAGTATGATTAACTACTGTAAAATTGCAGGCAATGCAGAGGTTGTCGCTATTTGCGATAAGTGGAAAGAAGGGCTTGAAAGGCAAAAGCAAGCCAACGAGGGGCTTGATATAACATATTATGATAATTTTGATAACTTTATTGAACACGATATGGATGCTGTAGTTTTAGCAAATTATGCTAATGAACACGCTCCTTTTGCAATTCGTGCATTAAAAAAGGGAAAACACGTTTTTAGCGAAGTTTTGCCCTGCCAAAACATGAAAGAGGCTGTAGAACTCGTAGAGGCTGTGGAGGAAAGCGGTTTGGTTTATGCATACGGTGAAAACTACTGTTATATTCCCGGCCCTTATGAAATGAAAAGGCAGTATGAACAAGGAAAAATAGGTGAAATTGAATATGCTGAATGTGAATACGTGCACAACTGCGAATCTATTTGGCCAAGTATTGCTTATGGCGATAAAGACCATTGGCGTAACAATATGTATTCAACATTTTACTGCACCCACTCATTAGGTCCGATTATTCATATTACAGGTCTCCGCCCAGTATCTGTTGTAGGTATTGAAGGTCCTATAGGTGAAAGAGTAATGCGCATAGGTAAAAAAGGCGGAATATTTGGTATGGAAATTGTTAAACTTGAAAATGGCGCAACAGTCAAGAGCTTGCACGGCGGTTTATATACACATTCCGTATGGTACAGTATGTACGGCGGAAAAGGCAGTATGGAAACATCTAGAGAAAGCGAAGATAACGGAGCCTCGACTAGAATTAACATTATTTCAGACGAATATTCAGGCGCATATACGCTTAAAAGAGAAACTTATCTTCCTAAGGTAGGTGAGGGTAATAGCGAACATTTCGGGCACGGCGGTTCGGACTTTTATTCAATGTATTTCTTTGTTGAAAAACTTCTTGGAAACAAAGATGCGGATATAATTGACGTTTATGAAGCGTTGGATATGTGTTTACCTGGACATTTTGCCTTCCGTTCTATATTAAATGGAAACGTTCCTATGGAAATTCCTAATCTTCGAACCAAAGAGGAAAGAGATAAATGGCGTAACGACGTTGCTTGTACAGACGTAAAGGTTGCAGGAAAGGACGTTTGGCCTACACACGGCACAGGAACACCCGTATATGATGATGAGGTATATAAGTATCAAAGAAAGAAGTTTTTAGAAGACCTTAACTCTGATAGCGGTTATTCAAATATGGCATTTAAGCAAGGTAGCGGTAAGAAATAATAAACGAGAGAGTATAATTTTATACGATTGCTTAATTTAATAAAAAAGATAAAACGGTTTGCAAAATTGCAAACCGTTTTTGGTTATATATTAAGTGAAATGTGGTTTAATCGCTCTAAATCATTATCTAAAATATCAAGGAATTTTTGTCTGTCAAGGTCGGTGATTAAATCCACGTTGCCGTCTTTAGTAAACTCTACCCACGTTTTGCCAGGTACGTCATATAAATCGACAGTTACGCTAACCTTTTCACTTTTGAAAATTTCAGGGTAAACTAGGGCAAAGAGAGCACATATATCATTTGTTGCTACTCGTTTATCGGGGTAGCCTGGTTCCCAATAAAGCGAATACATTTTGTGCATAAGTTTTCCTGTATCGTTTATTTTTTGCAGTTTATTAACGTATTCTTCATCAAGATGAGCGTTCCTTCTACCTATACTTGATGGTAACATTATGAGCGGAATTTTGCTGTCTAATACAATCTTAAACGCTTCAGGGTCTGAAGAAATATTAAACGAGATGTGGTCGGGATATCCTGGCGTACCGAATGGCGAGCCACCCATAAAAACAATTTTGGGTATTTTGTTTATAACTTCGGGATACTTTTCAATGAGCATACCTATGTTTGTGTGTGGACCAAGAATGATGGGTACTATATCTCCGTCACCATCCATTATAACTTTATACATAGCATCTACAGCGTGTTCTTTAATTACGTTGTGATGAATGTTTGTTGGAGGAATGTATCCTCCCAACCCGTGTTCTTGATGTATGAATTCAGCCGTTGGGCTAACTCTTTTCATTGCCTTATAAGCGCCCTTTGCAACAGGAATATCAACGTTGTATAAATCTACAAGGTGTAAAAGATTCCTTGTGGCTAGATCAATATTTACATTGCCCACTACAGACGTTAAAAGTTTTATGTCTATGTTCTCGTCAAAAAAAGCATAAATGAGGCAAACTGAATCATCTACACCAGGGTCAGTATCAATTATTACTTTAATTTTACGTTTATCTTCCATAATGCCTCCTTGTTATAATTTTCTATATTATTATTTTACTTAAAAAATAGAAAAAATGCAATACTTTAGTATTATTTTATTTAAAACAAAAAACTCGGTTAGAAACTAAATGATTTGCATACGCAAATGCCCTCATCAACCCGTAATGGAAAAAACAAAAAAGACAGAAAAAA